>NZ_JADBQK010000033.1:0-47655 GCF_014895885.1 Enterobacter cloacae complex sp. P17RS
TCCCCGGACCGTACACCCACGGGGAGAGGGTGCAAACACTAAAATGGCAACCTTACGGTTGCCATTTGCGTTTATTTGGCGTCAGTTGCCGTTCCGTTCGCATGCCAGTCAAACACGCCGAACTCAAAGCCCTTCAGATCGCCCTTTGCGTCCCAGGAGAGCGGCCCCATCACGGTCTCGACCGTGTTCGCTTTCAGCCAGGTGGCAATCTCAGCCGGATCGGCTGACTGGTTCAGACCCGCCTGCAGAGACTGCAGCGCTGCGTAGGTTGTCCAGACGAACGCGCCGCTTGGATCCTGCTTCTTCGCCTTGATGGCATCTACGATAGGTTTGTTCGCTGGCACCTGGTCGTAGTTCTTCGGCTTG
Organism: Enterobacter cloacae complex sp. P17RS; assembly: GCF_014895885.1. Classification (NCBI taxonomy): domain Bacteria; kingdom Pseudomonadati; phylum Pseudomonadota; class Gammaproteobacteria; order Enterobacterales; family Enterobacteriaceae; genus Enterobacter; species Enterobacter cloacae complex sp. P17RS. Next base: position 367 of record NZ_JADBQK010000033.1, read on the forward strand.
GTCACCAGCAGACCTTCGGCAGATTCACCCGCGATGTTAGACAGGGAAACGTTCGCCACGCCTTCCGGGCCCATGAACTGGGTTTTCAGACCCGCCGCGCGCGCCTGGCGCAGGATCTGGCCCATTTCCGGGTGGTAGCCGCCGTAGTAAACGAAATCGATATTCTCTTTCTTCAGACGCGCCACCAGGGTGGAGAAGTCTTTCTCGCCAGCGGTGATCCCATCAAAGAAGACCACGTTGGCATTGCCTTTTTTCAGACCGTCCTGCACCGCACGGGCCAGACCTTCGCCGTACTGCTGTTTGTCGTGAACAATCGCGATACGCTGCGGCTTCACTTTTTCCAGAATGTACTTAGCCGCCGTTGGGCCCTGATCGGAGTCCAGACCGGTGGTACGCAGGGTCAGCTTGTAGCCGCGCGCGGTCAGCTCCGGTGCGGTCGCAGCTGGGGTGATCATCAGGATACCTTCGTCTTCGTAGATGTCAGACGCGGGCTGAGTAGAAGAGGAGCACAGGTGACCGATAACGTATTTGATGCCGTCGTTGACCACTTTGTTCGCAACCGCGACCGCTTGCTTCGGGTCACAGGCATCGTCGTATTTTACGATCTGCAGTTTTTCGCCCTTGATGCCGCCCTTAACATTAATATCTGCAACCGCCTGTTCTGCGCCCGTAAATTCCTGGTCGCCGTACTGTGCTACCGGACCGGACATTGCACCCACCACGGCCACTTTAATATCTGCCTGCGCCATGGTGCTGAATGCCAACGCGATACATCCTGCCAGTAACGCTTTACCCTTCATGTTCATCCTGAGATTCCCCATTATTATGGTTATTACGATTGTTGTGATGTTGTTGTGCAGCGCTTTATTTCAGTTATTGGTGTGCTGTTCGCGCTTTTTCAGCATACTCTGCTAAAACATACCCCATTTTTATGATTTTGGAATAGCTAATTTGAAATGAATATATGATAAGCCCGACAGGATTTACCGCCGGGCTGGTGGCTTTAACGTGTCAGCGACGCGAAGATAATGTCCAGCGCTTTGCGGAACTGCGCTTCTGGGATGGTAAGCGGATAAAGGAAGCGGATCACGTTGCCGTAAACGCCGCAGCTCAGGAGCAGCAGCCCTTCGTTCAACGCGCGCTCCTGCACCTGACGGGTAAATTCCGGCGACGGTTGCCCGGATTGCGGATCGTTAAACTCTACCGCGACCATCGAGCCCTGGGCACGGATGTCGGCGATGAACGGGCAGTTTTCCTTCGCTTTGTTGAGCACTTCTACCAGATGATGGCCGAGATGCGCCGAGCGCGTGCAGAGATCTTCCTCGTCAATCACGTCCAGCACCGCGTGGGCAGCGGCAATCGCCAGCGGGTTACCTGCGTAGGTACCGCCCAGACCGCCAGGTGCAGGCGCGTCCATCACCTCGACGCGGCCCGATACCGCTGAGAGAGGCATCCCGCCCGCGAGGCTTTTTGCCATGGTGATCAGGTCCGGCTTCACGCAGTGGTGTTCCATCGAGAACAGCTTGCCGGTGCGGGCGAAGCCGCTTTGCACCTCGTCGGCAATCAGCAAAATTCCGTGGGTATCGCACAGGGCTCGCAGCGCCTGCATAAAATCAGCGGGCGCAATGTTGAACCCGCCCTCTCCCTGAACCGGTTCGAGAATAATGGCCGCCACCTGGTCTGGGGCGATATCGGCCTTAAAGATGCGCTCCAGGCTTTTTAATGCTTCCGCCGTGCTGATGCCGTGCAGATCGTCAGGGAATTGAGCGTGGTATACCGAACCGGGGAACGGGCCAAAACCCAGCTTGTACGGCGCGACTTTACCGGTCAGCGCCATGGTCATAAAGGTGCGCCCGTGGAACGCGCCGCCGAAGGTGATAAGGCCGGGGCGTCTGGTATACGCGCGGGCAATTTTGACCGCGTTTTCGACCGCTTCAGCACCCGTCGAGAAGAAGGCGGTTTTGGCCGGGCCGTCAATCGGCACGCGCTGGTTGATGCGCTCGGCAAGCGCCACATAGCCCTCATACGGCACAATCTGGTAGGCCGTGTGGGTAAAAGCGTGGAGTTGTTTTTCGATAGCGGAGATAACTTTGGGATGGCGATGGCCAGTATTCAGCACCGCGATCCCGGCGGCGAAATCGATGTACTCATTGCCTTCCACGTCCCACACCGTGGCGTTTTCGGCTTTATCAGCATAGAAGTTACACATCACGCCGATGCCGCGCGGCGTCGCCTGTAAACGCCGGTCATTCAGTTCGTTATTTTTCACCCTGACCCCCTGAGAAAATCGCCTGCTTAGCGCATCAGTAAGTGTTTGCCAGGGGGGAGAAATTCGCCAGAGCGGGCGCTAAAAAAACAGAACCCCCGAATTTGCATTCGAGGGCTCTCGGTGTACTTCGCGGTAATTACGCTTCGATAGCAGCGCGAAGTTTTTTCATGGCGTTCTTTTCAAGCTGACGGACACGTTCCGCAGAAACGCCGTAGCGGTCGGCCAGCTCCTGCAGCGTGGACTTGTTGTCTTCGTCCAGCCAGCGGGCGCGGATAATGTCCTGGCTACGCTCGTCGAGGCCTTCCATCGCATGGGTCAGCTTGTTCGCGGCCTGATCTTCCCAGTTGTCCTCTTCAATGCCGTCGGCAAAGTTAGAGGTTTTATCCTGCAGATACAGAACCGGTGCCATCGGCTGGCTGTCAGATGCGTCGTCGTCGGAGGACATATCAAAGGTCATGTCCTGCGCGGCCATACGGGATTCCATCTCACGGACGTCTTTGCTGGATACACCCAGCTCGCGCGCCACCATTTCCACTTCATCCTGATTGAACCAGCCCAAACGCTGCTTGGTTTTACGCAGGTTGAAGAACAGCTTACGTTGCGCTTTTGTCGTGGCGACTTTCACGATACGCCAGTTGCGCAGCACGTATTCATGAATTTCTGCTTTGATCCAGTGTACGGCGAAGGAAACCAGTCGCACGCCCACTTCCGGGTTAAAGCGACGTACAGCCTTCATCAGGCCGATGTTACCTTCCTGAATCAAGTCCGCCTGCGGCAGGCCATAGCCCGCATAGTTACGAGCAATGTGAACAACAAAGCGCAGGTGAGACAGGATCAGCTTTTTCGCTGCTTCCAGATCGCCCTGGTAATGCAGCTTTTCAGCAAGCTCCTTTTCTTCCTCGGCCGTTAACATCGGCCAGGTGTTCGCAGCCCGGATGTAAGACTCCAGGTTACCAACAGGGGCTAAAGCTAAAGTTTGCATTTCTTTGGTCATTCATTCCTCTCAATGTTTCTTCTGGTCCAGGCTGTCCCCGTCAGGCAACAACCATGCCAAAGCGTTTGAGCAACGAGATTAGCATTCACTCTTTTATCAGACAGTGATTTTATCCACAAGTTCCAGGTGCAACAGTGAATAAATTACGCACAAAATGTGACATGGAGATGATAACAGGGGAAGAGACAACAGGGACGCTTTCCCTGCAGAGCGAACATCTCGGTGCAGGGAAAGATTATATCACGCTTTTATTAGTCGGGAGTAAAGTGGCGTAAATGTTGAACCGTTGCCAGCCATGCGGCAATCCAGCCGATCATGGAGCACACCAGCAGCAACAGCAGGCACTCATCGAAGCCTAAGCCACTGATATCAAACTTAGTTCCGAAAACCTGCGCCACTTCTGTGACGGCAGACGAAAGCCGCATCACCAAAATTTCTGACAATATCAGTGAAAGAAATGCGCCGGAGAAACCGAGCAGTGCGCCACCGTAGAGGAACGGACGCAGGATGAAACCATCCGTTGCGCCAATCAGTTTTTGCACATTGATGGTATCGCGACGCGCAAAGATGCTCAAACGCACGCTGTTACCGATGACGAGGAACACCGCCGCCACCATCAGCACGCCGATCATCGCCGACACGCGCCCCACCAGCCCGGTCAGCGCCGCAAGACGGGCAAACCAGCTGTCGTCCATGCGCACTTCATCAATCCCGTTGATGCGTGTGATGCGGTCGCGCAGGGTATTCAGCGAATCGGTACCCTGGAAATCCAGCTTCGGGATCACCACCGCCACGGCGGGCAGCGGGTTCTCTTCCAGCATGTCCAGCGCGCCGCCAAAGCCTGACCAGTTACGGAACTCGCCCAACGCTTCTTCACGGGAGAGATAATTCACCTTCTCCACGCCCTGCTCGGCCTGGATTTGCCCGACCACCTGCGCCGCCGCGTTATCGTCGAGCGCTTTATCCAGATAAACGGTGATCTGCGGTGACGGGTAATACTGCGACGCCGCCTGGTTGACGTTCTTATAGACCATGTAGCAGACGCTTGGCAGCGTCAGGGAGATGGCGATCACCATCACCGTCAGGAACGTCGCCAGCGGTTTGCTTTTCAGGTCCTGCAGCGCGCCGTGGAAGGCGTAGCGCACCTGTTCGTTAAACACGTTGGTCTTGCGGGAGGCCGGTTTCGGCGCCGCTTTCTGGCGCTTAGGCGCATTACGATTGCCGTCACCGCCGCCCTGCGGCTTACGGAAACGGTCGAACCGGTTCCCGAACTGCCGAATCTGGTTCATTGCATCACGCTTGTTCACCGTGGCCTCCGTGCAAATGCCCGTCGCTCAGGGTCAGCATGCGGTACGAACGACGGGAAATCAGCCCCATATCGTGCGTCGCCATCAGTACCGTTACCCCTACGCGGTTGAATTCCTCAAACAGACGCAAAATCCCTTCGGACAGGGCATCGTCCAGGTTACCGGTCGGTTCATCCGCCAGCAGTACGGCAGGCTTGTTCACCACCGCGCGGGCGATGCCCACGCGCTGCTGTTCACCGCCGGAAAGCTGGATCGGGAAGTTCTTCGCTTTGTCCAGCAGCCCGACCTTGTCCAGCGCCGCAGAGACGCGACGGCGGATATCGTCATAGCTGGCGCCGGCAATAATCAGCGGGATCGCCACGTTATCGAAAACGGTGCGATCCATCAGCAGGTGGTGATCCTGGAAAATCATGCCGATCTGACGACGCAGAAACGGCACTTCACGGTTTTTCAGACGGCTAATTTCGTGGCCGCTGAACCAGATTTTCCCGGCGCTTGGCCGTTCGATCCCACAGATAAGCTTGAGCAGGGTACTTTTCCCCGCGCCGGAATGGCCGGTCAGGAATGCCATCTCGCCTGGCTGCAGGTGGAACGTCACCCCCTGCAGCGCTTGTCTCCCACCGAGATAGGCCTTGCTGACGTGTTCAAAGCGAATCATTGTTAGTCCTCTCGGGCAAATAATGCCTCAATAAAGTCGTCCGCCTTAAACGGACGTAAATCCTCAATACGCTCGCCCACACCGATGTAACGGATAGGAATGCCGAACTGGTCGGCCACGGAGAAGATCACCCCGCCTTTCGCGGTGCCGTCCAGTTTGGTCAGCGCGATCCCCGTCAGTCCTACCGCTTCATGGAACAGTTTTGCCTGACTGATGGCGTTCTGTCCGGTGCTGGCATCAATGGTCAGCATAATTTCATGCGGTGCGTCTTCGTCCAGCTTCTTCATGACGCGAACGATCTTCTTCAGCTCTTCCATCAGGTGCGATTTATTCTGTAAACGCCCTGCGGTATCGGCAATCAGCACGTCCACGTTGCGCGCCTTCGCCGCCTGGATGGCGTCAAAGATCACGGACGCGGAATCCGCGCCGGTATGCTGGGCAATCACCGGAATGTTGTTGCGCTGGCCCCACACCTGCAGCTGCTCAACCGCCGCCGCGCGGAAGGTATCGCCCGCCGCCAGCATCACCGATTTGCCCTGCTGCTCAAACTGGCGCGCCAGCTTGCCGATGGTGGTGGTTTTACCCACGCCGTTCACGCCTACCATCAGAATAACAAATGGCGTTTTGCCTTCAATATTAAGCGGTTCGTCAACTTTTGCGAGAATTTCACCCATCTCGTCTTTCAGCAGACCGTACAGCGCCTCGGCGTCGCGCAGCTGTTTGCGGCTCGCCCCTTCGGTCAGGTTGGTGATGATCTTACGGGTGGTTTCCACCCCAACGTCCGCAATCAACAGCTGCTCTTCCAGCTCTTCAAACAGATCGTCGTCGATCTTCTTGCCGCGGAACAGACTGATAAATCCGGAACCTAAGTTTTCTTTGGTTTTGAGCAGGCTGCGTTTCAGACGCGCGAAGAAACCCTCTTTGGTCGGTTTTTCCTGCTCCTGAACGGTCTCTTCTTCGGCCTGCTCTTCTACCGGCACAACGATGACCGCTTCTTCAGCGGCTTCCGCCGCCAGCGCCTGGGCTTCCAGCTCTTCGTCGGTCAGCTCTGGCTCATGGGCCGCCTCTTCTTCCACCGCCTCAACGATTTCAACGGTTTCCGCTTCGGCCTGCCACTCTTCGGCAGACACCGCTTCGGCTTTCACCTCTTCCGGCAGCGGCAGCTCTTCATGCTCGATAACGGCCTGCGGCGCGTCGGTAACGGCGTGGGCGATAACCGGTTCTGGCTTCTCGCTCTCCTGAACCTGTTCCGTGACCTCAACCACCTCTTCTGCAAAGGATTCAATCTCTTCTTTGCTGTGCGCCGTCTCTTCCGCATCGACAACCGCGGCGGTTTCTACAGGCGTTTCAGGCTGCGACGGCTCTTCAACGGCTTGTTGCTCTTCGGTTTTCTGTTCTGTTTCTTGCTCTTTTTCACCGAAGCCCAGCCAGGAAAAGAAGCCACGTTTTTTTTGTTTTGCCATCTGCGACTACACTCCTCGCGGCGCTATATACATGGAAGCTAAAAAAATGATGAAATAGTCTAACACTTTACTTAATTGACATCACCGCCCGCAATCGCAGGCCAATTGTTAACAGAGCTTTCCTGAGATGAAGAAACCCAACCGCGCCCCGGCCGGTCAAATTCGTATTATCGGCGGTCAGTGGCGAGGCCGGAAATTACCGGTGCCGGACAGCCCCGGTTTACGCCCTACAACCGACCGCGTTCGCGAGACGCTGTTTAACTGGCTTGCCCCATCAATGGTAGACGCCCACTGCCTGGACTGCTTCGCCGGAAGCGGTGCCTTAGGGCTGGAGGCGCTGTCGCGCTACGCCGCCAGCGCCACGCTGCTGGAGATGGAGCGCGGCGTTGCGCAGACGCTGCAGCAAAATCTGGCGACGCTGAAGGCGACGAACGCGAAAGTGGTCAACACCAATACGCTCAGCTTCCTCGCGCAGCAGGGTACGCCGCATAACGTGGTCTTTGTCGACCCGCCGTTCCGCAAGGGGTTGCTGGAAGAGACGTTATCCCTGCTGGAGCACAATGGCTGGCTGGCGGATGACGCGCTGATTTATGTAGAAAGCGAAGTGGAAAACGGCCTGCCACCCGTTCCCGTTCACTGGGATCTGCACCGCGAGAAGGTCGCAGGCCAGGTGGCTTATCGTCTGTATCACCGTCAGGCACAAGGAGGATCCGATGCCGGTACTGATTAACCTGGGACGCTTGCTGATGCTGGGCGTCTGGGCATTTTTGATTTTGAATCTGGTGCACCCGTTCCCGCGCCCGTTGAACATCTTCGTTAACGTGGCGCTGATTTTCACCTCGTTCATGCACGCCCTGCAGATGGTGATGCTGAAAAACGGCCTGCCGAAAGATGGCCCGCCGATGACCGGCTGGCAGCAGCTGCGGGTGTTTATTTTCGGCGTGTTTGAACTGCTGGTGTGGATGAAGAAGTTTAAGGCGCAGGTGAAGAAATAAGGTGCGGTGTGATGCCCTCACCCTAACCCTCTCCCACGGGAGAGGGGACCGATCGCGCATTATTCAGCCCTAAAACCTACAAAACGCGACCCTTTATAGCTCAGCGTGCCTTTCTCTCCCACCGTCAGCTGATGGTACTGCTGCGCCTCCAGGCGGAAGGTCATCTCCAGACCGCCGGTTTCCGGCTTAAAGCTGGCTTCATAGCGCATGCCGGTGCCCGCAGGCGTCACCTGCTGCTGGCGAGAGCGGCGGTCGTTAAGCGGTTTCTCGCGTTTGTTCGCCACCACTACGCGCTTGTGCATCAGCGGCGCGGCGTCGTTGTCCGCCTTTTCGCGGCGCTGCTGCACGAAGCGAAACGAGGCGGCAATGACGATGATCGCCACCACGATGATGAAAAATAGCGGCATCTTGCTCATTGAAACATCCCATCAGATTATGCGGAATTCAGGATACCTCGCCTGCCCCGGCATTGCCAAACGCCCGCTCGCGTCACTACACTGGATCAGAAACTGATTATTCAGCCTCAACAGTTACAGGGAGTTAATATGCTTTGGTCATTTATCGCTGTCTGTTTTTCCGCATGGCTTTATGTCGATGCGTCCTATCGCGGTCCAGCCTGGCAGCGCTGGTTGTTTAAACCCGTCACGCTGCTGTTGCTTCTGCTGCTCGCCTGGCAGGCTCCGATGTTTAACGCCATCAGCTATCTGGTGCTCGCCGGGCTGTGTGCCTCCCTGATTGGTGATGCCTTAACCCTGCTGCCGCGTCAGCGCCTGCTGTATGCCGTGGGGGCATTTTTCCTCTCCCATCTGCTGTATACCATCTACTTTGCCAGCCAGATGACGCTCTCCTTCTTCTGGCCGCTGCCGCTGGTGCTGCTGGTGATTGGCGCGCTGCTGATTGCGGTGATCTGGTCGCGTCTGGAAGAGATGCGTCTGCCGGTATGCACGTTTATCGCCATGACGCTGGTGATGGTGTGGCTGGCCGGTGAACTGTGGTTCTTCCGCCCGACATCTCAGGCGATGTCCGCGTTCTTCGGCGCGGCGCTGCTGTTAATCGGCAATATCGTCTGGCTGGGCAGCCACTATCGCCGCCGCTTCCGCGCGGATAATGCGATTTCGTCCGCCTGCTACTTTGCCGGGCACTTCCTGATCGTGCGTTCATTGTATATCTAAATAACGCTTGACTCTGGAGTCGACTCCAGAATGTATGCTGCGGTTAATGAGAAAATTATCATTACCGGAGACTGCCATGTCGACTCCAGAAATTCCAAAAAAAGTCCCACAATTCTCGGCGCTTAAGCTCAGCCCGGTTCCGGCAAAAGACGACTGCTGCTGCGAAGGGACGTACGAAACACCAATCCAAACGCTTCCTGAAAACGGCAACCGCTACAGCTGGGTCGTCAACGGTATGGACTGCGCGGCCTGCGCCCGCAAAGTTGAAAACGCGGTGAGGCAGGTACCGGGCGTGAACCACGTTCAGGTCCTGTTCGCCACCGAAAAGCTGCTGGTTAGTGCCGAAAAAGACGTCAGCAAGCAGGTTGAAGCCGCCGTCAGCAAGGCGGGCTATACCCTGCGCAGCGAAACGGCACCTGCCGAAAAAACCTCTCCCCTGAAAGAAAACCTGCCGCTTATTACCCTCATCATCATGATGGCCCTGAGCTGGGGTCTGGAGCAGATTAACCACCCGTTCGGTAATCTGGCGTTTATTGCCACTACCCTGGTCGGGCTGTTCCCGATTGCCCGTCAGGCACTGCGCCTGATGAGAAGCGGCAGCTGGTTTGCCATTGAAACGTTGATGAGCGTGGCGGCCATTGGCGCGCTGTTCATTGGCGCGACGGCGGAAGCGGCGATGGTGCTGCTGCTGTTCCTGATCGGCGAACGGCTTGAGGGCTGGGCAGCGAGCCGGGCACGCAAAGGGGTGAGCGCGCTGATGGCGCTGAAGCCAGAAACCGCCACGCGGGTTAATGAAGGCAAACGTGAAACGGTCGCCATCAACACGCTGCGCCCGGGCGACGTGATTGAAGTCGCCGCGGGCGGGCGTCTGCCTGCCGATGGGGCTCTCGTTACCGCCACCGCGAGCTTTGACGAAAGCGCCCTGACCGGGGAATCCATTCCGGTTGAGCGTGCGGCAGGTGAAAAAGTCCCTGCCGGTGCCACCAGCGTCGACCGCCTGGTGCAGCTCAAAGTCCTGTCCGAGCCGGGCGACAGCGCCATCGACCGTATCCTGAAGCTGATTGAAGAAGCCGAGGAGCGCCGCGCGCCGGTCGAACGCTTTATTGACCGCTTCAGCCGGATTTACACCCCCGCCATCATGCTGGTCGCCCTGCTGGTTACCGTCGTTCCACCGCTGTTCTTCGGCGCGCCGTGGGAGGGCTGGATTTATAAAGGGCTGACCCTGCTGCTGATCGGCTGCCCGTGCGCGCTGGTGATCTCTACGCCCGCGGCGATTACCTCGGGGCTGGCGGCGGCGGCACGTCGCGGGGCGCTGATTAAGGGCGGCGCGGCGCTGGAACAGCTGAGCCAGGTTCAGCACATCGCCTTCGATAAAACCGGCACGCTGACGGTTGGTAAGCCGCAGGTCACCGGCATCTATCCGCAGGACATCAGCGAAGACGAACTGCTGATAATGGCCGCCGCCGTTGAGCAGGGCTCCACTCACCCGCTGGCGCAGGCGATAGTGCGTGAAGCGCAGAGACGCGGGCTGGCTATCCCTTCGGCAACCGCCCAACGGGCGCTGGTTGGGTCAGGGATTGAGGCCGTCGTCGACGGCAAAAAGGTGCTGATTGTTGCGGCAGGCGCGTTCTCTCATCCACAGGTTGAGGCGTTAGAGCAGGCCGGGCAAACGGTCGTTGCCGTGATGCAGGACGGCATGTCGAAGGGCATGCTGGCACTGCGCGACACTCTGCGCGATGACGCCAAAGACGCCGTGGCGGCGCTGCATCAGTTGGGCGTACAGGGCGTGATCCTCACCGGCGATAACCCGCGCGCGGCGGCTGCGATTGCCGACGAGCTGGGGCTGGCGTTTAAGGCCGGATTACTGCCTGCGGACAAGGTCAGCGCGGTAACCGAACTGAACAGCCGCGCGCCGCTGGCGATGGTCGGTGACGGAATTAACGATGCCCCGGCGATGAAGGCCGCCACCCTCGGTATTGCGATGGGCAGCGGCACCGACGTAGCGCTGGAGACGGCGGATGCGGCGCTGACGCATAACCGTCTGACCGGGCTGGCGCAGATGATAGATCTTGCGCGGGCGACGCGCGCCAATATTCGCCAGAACATCGGCATTGCGCTGGGTCTGAAGGGGATATTTCTCGTCACCACGCTGCTCGGCATGACCGGACTGTGGCTGGCGGTGCTGGCGGACACCGGGGCGACGGTGCTGGTCACGGCGAACGCGTTGAGATTATTACGGCGGAAATAAAAACGCCCGATGGCGGCTGCGCCTTACCGGGCCAATAACAACTCTGAACCGTAGGCCGGGTAAGGCGCAGCCGCCACCCGGCAAAAAACGGCGTTACTGCATCCCTAACAGCCCCGGCAACCACAATGATATCGCCGGGATATACGTCACCATTCCCAGCACTACCAGCAGGATGCCGTAAAATGGCAGCATCGCCCGCACCACGGTTTCAATCTTCTGCTTGCTCACCGCGCTCGCCACAAACAGCACCGACCCGACCGGCGGGGTGATCAGCCCGATCCCCAGGTTAACCATCATGATCATCCCGAAGTGCACCGGGTCGATCCCCAGCGCGTTGGTCACCGGCAGCAGCACCGGCGTCAGGATCAGGATGATCGGCGCCATGTCCATCAGCGTGCCGATCAGCAGCAGCATGATGTTGAGATACATCAGGATCACGTACTTATTATCAGAGAGCGACGTGAAGAACTCGGTGATGCGCATCGGCAGCTGCATGTAGGTCATCACCGCGCCAAACGCCGCGGCAAAGCCGATTAAAATCATCACGATGGTGACGGTTTTCACCGTGCGGCACATCAGCTTCGGCAGTTCGCTCCATTTGTAGTCGCGGTAGATAAACATGGTGACGAAAAACGCCCACAGGCAGGCCACGGCGGCAGATTCGGTGGCGGTAAAAATCCCGGACAAGATCCCGCCGAGGATAATCACCACCGTCATCAGCCCCCACAGGGCATCGAGCATGATTTTCAGCGCCTGTCTGAACGGGATTTTATCCCCCTTCGGGTAGCCGCGTTTGCGGGCGAAGCACAGGCAGAGCACCATCAGGCTCACGCCCAGCAGCAGGCCCGGCAAAACGCCCGCGATAAACAGCGTGGCGATGGAGACCGTTCCCCCCGCCGCCAGGGAATAAATCACCGAGTTGTGGCTGGGCGGGATCAGAATCGCCTGCACCGACCCGCTCGCCGTGACCGCAGCCGCGTATTCGCGCGGATAGCCCTTCTTCTCCATCTCCGGGATCATCACGCTGCCGATGGACGCTGTATCCGCCACCGACGAGCCTGAAATCGCGCCGAAGAACGTCGAGGCGACGATGTTCACCAGCGACAGCCCGCCGCGGATAAAGCCGACAAACACATAGGCGAAGTTAACCAGCCGTCGGGCAATGCCCCCTTCCGCCATGATCGCTCCGGCGAGGATGAAGAACGGGATCGCCAGCAGGGTAAATTTGTTCACCCCACTGGTGATCTGGATCATCAGCGCCTCCAGCGGTAAATCAATCCACAGCGCACCTGCCACGGCGCTCAGCCCCACGGCGAAGGCCACCGGCATCCCCAGCGCCAGCAAAATGGCGAGGGTGAATAACAAAACAAAAGCATCCATTGTCCACCCCTTAACTGTGATTGCCGATCAGCACGACCGGACGGTTTTCCTGCGCGCCAAACAGCAGGCGTTCAAGCACAAACAGAATCAAAATCGCCGACCCGATCGGCAGCGGCAGGTAGCTTTCGCCGGAAGTCAGGATCGGGAACTCCGCCACCGGCTGCTCCCAGAGCTCGACGCACAGCCAGTAGCTGTACCAGCACATCAGACCGGAAATCAGCAGCATCAGCAGATCAACCACACGTGCACACAGCTTTTGCAGCGACGCGGGCAGACGGTCGGTGAGCATATTGACCGCAATGTGCGATCCGGCGCGGTAGCTCACCGCCGCGCCGATGAAGGTGAACGTTACCATGCAGATAATGGCGACGGGCTCCGGCCAGGATTCGCCGCGGTTGAGCACGTAGCGTGAGAAGATGCCGATGGGGATGACAATCGTCATCACCAGCAGCGAGACACCCGCCACCGCCATGGCGAGCAGGTACAGACGGTCCATCCACTTCAGGTAGAGTTCGGACATACGTGCTCCGTATTACTGGACGTCAGCGATGGCTTTCATCAGATCCTGATGCTTGTCGCCATACTGGGCGCGCACCGGCTCTGTGGCCTTGATGAATACCGTCTTATCGATATCGTGGAACTGCACGCCGCCCGCCTTCATTTTCGCCAGCGCCTGGTCGTTATACGCATTCCACAGCTTGCGCTGTTCGAACTGCGCTTCACGGGCCAGGGTCAGGATTTTTTGCTGTTCATCAGCGCTCAGCTTGTCCCATTTCACTTTTGAGTAGAGCAGCATTTCCGGGGTGATAAAGTGGCCGCTGAGGGTGTAGTTTTTAGCAACCGGCATGTAGTTGTGGGCGATAAAGGTGGGTGGGTTATTCTCCGCGCCGTCGATCACGCCGGTCTGCATGCCGCTGTAAACCTCGCTAACGCCCATCGCCACCGAGTTCGCCCCCATGTCCTTCAGCGTGGCGAGTGCCACCGGGCTGCCCTGCACGCGGATTTTCTTCCCTTTCAGATCTTCAGGTTTGACGATCGGCTCTTTGGTGATCAGGTTGCGGGTGCCGGAATCCATCCAGCCGAGGAACACCAGGCGGGATTTTGGGTTCGCGGTCAGCTTGTCGCCGATCTGCTTGCCGATATCCCCGTCGATCACTTTATGCATATGATCCTCATCGCGGAAAACGTACGGCAGGGTGAAGACTTCGATATCCGGCAGGATGGCGGCAACCGGCGCCATGGAGACGCGGATCATGTCAATCGCCCCCATCTGCGCCTGCTCAATCATCTGCTTTTCATCCCCCAGCACGCCGCCGGGGAAGACCTTAATCTCCAGCTTGCCGTCGGTTTGTTGTTTGAGTTTTTCACCCATGTGCTGAACCGCGACCACGTTCGGGTAGCCTTCAGGATGCACATCGGCGGCTTTGATGGTTTGGGCAGAAACGGTGCAGGCAAAAGCAGACAGGCACAGCGCGGCCAGTAACGGCTTGAGGGTCGTTTTCATTGAGTCAGCTCCAGGGTAGCGATGTCAGCGTTAAAACAGTGTTTTATTTTTTTACGCTTAGAAAATAGACTAGCCCGGGAGAAGCGTAGGTGAAGCGCCTCACAAAAGCGCGAATTTATGAAACGATGGTTTAAATTTGTGAGGGCGGTAATGCCGGATAACGATGCGGCCATACCCGGCGGGGGCATGACCGCGCGTCAATCAGGAAAAATAGCTCATGACCAAGCCTAAAAACAGCACCAGACCGACATAGTTATTGTTCATAAACGCTTTAAAGCAGGCTTCGCGTTCGCGTTTTGCAATCAGCTTCTGCTGGTAGGCAAACAGCAGGCCTGCTACCAGTATCGACCAGTAAAACTCCCAGTTCAGTCCGTTCAGGCGCGCAATCGCGACCATCAGTGCCAGTACCGCAACCTGCAGAATGCCAATGATGAGTTTGTCCTGGCGTCCAAAGAGAATGGCGGTGGATTTAATGCCAATTTTCAGGTCATCGTCGCGGTCAACCATCGCATATTGCGTGTCATACGCTACGGCCCAGAGGATGTTCGCCAGGAACATCAGCCAGCAGCTAAGCGGTAAGGACTCACTAACTGCCGCAAACGCCATCGGAATCGACCAGCCAAACGCCGCCCCCAGCACCACCTGAGGTAGATGGGTGTAGCGCTTCATAAAGGGATAAACCCAGGCCAGAGCAAGCGCCGCGACGGACAGCAGAATCGTCATGGTGTTGAGGGTTAATACCAGCAGGAAAGAGAGCAGCACCAGAACGATGAACAGTACGCGGGCTTCTTTCCCGGTCACCTGACCGCTGGGTAGCGGGCGGTTGGCAGTGCGCTTTACGTGGCCGTCAAATTTACGATCGGCATAGTCATTCACCACGCAACCCGCCGCGCGCATCAGCCAGACGCCGGCAACGAATACGCCCAGGATCCACAGCGGCGGCATGCCCGGCGTGGCCACCCACAGCGCCCATAAGGTCGGCCACAGCAGCAGCAACGCGCCAATGGGTTTATCGGTACGCATTAAGCGGTGATACGCCAACAGCTTATTCTGCGTCAGGGTCCACTCCATTTTTTCTTCCTCTTAGTACAACGGTGATGCCGGTAAAAATAGCTCCGTCAGGATCAACGGCTTACCGCTCAGACGAAGGCGGGAACGGCGCCCCCACAGTTCGGCATCACGCCCAATTTCAATGAAATCCCTGGTCAGCTCAGATGAGGTGAAAAGATAACGTCCCAGCGGCGTTTTCCCCAGCCGCTGCAGCGCCAGCTCAGGCCCGGATAGGGTAGATTCGGGCACCACCGTCCGCCCGGCAAGCCAGGGTTCGCCATCGGCACAGAGCAAAATTTCACGCAGCCAGTAGCGTTCCTCTTGCGGCAACAGCGGCAGCTCGCTGGCGATCTCATCGCCGGAGACAAACCCTTCCTGTATCAGGGTTACCGTGACCGTTTTACCCTGTTGCTCAAAACGTTTTGTCATGGAATCTTCCAGCAGCAACCAGTCCAGCTGCTGCGGATCAAGCGCAGGTATTTGGTCGAAATAGCGCAGCGCACGCAGTTGCGTTAGCGCGGGGTGTGACATGCCAGACTCTCCGATACATAACGTAATGGCATTGTATCGCAGAAACGGGCAATGAGGGGGGGCCAAACGTTATTTAACGATCACTATCGCAACATGGGCGCAACAGCCTGGCGAATACGAAAAAAAGTGCGCCCACTCAGGCGCACTAAACTACTAACAAATCAGCACTGTGGGGAACAGTTACCCCTTGCCTTTTACACTGCTGATAAAGGTGGAACGGGCAGTGGTTGAACCTAAACGTTCGGCTTCATCAAGCAGTTTCAGCGCTTTATCGACATCGCCGCGCTTCACCGCCTGCTTAATGGCGTTATTGAAGTACTCTTCGGTGTCGTTCAGTACGGGCTCGGCTTTCTTCGCCGGGACTGGCGCTGCGGCTGGCGCTGCGGCAACTGGCGCGGCATAGGCTGGAGCGGCGGTATTACCGACGGTGACCGGCCCCGGACCAGACGAACCAAACAGCGGGCCAACCAGCACGCTGGAAGCGCTATTGGTGGAGACTTTTAACTTCACCAGACCGTCCGTTGCGTGGCGGGCAATCGGGTCGGGAATATCCGGCACCGCGTTGCCAGTACCTTTTGCATACGCTTTTGCCGGATCCACTAACCTGGTGGTTTGCTGCAAATCTTTATCGGTGGTGAATACCAGCACGTAGATTTTTTGCTGACCCAGCGCTGGCGTCAGACGCATCACGCCCTGAAGCCGGTCCGCGCTCATCACGCCGGGCTCCTGATAGGTAAAATACTCGCTCGGGAAGAAGGCAGATGGCGTCATGTTCTGGTCGAGGATCAGCACGTTCGGCGCAAATACGCTGGTCTGCTTATTCACTTCACTGGTCAGCGTCAGGGTCAGCTCGCCAATATTGGCCGGAACGCTGTAGGCAGCAACCGGGCCGGAAATGCCGGGCACATTCAGCTGTTGCCCGCCCGTGGAAAGCTGTGTGGACTGCGTTTTGGATTGATCAACCGGTGTCCAGGTCAGCTGCTGCAGCGCTGCCGTAGGAACAGAAGGCGCCGTGGACGTATTCTGAGGAACAAAATTCACTTCTGCGAACGTTAGCGCCGGCACGCTGGCCAGCAGCCCCGCAGAGAGGTACAGCGCGACGAGACTTTTCTTCATTTTCATTGTTATTACCTCTGATAGCATCAGCTCTGCGGTGGCCAGGCAATAGCGCGCAGGGCCCTAAGGAGAGAGGGGCTTACGCCCCTCTTTCAGGTCATTACGTCAGGTCTTGCGAATTACCACCAGATTTCCATCTGGGCACCGAAGCTCCACTCGTCAGTGTCGCCGCGGCCAAGGCCTGCAGTCTGCATACCGAAGTTGGAGTTATAGTTGGAACTCGTAGAGATCGGGCTACCGGAAGTGTCATAACCCCACTTCTCATCCCACTTGGCGTAGGTTGCGAAGACACGGATTGCAGGACGAGACCAGATGCTGTCGCCAGCCTGCCACTGTTGTGCCAGGGTGATTTTGTACTGGTTGTTGGTTTCGTCAGTTTTCTGAGATTTGACGTTGTCGTAGCCTACTTCCAGCAGGGTGCTCATGATTGGCGTCCATTTGTACATAGGACGCACGCCGACGGTCCACCACTTGGTGCCGTTGTTGTTATCCCAGTCGATATCCTGATACATACCGACGTACATCAGGTCCCAGCTGTCGCCCAGGGAGATTGCACCGTGGTCAAGGATACGCAGCAGGCTACCGTTGTTGTTGATGCCGTATCCGTACAGTTTGCCATCGGAATCGTCATTGCCAAGACCAATGCCCGCGCCCTGGTTCAGACCTTTACCCTGGGAGGTCATAGAGTCCGTTGCGTACTGAACAACGAACTTGTTGAAGCCCTTCAGCATGCTCTGGGTATGTTCTGCGGTGAACATCCAGCCATCTTTCGAAGCTTTTGGCTGCAGGTAGTAATCATCGTTAACGTTGGTGTGACCGTAGTCAACGCCCAGCTCCAGCGTACCGCCCGGGTTGACTTCCATCTGCGCTAAACGCACGTCAAACACGTCGTTCGCGGTGTCGGTGGTGTAGTCACGGATGTTGTTGCTGGCGAAGGTAGAAGAACCGCCTGCTTCAGTGGAGCGGCTGGCTGCCAGAGAGAGTTTACCGAAGCCCAGGTCGATGTTTTCAATACCCGCACCTGGACCGGAAATGTCCCAGTAGTAGAAGTCGATCATGTGGACGTCATGACGCTGATAGAAGCGCTTACCGGCCCAGATAGTGGAGCCAGGCAGCCACTCGATCAGGTTTTTACCCTGCACGTTGGCTTCACGGAAGGCCGGATCAGTGGCTTCCCAGTCATTCTGCTGCGCAACGGAATACGCGACGTTAGTGTCGAAATAGAAGCTCTTATCGCCCTCTTTCCACACTTCCTGGCCCAGCTTCAATTCCGCATAGGTTTCACATTCGTTACCCAGACGGTATTTACTTTGAGCACCCGTTGCCTGGAAGCACTGCTGGGCACCGCCACTCCCGGTCCAGCCAATGCCGGAACGAGCATAACCTTTAAAGTCCACGGCGCCAGCCTGGGCAGACAGGATGCCTGCCGCAATGGCGACCGCCAGAGGGACTTGTTTGCGCAGAGTAATCATCATTCTATCTCCTGAGATCATTGCTTTTCTTTGAACACTTCACCTGTCGGTTTCGTGTCTTCTTTTGGGATTGCTTAAACGCCTGGCTCTTTGTGCAGCCGACGACATGCGGTGCCATCCTCACGGAACAGATGGCAACGCTCTGGCGGCAAGCCGATAGCGAATGTGGCACCCTCTTCTACCAACACCACGTCATTCTGGCGGTAGACCAGGTTCTGACGGATGGCGGGGATCTGGATATGAATCTGTGTTTCGTGACCAAGCTGTTCGACGACCTGAACTTCACCTTCCAGCGTCACATCCGCAATGTGGCTTGGCAGTAGATGCTCAGGACGGATACCGAGGGACATATTTGCCCCGACCTGTACGTTGGCGCTGTCGACCGGCAGCCAGACCTGCTGGCGGTTTGGCAGCTCCACCTGTACCTGTTCAATGGCTGTCGCCGTCACTTTGACGGGCAGGAAGTTCATCTTTGGCGAGCCAATGAAGCCCGCAACAAAGCGGTCTGCCGGGTAGTGATACAGCTCCAGCGGTTTGCCCACCTGCGCCACGCGACCGGCGTCCAGCACCACGATTTTGTCGGCGAGGGTCATCGCTTCGACCTGATCGTGGGTGACGTAAATCATCGTGCGGCCAAGGCGCTTGTGCAGACGGGAGATTTCAATACGCATCTGGACGCGCAGGGCGGCATCCAGGTTAGAGAGAGGTTCATCGAGCAGGAACACGCGCGGCTCGGCCACCAGCGTACGGCCAATCGCCACGCGCTGACGCTGACCGCCGGAAAGTGCTTTCGGTTTACGCTCCAGCAGGTGCGCCAGCTGCAACACTTCAGCCACCTGCGTGACACGCTGGTTAATGACCTCTTTTTTCGCCCCGGCCAGCTTCAGGCCAAAGGACATGTTCTCGGCAACGGAAAGATGGGGATAAAGCGCATAAGACTGGAACACCATGCCTACGCCGCGTTCGGCTGGCGGGATGTCGTTCATTCGGGTATCACCGATCAGCAGGTCGCCGCTGGTGATGGTTTCAAGACCGGCAATCATACGCAGCAGAGTTGATTTACCACAGCCTGATGGGCCGACAAACACCACAAATTCGCCTTCAGTGATGTCCAGATTGATGTCTTTCGACACCACTACGTCGCCCCAGGCTTTCGTTACATTACGCAGCTGTACGCTCGCCATGCCCTTCTCCCTTCGTTACAACCTGTCACCGACAGAAACATTCAAGATAAGTTCACTATGGGGTATCCATTACTTTCGTGAATCCTCCACCCCCCGCCTTTTTTATGGGGGAGGAGGCGGGAGGATGAGAGAACAGGCTCTGCGACCGCAGCCGGGGGGCTGAGGCGAAATTCGTGAAGCCGCCTGCAAAATTCGGTGGGTTTTTATGTGCGCCAGCACTCATAACTTAAATTTATGCAACGGAGATCACACAAACGGGGGGTGGGGCGTAGGGGTTGGGAGGATGGAAAGAGGATGTCAAATAAGGAGACTGAGTCACGTTGAACCACCTTATGTATCCACGAGCACATCACCAAAAAGGATGGCAGATATGAATATCAAGACTGGCGCACGCGTTTTCGCATTGTCCGCCCTTGCAGCAATGATGGTTTCCGCCCCAGCGCTCGCCAAAATTGAAGAAGGCAAGCTGGTTATCTGGATTAACGGCGACAAGGGCTATAACGGCCTGGCCGAAGTGGGCAAAAAATTCGAGAAAGACACCGGTATCAAAGTCACCGTAGAGCACCCGGACAAACTGGAAGAGAAATTCCCGCAGGTTGCAGCAACCGGCGACGGCCCGGACATCATCTTCTGGGCACACGACCGTTTCGGCGGTTACGCGCAGTCTGGCCTGCTGGCTGAAGTCACGCCAGACAAAGCTTTCCAGGACAAACTGTTCCCGTTCACCTGGGACGCCGTTCGCTATAACGGCAAGCTGATCGCCTACCCAATTGCGGTTGAAGCCCTGTCTCTGATTTACAACAAAGACCTGGTGTCAAACCCACCGAAAACCTGGGAAGAGATCCCGAAACTGGATAAAGAGCTGAAGGCGAAAGGTAAATCCGCCCTGATGTTCAACCTGCAAGAGCCGTACTTCACCTGGCCGCTGATTGCTGCCGACGGCGGCTACGCGTTCAAGTTTGAAAACGGCAAATATGACGTGAAAGACGTGGGCGTGGACAACGCGGGCGCGAAAAAAGGCCTGACCTTCCTGGTTGACCTGATTAAGAACAAACACATGAACGCGGATACCGACTACTCCATCGCGGAAGCGGCGTTCAACAAAGGCGAAACCGCGATGACCATCAACGGTCCGTGGGCCTGGACCAATATCGACAAGAGCAAAATCAACTACGGCGTGACCCTGCTGCCAACCTTCAACGGCAAGCCGTCTAAACCGTTCGTTGGCGTGCTGAGCGCGGGCATCAACGCCGCCAGCCCGAACAAAGAGCTGGCGAAAGAGTTCCTGGAAAACTACCTGCTGACCGATCAGGGTCTGGGTGAAGTGAACAAGGACAAACCACTGGGCGCCGTGGCGCTAAAATCCTTCCAGGATCAGCTGGCAAAAGATCCACGCATCGCGGCAACCATGGATAACGCTCAGAAAGGCGAAATCATGCCGAACATCCCACAGATGGCCGCGTTCTGGTACGCCACCCGTACCGCCGTTATCAACGCTGCAAGCGGTCGCCAGACCGTCGATGCCGCGCTGAAGGATGCTCAGGGTCGTATTACTAAGTAAGAAGAAAAACGGCGGGTGGCGCGTGCGCTTACCCGCCCTACGACTACGGCACGATCCGTAGGTCAGGTAAGCGCAGCGCCACCTGACGAAAAGTTTCCACCGTTGTAGAGGAAGAACCCCATGGATGTCATTAAAAAGAAGCACTGGTGGCAAAGCGACGCGCTGAAGTGGTCAGCGATCGGTCTGCTGTGTCTGCTGGTGGGTTACCTTGTTGTTTTAATGTACGTACAAGGGGAATATCTGTTCGCCATCATGACGCTGATCTTAAGCTCTGCTGGCCTGTATATTTTCGCCAACCGTAAAGCCTATGCCTGGCGCTATGTCTACCCGGGCGTGGCCGGGATGGGGCTGTTTGTCCTGTTCCCGCTGATCTGCACCATCGCCATTGCGTTCACCAACTACAGCAGCACCAATCAGCTCGCGCAGGAGCGCGCCACTCAGGTGCTTCTGGATCGCTCTTATCAGGCGGGTAAAACCTTCAACTTCGGTCTGTATCCTGCAGGTGACGAGTGGAAGTTAGCGCTCACTGACGGTGAGAGCGGCAAAAACTATCTTTCCGACGCGTTCAAATTTGGCGGCGAGCAGAAGCTGGTCTTAAAAGAGGCCGCGGCCCTGCCGGAGGGTGAACGTGCGAACCTGCGTATCATTACCCAGAATCGCCAGGCGCTGACCCAGCTCACCGCCGTGCTGCCCGATGAAAGCAAAGTGACCATGAGCTCGCTGCGCCAGTTCTCCGGCACGCAGCCGCTATATACCCTGGCGGACGACGGCACGCTGACCAACAACCAGAGCGGCGTGAAGTACCGTCCGAATAACGACATTGGTTTTTATCAGTCTGTAAATGCCGATGGCAAATGGGGTGATGACAAGCTCAGCCCTGGCTATACCGTCACCATCGGCTGGGACAACTTTACCCGCGTGTTTACCGACGAAGGCATCCAGAAGCCGTTCTTCGCCATCTTCGTCTGGACGGTGGTCTTCTCGGTGCTGACGGTGATCCTGACCGTTGCCGTAGGCATGGTGCTGGCCTGCCTCGTGCAGTGGGAGTCCCTGAAAGGCAAAGCGATTTACCGCGTGCTGCTGATTCTGCCGTATGCCGTACCGTCGTTTATCTCGATTCTGATTTTCAAAGGGCTGTTTAACCAGAGCTTCGGTGAAATCAACATGATGCTGAGCGCGCTGTTCGGTATCAAACCGGCCTGGTTCAGCGACCCGACCACCGCCCGCTCGATGATTATCATCGTCAACACCTGGCTGGGCTATCCGTACATGATGATCCTGTGCATGGGGCTGCTGAAGGCGATTCCGGACGATCTGTATGAAGCCTCGGCGATGGACGGCGCGGGTCCGTTCCAGAACTTCTTTAAAATTACGCTGCCGCTGCTCATTAAGCCGCTGACGCCGCTGATGATTGCCAGCTTCGCCTTTAACTTTAACAACTTCGTGCTGATTCAGCTGTTGACCAACGGTGGCCCGGATCGTCTCGGCACCACCACGCCGGCAGGCTATACCGACCTGCTCGTAAGCTACACCTATCGTATCGCCTTTGAAGGCGGCGGCGGCCAGGACTTTGGTCTGGCGGCGGCGATTGCCACCCTGATCTTCCTGCTGGTTGGCGCTCTGGCGATTGTGAACCTGAAAGCCACACGTATGAAATTTGACTAAGGAGGGCACTGAACATGGCAATGGTACAACCCAAATCTCAGAAGCTGCGCCTCCTCGCGACGCACTTAGGCCTGCTGATTTTCATCGCGGCCATCATGTTCCCGCTGCTGATGGTTATCGCCATCTCCCTGCGCTCGGGTAACTTTGCGACCGGGAGCCTGATCCCGGATGAAATCTCCTGGGAGCACTGGAAGCTCGCGCTGGGCTTCAGCGTGGAGCACGCCGATGGCCGCGTCACCCCGCCGCCGTTCCCGGTACTGCTGTGGCTGTGGAACTCGGTGAAGGTAGCAACCATCACCGCGATCGGCATCGTGACGCTCTCCACCACCTGTGCTTATGCCTTCGCCCGCATGCGTTTCCCGGGCAAAGCAACGCTGCTGAAAGGCATGCTGATTTTCCAGATGTTCCCGGCGGTGCTGTCGCTGGTGGCGCTGTACGCCCTGTTTGACCGTCTGGGCCAGTACGTGCCGTTTATTGGCCTGAATACCCACGGCGGCGTGATCTTTGCCTATCTCGGCGGTATTGCCCTGCATGTGTGGACCATTAAAGGCTATTTCGAAACCATCGACGGCTCGCTGGAAGAGGCGGCGTCGCTGGATGGCGCTACCCCGTGGCAGGCGTTCCGTCTGGTGCTGCTGCCGCTGTCAGTGCCGATTCTGGCGGTGGTGTTTATCCTGTCGTTTATCGCGGCGATCACCGAAGTACCGGTCGCCTCACTGTTACTGCGCGATGTGAACAGCTACACCCTGGCCGTAGGTATGCAGCAATACCTCAACCCGCAAAACTACCTGTGGGGCGACTTTGCCGCGGCGGCCGTACTGTCTGCCATCCCGATTACCGTGGTGTTCCTGCTGGCCCAGCGCTGGCTGGTGAATGGCCTGACGGCGGGCGGCGTGAAAGGTTAAGTTTCATCTGTTATGCCACTGCAACCCTCAACTTTAGACGTATTGTATTGACCCAACTTGTGACTGTTGTTAGGCGGCCTCCGGGCCGCCATTTTTTTATTCGCGTTTCAGCCGCTTCGAATTACACAGCCAGAGGGTGATCACCAGCAGCAGGATCGCCGCCGAGTAGATCAGCACGTCGAGCGGGGATTTATGATCGACGATGATCAGTCGCACAATGGCGGTGATGCCAATGTAGACAAAATAGCGCAGCGGGAAGTGAAAGCCGGACTGGAAGTACTTCACAATCAGGGCAATAAATTCAAAGTAGAGAAAGTAGACCACCAGGCCTTCCACCAGCGCATATTTGCTGGTTTGCTCAGGGGCGAACAGCACATCCGCCAGATGCACCGTCTCTTTGCCGAGAAAGACGACCAGGATCAGGCCAAGGCTCAGCAGACCGAGGTTCAGCACGGTCTGGAGTATCGTTGAGATAAACTCAACGCGCGGGCGAGTCAGGGATGTCATACAGCACCTCATTCTCCAGGACGAGATTCCTGTATAACGCAAAAATGTGACGGGGATCTATATTTTTTGTTTATGTTTGGCGCATTCGCCCGCTGGCGCTGCGCTTACCGGGCCTACAAAAACCGTAGGCCCGGTAAGCGCAGTGCCGCCCGGCGTGAAGCATCAGCGGAAGTTAATGTTCTTATCGCTGGTCATGTCGTACAGCTGGAACTTACGCCCAAGCTGCTGGCCGCCATCACGCGTCAGCGGCGTCCAGCCCACGGCCGCTCGGCTGCGGGTCGGACCGGATGAGAACAGATCCAGCGGAATCGACACGTAGACCCCTTTGGTGAAGTCCCCTTCCCCGTACTCGTCCGGCGAAACGTTGGTGATGGTGGCGTAGCCACCCACCACGACGCCGCTGTCGAAGTGTTTGGAGATATCCAGCGTGCCGCCCTTGTCGCCCGCCAGATACTGGCCGACGCTGGCTTTCACCAGCACGTCCTGCGCGAACGAAGGCGTCCAGTAGGCGGTCAGGTGGCCGGTTTTGACGCTGTAGTCGGTGAACTTCATCATGTCTTGCGCGCTACGCCAGTCACGCTGCTTAACGTAGTTGGCATCAATCCCGAACGCCCAGTTGCTGTCGACGGGACGATACAGCACCTCCGCCCCCGCGCCGCCGAACATAGTCTCCAGGTAGCCTCCGTAAACCTGGCCGTAGAAGCCGTTGCCGAAGTACTGGAAGTAGTTGGCCTGCAGGTTATTCACGTAGACATCGTTCTGCACGTATTCACGCACGCGGGTACGCACGCGCGGCAGCTTCGAGTCGTTCGGCGGGTTCGTGTAGTTAAACTTGTCGTAGTTGTTCGCAATGTTGCCGAACAGGCTGCCGGTGGTCAGCAGGTGGTCGGTGACCCACAGATCCGCCGTCGCCATCGCACCCAGCTGATACATGTAGAAGTTTTCCGGCCCGCCGACGGACTGGTTCAGTACCGGATCGATATGGAAATCAAAGCGCGATTTATCGATATACCAGCCCTGCTCGGTGGTTTCCGGCACGATCGGCTCTACGCGTTTTTGCACCAGCTCGGTTTCATGCCCGAGCGGTTCGCCTTCAAGATGGCGCTTGAGGCTGGCGACATCGGTTTCGGTGGTAACCTGCGGCAGATTCAAGCGGTTCTCCGTCACGCGGATCGTGCGGATCCCGTCCGGGAGATCGTTCATCACGATCCGGTTGGCGCGTTCGATCCCTTCCCGCGAGTCGCGGTATTTCACCTGCTCGCCGGTGACGTACAGCGTATCGCCTTTCACCTGAATTTTCGGATCGGCCAGACCGGCGTTGTATTTCAACAGCGTCAACTGGTTTGCCACCACGGAGTGCTGCAGAATCGCATCCTGCGGCTCCGGCCGGTAGGCAGGCCGCGCGTTATCGTTGTAGTGCGGCCGCATGTCGTTGAAGTTGGTGCGCAGCGTGAAGCCAAACATCACCGTGTTGCCACGCTCGTAGCTGAGGTTAACGTCGGCCCAGTCGGTGACGCGATAAATGGCGCCGACGTTAAACTTGCTCTTCTGCTCAATCTTCCCGGCGAAGTCCTGCGAGTAGTCGTTCCCTTCGTACTCCAGCTTCAGGCGCAGCGGCTGCCACGGCGTCTGGTATTCCACACCACCGAACAGCGAGGCCGGGCCGTGGAACATCTGGTCGCCGTTGATGGAACCGGCTTTCTTGTAGCTGTTATCGCGGTAGCAGTATTTATCGCTGTAGGTACAGAACGGGTTTTTAACGTTGCCGCTGGTGCCGAGATAGCCCCAGCCAAGACCGAGAGAAAAATCAAACGGTCCCCAGGCCTTGCTGGCCACGATGTATTCCGCGTCGAACAGGCCGGTACCGCCGAT
This sequence comes from Enterobacter cloacae complex sp. P17RS, assembly GCF_014895885.1. Classification (NCBI taxonomy): domain Bacteria; kingdom Pseudomonadati; phylum Pseudomonadota; class Gammaproteobacteria; order Enterobacterales; family Enterobacteriaceae; genus Enterobacter; species Enterobacter cloacae complex sp. P17RS. The sequence continues at coordinate 26,220 of NZ_JADBQK010000033.1, forward strand.
ATCTTTTGCACCCACGGAGACCTGCGGCATCCAGTAGCTCTCTTCCCACAGGCGCAGTTTGACGTCGAAGGCTTTATCTTTGTAGGTCTGATCGCCGGAGAAGGCGTCGACGCTGCTGTACTGTTTCGTACGCACGTCGGTGTAGCGCAGCGTGGTTTCAAGCCACGGGAAAAGCTGTACGGAAGCGGAATAGTAGCGATACTGGTCGTTATCGCGGTAGTTAAGGCTAATTTCCCCTTCACGCGCCATGCGTGCGGTAGGCGTTTGCAGTAAACCGACGCCGCCGAAGTCTGACTGAGACGGGCCAACAGGTGCCGGATACGTTTCTGCATGGCAGGCGGCGCTTACGCAGAGCGCCAGCATGCTGTAGAGATAGGTTCTTTTCATTCTTCCGGTATCCGCTGTGTCAGGGAGTGAAGGATATCGGCGTTAAGCCCGTCATATGCCTTCGTCCAGAAATGGTCGGCAAAACCGACAAAAATGATGCTGCCCGGCATGGGTTCGATATGGCGTTTATTCCAGTACGCCACCGGCGCTTTTTGCGTATGCCCGTCTGGATAAATAATCCATGCGTAGCTGTTATCCGCGCCGCTCAGCAGGCTTTGTTCGTCGAGATAGCTCGCCACGTCGCGGCCGGGCGTAAAGGGCTTTTTACCGGGGCTGCTGATAAGCCCCATCACGGTCACCGTCGTCGGCTTCACCGGAAGCCAGAGGGTGTACTCCCCTTCAAGCGTGGGGTTGCCCTTTTCAGTGACGCGCACTTCATCTGGATCAAGATTGACTTTCTGGCGGCCTGTCACTTTCAGCGCCTGAAGCTGCTGGCGAACGCTGTTAATGGCCGCGGCATCGTCGCCGTCTTCCTGCTCCGCCAGGCTCGTCAGGCGGGCCAGCAGGGCACGGTGTTCCTGCTCCGCCTTAACCGTCGCCTGACGCTCGCCGATCACCGCTCCCGGCCACCAGCTGTTGGCAAGCCTTGGCTGCCCGACGAGATCGAGCAGATGCTCGGCGTTGGTTAAGGTTTTGGGTTTTTCACTGTCCGGCGTGTAGACCTTTACCGTTCCTGCAGACCACGCCAGCGGCGCGGCAAGGCTGGCGAGAAGCGCAGCGTGGATGAGCGTTTTCATGATTTCGCCGCCTTGATCAGGGTGGTTTTCACCGGGAAGAAACCGGCACCGAGATACTGCAAGGACTGACGGATCTGCCCATCCTCGTCGATCCAGAAGCGGTTATGCCAGGTGACCTGGTCGGTGGTGACCTCTTCATCCAGCACGCGAACCTGCGTTTCGTCGCTGCCGACTTTCACGCTGTCCGTACCGTCCCAGCGGAAGGTCGAGCGTGCCGTGGCGTAGCGCACCTGCTTGTGCTCGGTCCAGCCCATCGTGCGCGTCCAGCTTGCGCCGTCGACGATCTGATTTGGCTTGATGAGCGGGTCTTCGGCGAGATTATTCACCTCGAGCAAGTTGTCGCCGCCGAGCAGCGTTTTCACGATTCGGGCATGCTGCGTGACGATGGTGGCCTGATCCTGCGTCACCCATTTCTGCTGCCCGTTTTCATCGAAAGCGAGCACCACAAACAGCTGCGGGCCATCGTTTAGCTGCATGTACTGGCTGGCGTACGGCATGTTCTGAAGTTCGTCATCGGTCAGATGAACGCCCGGCGTGCCGAACAGGCTTTCCCACAGTGAATGTCCCAGCCCTTTGGTGGTGGCTGAGCACGCCTGCAACAGCAGGCAAATCAGAATGATTGCAGGTCGCTTCACGACTCTTCTCCGAAGGGGCGAAATAACCACACCGAAGTGTGGTTATGATTAAAACACCCGGTATTACTGGGTGCTGGTTGTCGTAGTGGTCGTGGTTCCGGTATTGGAGCCATCACCGCCACCGGTTGCCGCCAGCGCGACACCCACGGCTGAACTTACGGTGCTGGTGCTGGCTGCGGTAGAACTTCCCGCAGACGCAGACGTCGCTGCCGACCCTGCTGCTTCCCCGACCTGGACCGGAGCTGCATAGACAGACGTCGCCGCAAGTGCAGATATGGCAAAAATGCCATACAGTACTTTCTTCATAACAATTTCCCTTCAATGAATGAATGGAGATTTGCCCGAAAAGAAATTCAGGCGGAATCGAGTATACACAACTACAGCAGAGGGTTTACCGTGGGGGGAAATAGGGAGATGGTTTTCGGACTAATGGATAAAACAGAAACGAAAAACAAATATTTGAAATAAATAATCTATAAAAATCAATAAATTATAATATATCCTTATTATCTTAGCTCTACGTATTTTCTTAAAATAAACCGCAGCAATTAGCAGGTTAACCGCCTTTTTCAGATTAAACTCAGAGTCAGAATTTGAGTTAACTAACAGACATCAGGAATTATCCGATAAAAAAATGCCGGCATATCGCCGGCATTTTTCATGACATATTAATTACGCACGCCATGCTTTATAACGGTTAATCAAACCATTGGTGGAGCTGTCGTGGCTGTCGATGGCTTTATCGTCACCCAGCTCTGGCAGAATGCGGTTTGCCAGCTGTTTGCCCAGCTCAACGCCCCACTGGTCAAAGGTGAAGATGTTCAGGATCGCGCCCTGGGTGAAGATCTTGTGCTCGTACAGCGCAATCAGCGCGCCCAGGCTGAACGGGGTGATTTCGCGCAGCAGGATGGAGTTGGTTGGACGGTTGCCTTCGAACACTTTGAACGGCACAACGTGCTCCAGCGTGGCCGGATCTTTACCCTGGTCACGGTATTCCTGCTCAACCACTTCGCGGGATTTACCGAACGCCAGCGCTTCGGTCTGTGCGAAGAAGTTAGACAGCAGCTTCGGATGGTGGTCGGACAGCGGGTTGTGCGTGATCGCCGGGGCGATGAAATCGCACGGTACCATTTTGGTACCCTGGTGAATCAGCTGGTAGAACGCATGCTGGCCGTTGGTGCCCGGCTCGCCCCAGATGATCGGGCCAGTCTGGTAATCCACCGCGTTGCCGTTACGGTCAACGTACTTACCGTTGGATTCCATGTTGCCCTGCTGGAAGTAGGCCGCAAAACGGTGCATGTACTGGTCGTACGGCAGGATCGCTTCGGTTTCAGCGCCGAAGAAGTTGTTGTACCAGATACCGATCAGCGCCAGCAGCACCGGCAGGTTTTTCTCAGGCGCGGTGGTGGAGAAGTGTTTGTCCATCGCATGCGCGCCGGAGAGCAGCTCAACGAAGTTGTCAAAGCCCACGGACAGGATGATGGACAGACCGATTGCAGACCACAGCGAGTAGCGGCCGCCAACCCAGTCCCAGAACTCGAACATGTTCGCCGTATCGATGCCAAACTCGCCTACCGCTTTACCGTTGGTGGAGAGCGCCGCAAAGTGTTTCGCCACGTGCTTTTCGTCGCCCGCGGTTTTCAGGAACCAGTCGCGCGCGCTGTGGGCGTTGGTCATGGTTTCCTGGGTGGTGAAGGTTTTGGACGCCACCAGGAACAGGGTAGTTTCCGGGTTTACGTTCTTCAGCACTTCGGCGATGTGGGTACCATCGACGTTAGAGACAAAATGCATGTTGAGGTGGTTTTTGTACGGGCGCAGGGCTTCGGTCACCATGAACGGGCCGAGGTCAGAGCCGCCGATACCGATGTTAACCACGTCGGTGATCGCTTTGCCGGTGTAGCCTTTCCAGCTGCCGGAGATGATCGCTTCGGAGAACGTTTTCATCTTTTCCAGCACCGCGTTTACTTCCGGCATCACATCTTTGCCGTCAACGATGATTGGCGTATTGCTACGGTTGCGCAGCGCCACGTGCAGCACGGCACGGTCTTCGGTGCGGTTGATCTTCTCGCCGGAGAACATGGATTTAATGGCGTCGGCCAGCTCGGTCTCTTTCGCCAGATCCTGCAGTTTTGCCAGCGTCTCTTCGGTAATGCGGTTCTTAGAGAAATCCACCAGCATGAGGTCATCGAAGGTCGCGGAGAACTTGTTGAAACGATCGGCATCTTTCGCGAACAGATCCGCGATGGTGACGTCTTTCATTTCATCATAATGTTTCTGGAGTGCCTGCCAGGCAGCGGTCTGCGTTGGGTTGATGTTTTTCATTAGCAATACTCTTCTGATTTGAGAATTGTGACTGCGGTCGATTGTAGCGCCTGCAAATAAAAATTGTGATGGTTTTTATGCCATTGCCCTGGTCTGCATCAAACGCAGGTGAAAAGACCCGAAAAGTATAGCTGCTGTCGCGCCCTTCCGGCGTGGCGAAATGTCGGTCAAAAGGGGGTAAAAAGGAGCATAAAATATGGGCCTGTTATAAGTCCTGTTTCTCAGGGGTACCCCCCCATAAAAAATCCGCATAATCCCAGCATTGACAGGACCTCCCCCGCATTTTATTTATAGGGCCGTATTTTGCGCCTGCACCTGTTTTCGTTTCATTCTTGTGCCAAGGTCGCTTATTCATTCCCTGACACGAGGTTGTTATGACGAGTTTTGTGGTCGCCAAGTTTGGCGGCACCAGTGTGGCCGATTACGATGCCATGAACCGCAGCGCCGATGTGGTGCTGGCCGATCCGAATACCCGCCTGGTGGTGCTCTCTGCATCCGCCGGCGTGACGAACCTGCTGGTTTCTCTGTCTGAAGGACTGGAAGCGACAGAACGTTTCGTGAAGCTGGATGCACTGCGCAAAATTCAGTTCGACATTCTTGAACGTCTGCAAAACCCGAACGTGATCCGCGAAGAAGTGGAGCGCCTGCTGGAAAATATCACCACCCTGGCAGAAGCGGCTTCCCTGGCAACCTCGACCGCCCTGACCGATGAACTGGTCAGCCACGGTGAATTGATGTCTACCCTGCTGTTCGTTGAAATTATGCGCGAGCGTAACGTTCAGGCGCAGTGGTTTGACGTGCGTAAAGTGATGCGCACCAGCGATCGTTTTGGGCGCGCCGAACCGGACGTTGAGATGCTGGCCGAGCTCACCAACCAGCAACTGGCGCCGCGCCTGGCAGAAGGCATGGTGATCACCCAGGGCTTTATCGGCAGCGAAGCGAAAGGACGCACGACCACGCTTGGCCGTGGCGGTAGCGATTACACCGCCGCGCTGCTGGGCGAAGCCCTGCACGCAACGCGCGTGGATATCTGGACTGACGTGCCGGGTATTTACACCACCGATCCGCGCGTCGTTTCCGCGGCAAAACGTATTGATGTGATTGCCTTTGAAGAAGCGGCTGAAATGGCCACCTTCGGTGCAAAAGTGCTGCATCCGGCAACGCTGCTGCCCGCCGTGCGCAGCGATATTCCGGTCTTCGTTGGCTCCAGTAAAGATCCAAAAGCGGGCGGGACGCTGGTCTGCAAGAAAACCGAGAACCCGCCACTGTTCCGCGCGCTGGCCCTGCGCCGCCGCCAGACGCTGGTCACGCTGCACAGCCACAATATGCTGCACTCCCGCGGCTTCCTGGCGGAAGTGTTTGGCATCCTCGCGCGCCATAACATCTCTGTAGATTTGATTACCACCTCCGAGGTGAGCATTGCGCTGACGCTGGACACCACCGGCTCCACCTCCACCGGCGACACCCTGCTGACGCAGTCGCTGCTGATTGAGCTGTCTGAGCTGTGCCGCGTGGAGGTCGAAGAAGACCTGGCGCTGGTGGCCATCATCGGTAACAAGCTGTCTCGCGCCTGCGGCGTGGGCAAAGAGGTGTTCGGCGTGCTTGACCCGTTCAACATCCGCATGATCTGCTACGGTGCCTCCAGCTATAACCTTTGCTTCCTGGTCCCTGCCGATCAGGCCGAGCAGGTGGTGCAGAAACTTCATCAGAATTTGTTTGAATAAAATTCGTTAGCACGATAAACAATACCTATAAGCCGGGCACAGACCCGGCTTTTTCATAACTAAACAACACGACAATACTGCAAGGAATTCACTATGTTATCCGCTATCACCCGGCTGTTCCCGCTATGGGCGCTGCTGCTCTCCGTACTCGCGTATTACACCCCTAACACGTTCACGGGCATTGGTCCGTGGGTCACCACGCTGCTGATGCTGATTATGTTCGGCATGGGCGTGCACCTGAAAATCGACGATTTTAAACGCGTGCTGTCGCGCCCGGCGCCGGTGGCTGCAGGGATCTTCCTGCACTACCTGGTGATGCCGCTCGCGGCCTGGCTGCTGGCGATGGCCTTTAAGATGCCGCCCGATCTCTCCGCCGGGATGGTACTGGTGGGCAGCGTCGCCAGCGGTACGGCATCTAACGTGATGATCTATCTCGCGAAAGGTGACGTGGCGCTCTCCGTGACCATCTCTTCGGTATCCACGCTGGTGGGCGTGATTGCCACACCGCTGTTAACCCGCCTGTACGTGGACGCGCATATTCAGGTGGACGTGATGGGCATGCTGCTTAGCATTCTGCAGATTGTGGTGATCCCGATTGCGCTGGGGCTGGTCATTCACCATCTTTTCCCGCGCGTGGTGAAAGCGGTTGAGCCGTACCTGCCCGCGTTTTCGATGATCTGCATTCTGGCGATCATCAGCGCCGTGGTGGCTGGTTCCGCGTCGCACATTTCCTCGGTGGGCTTTGTGGTGATCGTCGCGGTGGTGCTGCACAACACCATCGGCCTGCTGGGCGGATACTGGGGCGGGAAGCTGTTTGGCTTTGACGAGTCCACCTGCCGCACGCTGGCAATCGAGGTAGGCATGCAGAACTCCGGCCTGGCAGCGGCGCTGGGTAAAATTTACTTCTCACCGCTGGCGGCCCTGCCGGGCGCGCTGTTCTCCGTCTGGCACAACCTGTCCGGCTCGCTGCTGGCGGGCTACTGGTCCGGTAAGCCGATTGATGAGCAACCGAAAAAAGATGCGCTGAAACAGGGTTAATTAACCCGGCTTGCTTTACACTGGAGCCTCCCCATCAGGAGGCTTCAGCAATGGCTACACCACGATTGACCCAGAAAGACATGACGGAAGCCGAGCAGCGTGAACTGAAAACGCTTCTCGACCGCGCCCGCATCGCCCATGGCCGCACGCTGACGAACGCCGAAACCAATCAGGTTAAAAAAGAGTACATCGACAAGCTGATGGCGCAACGTGAGGCTGCGGCAAAAAAAGCCCGCAAGCTGAAAAAAGAGCAGGCTTATAAGCCGGATGCAGAGGCGACCTTTTCCTGGTCCGCCAATACATCAACCCGTGGAAGGCGCTAATCAGCGCCCTTTCTTTTTGCGCCCCGGCTGGGTAAAGCGTTTTCCGTTACCCGGCTTGCCCCGCCCTTTCTCTTCCGCCTGCGGTGCCTTCACCACCGGACGCTTAATCGCCTGCGTTTTCGGTTTGGCTTTAGCTTTCGGCTTCGCTTCGGACGAGGAGTTTTCGATAAGCTTGAACAGCTCGATCAGCTCGTCGTCCGTTAAGTCACGCCACTCGCCCAGCGGGATCCCGGACAGGCTGACGTTCATGATGCGCGTACGTTCCAGCTTCGTCACTTCATAACCAAAATACTCGCACATGCGACGGATCTGGCGGTTCAGGCCCTGCACCAGCGTGATACGGAACGCAAACGGCGCTTCTTTTTTGACCTTGCACTTCTTCGTCACGGTGCCCAGAATCGGCACGCCTGCGCCCATCCCGCGAATGAACTCGTCCGTCACCGGCTTGTTCACCGTAACGATATACTCTTTCTCGTGGTCGTTACCGGCACGCAGAATTTTGTTCACCAGATCGCCGTGGTTGGTGAGGAAAATCAGCCCCTGAGAGTCTTTATCCAGACGGCCAATCGGAAAAATGCGGCTACTGTGGTTCACGAAATCAACGATGTTGTCCCGCTCGCCGTCTTCCGTGGTGCTGACAATCCCAACCGGTTTGTTCAACGCGATAAACACCAGGTCTTCAGCATCACGCGGTTCAATGAGCTGACCATTCACTTTAACCACGTCGCCAGGGACCACCTGGTCACCAATCGTGGCGCGTTTGCCGTTAAGAAACACGTTACCCTGTTCAATGTAACGGTCAGCCTCGCGACGTGAGCAGATCCCGCTCTCGCTAATGTATTTGTTTAATCGGGTTGATTGAGTTGGCAGCATAGTTTCTCCTGTGAAGGGCGAAATATACCTTAGGTATGGACTGGAAAAAAAGATTAGCCGACCGTAACTGAGACGGGTTTTCCAAGTTTACATAACATCATGATCAGCGTATCAAGGGTGAACTTACTGGTTTTGAGGTTCACGACATCAGACACGCGGGGACGAGAGACGTTTAGCCTGACGGCAGCGTCAGTCTGACGCAGTTTATTCTCCGCAATCCACGAGGAAATTTCCTGCATCAGTTGCCGCTTGATGGCAAGCAACTGCTCAACCTCTTTTTCGGCACTTTCGTGCAACTGTTTAGCTTCACTTTTTTCAAAACCCAGCTCAGCAAAAATGTTCGTTTCTGAAGCTGTCACATGCCGAATTTTTGTATCAACGCGTCTTCCCATTTTCATCCTCTCCGAGCATCAAGCACCGCCTGAAAACGTGCCTTTGCTATGTATTTATCATGGCCTGATGTCCGCTGCGTTTTCTTCTTAAAGCAATGCAGTACGTAAACAGCATCCTCATAACGAGCCAAATAGATGATTCGGTATGCGCCCGTGTCACCGCGTAGCCGTATCTCTGCAACGCCTTTGCCAATCTCTGAGATCGGCTTCCAGTCTGCCGCCTCTAATCCAGCCTGTAATCGATGTAGCTGATACCCTGCATCCCGCCGGATTTCCTCCGGGAAGCCGAGCAAATCATCGAAGGCACTCCCCATCCATGCAATGGGTCTCATTGCTGGTTTTTCTGACAGCATACCACATCCCTGTATAAAATTTTATACATAAAAGATTACATTGTCTCACGCCACAGGTCTGCTTATGACCTGTGGCGTGACGTTACGTTTTCAGTAGAGTTTGGTCACGCCTCATGGAGAGGATCTGCGAGGCGCTTTCAGAGATTAATACTCATCCCGCTCGTCGTCTTCATCCGGCTGTTCCATCACGCTATACGCCACTGCGCAGAACAGCGAGTTAAGACGCTTCATATCTCCCAGCAGCCCCAGATGGAGTGAGCTGGTCTCGATACTCTGCACGTTCTGCTGATGCAGGCGCTCAACGTGGGCGTGCGAGTAGCGGCGGTTGAGGATGCGGAAACGATGCTTGTTGCGGCGCAGGCGGCGCGCGCTCGGTACGTCGCTGGAGAAGAACACCGACATCGCCAGCTTCAGGTTGCTCACCAGCTTTTCGTGCAGCGCTTCCAGCTCCTTCAGCCCTTCCACGGAGAACGCCCGACGCGCGGCCAGGGATTTGTCCGCGATTTCGCTGCCCATACGCTCAACGATGTCCGAGGCCTGCTCAAGGTTAAGCGACATCTCAATGATTTCAGCCCAGCGGCGCGACTCCTCTTCCGCCAGCTCGTCCTGCGGGATACGCGCCAGATAGAGCTTGATGGCGGTATAAAGCACGTTGATGTCATCCGCCAGCCTGCGCAGCTCCTTCTCCTCGCGCGGCTCGCCGTGCATCACCTTTTTCAGCCCTTCGAGCATGGTTTCCATCGCGTCGCCCATGCGCAGCGTTTCGCGGGCGGCGTTGGCGATGGCCAGCGCGGGGGTGTCCAGCACGGAGGTATCCAGATGCTTCGGCTTAAGGCGCGCGTCCAGCTCCGGTTCATCACGGATAAGACGCTCGCAGAAGCGGGCCATCGGCGCGGCAAACGGCACCATAGCCAGACAGCGCACCAGGTTATAGAAGACGTGGAAGTAGATCACCAGCTCTGCTTTCGGCAGCGGGAGGTTGTCCATCAGGTTTGCCAGCGGATGGACAAACGGCAGAATAATCAGGCTACCCACCAGCTTAAACAGCAAACTCCCCAGCGCCACGCGGCGGGCGGCAGCATTGGCCGCGCTGTTGTTGAGCATCGCCAGCAGGCCAGAGCCGAGGTTAGCGCCGATCACCAGACACAGCGCCACCGGGAAGGAGATTGCGCCCGCGGCGGTGAGCGTGGCCGTCAGCAGCACGGCGGCCAGGCTGGAGTAACTGATGATGGCAAACACTGCCCCGATCAGCGCATCCAGCATGATGTCACCGGTCAGAGAGGCGAAGATGACCTGCACGCCGTTCGCCTGGGTGATAGGCGTCACCGCCTGCACAATCAGTTCCAGCGCCAGCAGAATCAGCCCGAGGCCAATGCCCACGCGGCCAAGCTGCCCGGCCCGGGTCTGCTTGCGGCCAAGGAAAAAGATCACACCGATGAAAATCAGCAGCGGCGACAGCCAGGAGAGATCGAACGTCAGGATACGCGCCATCAGCGCGGTACCGACGTCAGCACCCAGCACGATCACCAGCGCCGGGGCGAGCGCGACCAGATCCTGCGCCACGAACGAGGTGACGAGCATGGTGGTGGCATTGCTGCTTTGCACCAGCGCCGTGACGCCAATCCCCGCGCAGAAGGCGAGCGGCTTCTTCTCAACGCTGCCGCTGAGGACGGTACGTAAGCGCGCGCCGAACACACGCATCACGCCGGTGCGGACAATATGGGTGCCCCATACGAGCAGTGCGACTGCCGAAAGCAGATGTAACAACGTCAGCACGGAAGTGGGTTCTCCTTATCGTTATAGATTTTATGATTAAGTATAAGGGTTTAAACGTAAGAAAGAGACAGGGCACCGTTGAGGTGCCCTGTTTGTTGTAAGGAAAAGTGACGTTAGTCCGCGTCGTAGCCTAAATTCGGTGCCAGCCAGCGCTCGACCTCAGACACGCTCATGCCTTTGCGCAGGGCGTAATCTTCGATCTGATCGCGCTGCAGCTGCGCCACGGCGAAGTACTTGCTGTCCGGATGACTGAAGTACCAGCCCGACACGGACGCGCCCGGCCACATGGCGAACGACTCGGTGAGCTTCATGCCGGTATGCGCTTCCACGTCCAGAAGTTTCCAGATAGTGCCTTTTTCGGTGTGTTCCGGACAGGCCGGATAGCCCGGCGCCGGACGAATCCCCTGGTAGTTTTCGCGGATCAGCTCCTCGTTGCTGAGGTTCTCATTCGCCGCGTAACCCCAGTACACCTTACGTACGCGTTCGTGCAGGTATTCAGCAAAGGCTTCCGCCAGGCGGTCGGCAATCGCTTTCACCATGATCTTATTGTAATCATCGTGTTGCGCTTCAAACGCGTCCGCCAGGGCGTCTTCTTCCAGACCGCCGGTTACCGCAAAGGCGCCGATATAGTCAGCTTTCCCGCTCAGCTTCGGCGCAACGAAATCCGCCAGGCAGTAGTTGGCAAAGCCCACTTTTTCGGTTTGCTGCCGCAGGTGATGGCTCACGGCCAGCACGTGGGTGCGGGTTTCATCGCGGTAGATTTCCACGTCGTCACCCACGCGGTTCGCCGGGAACAGCCCCACCACGCCGCGCGGGTTGAGGGCTTTCTCTGCGCTCAGCCTGTCGAGCATGTCGTTGGCATCTTTAAACAGGCGTTTCGCCTCTTCGCCTACCACCTCGTCTTCCAGGATGCGCGGATACTTGCCCGCCAGCGACCAGGTCATAAAGAACGGCGTCCAGTCAATGTAGTTGCGCAGCGTCTCGATGCTGGCCGTCACGTCCTGCACGCCCAGACGATGCGCGACCGGCGGCGTATAGCTTGTCCAGTCAAAGGCCAGGTCGTTATCGCGTGCGGCGGCGAGCGTTACCGGCGGCGTGCGCGGTTTTTTGCGCCCGTGCTGCACGCGAACGGTTTCGTACTCCTGGCGAGTGCGCGCCACAAAATCGTCGCGCTGAGTCTCGGAGAGCAGTGCGGAAACCACGCCCACCGTGCGCGAGGCGTTCTGCACGTAAACCGTCGGTCCGCTGTAGTTCTGCTCGATCTTCACTGCCGTGTGCGCTTTCGAGGTGGTCGCCCCGCCAATCAGCAGCGGAATGGTGAAGCCCTGACGCTCCATCTCTTTTGCCACGTTGACCATTTCGTCGAGCGACGGCGTAATCAGGCCGGAGAGGCCAATCAGATCGGCGTTCACTTCGCGCGCGGTCTTGAGGATTTTATCCGCCGGAACCATCACGCCAAGGTCGATAATTTCGTAGTTATTACACTGCAACACCACGCCAACAATGTTTTTGCCGATGTCGTGCACGTCGCCCTTCACGGTGGCGATAACCATTTTACCGTTGCTGGAGCCCTTCTCTTTGCTGGCTTCGATGAAGGGTTCAAGATAAGCCACTGCCTGCTTCATGACGCGAGCGGATTTCACCACCTGCGGCAGGAACATCTTGCCCTCGCCGAACAGATCGCCAACCACGTTCATGCCGTCCATCAGCGGCCCTTCGATCACCTCAATCGGGCGGGCTGCCTGCTGACGCGCCTCCTCGGTGTCCTGCTCAATGAACTCGGTAATCCCTTTCACCAGCGAGTATTCCAGACGCTTTTTCACGTCCCAGGAACGCCACTCGGCCTGCTGAACATTGGCCGATTCATCCGATTTACTGCCGCGGTATTTTTCCGCCAGGTCGAGCATGCGCTCGGTGGCGTCGTCGCGACGGTTGAGGATCACGTCCTCTACGGCATCGCGCAGTTCAGCAGGCAGATCGTCGTAAATCGCCAGCTGTCCGGCGTTGACGATACCCATGTCCATCCCATTGCGGATGGCGTAGTAGAGGAACACGGCGTGGATCGCCTCACGCACCGGGTCGTTACCGCGGAACGAGAACGAGACGTTCGACACGCCGCCGGAGATCAGCGCATGCGGCAGCTCGCGCTTGATGTCTTCACACGCGCCGATAAAGTCCTGGGCGTAGTTGTTGTGCTCTTCGATGCCGGTCGCGACGGCAAAGATGTTCGGGTCGAAAATAATGTCTTCCGGCGGGAAGCCCACCTCTTCGGTCAGAATTTTGTACGCGCGGCGGCATATCTCAATTTTGCGCTCGCGGGTGTCGGCCTGGCCCACCTCATCGAAGGCCATCACCACCACGGCCGCACCGTAGCGGCGCACCATCTTCGCGTGGTGGATAAAGATATCCACGCCCTCTTTCATCGAGATGGAGTTAACGATGCCTTTGCCCTGAATGCACTTCAGCCCTTTTTCGATGACCTCCCACTTGGAGGAGTCAATCATGATCGGCACGCGGGCGATATCCGGCTCACCGGCAATCAGGTTGAGGAAACGCACCATCGCCGCTTCGGCGTCAAGCATCCCCTCGTCCATGTTGATATCGATAATCTGCGCCCCGCTTTCCACCTGCTGGCGGGCGACGTCCAGCGCTTCGCTGTACTTCTCTTCTTTGATCAGGCGCTTGAATTTAGCGGAACCGGTAACGTTGGTACGTTCACCCACGTTCACAAACAGGCTGTCGTCGCCGATGGTCAACGGCTCCAGGCCGGAAAGGCGACAGGCAACCGGCAGCTCGGGCAGCTTGCGCGGCGGCAGCCCGTCCACGGCGCGGCTCATGGCGGCGATGTGCTCCGGCGTGGTGCCGCAGCAGCCGCCGACGATGTTCAGGAAGCCTGACTCGGCCCACTCGCGGATTTGCGCCGCCATGGTGTCAGCATCCAGATCGTACTCGCCAAACGCGTTCGGCAGACCGGCGTTCGGATGCGCGGTAACGTAGCATTCGGCGATGCGCGAAAGCTCCTGCACGTACTGACGCAGTTCGTCTGGTCCCAGCGCGCAGTTCAGGCCGAAGGAGAGCGCGTCGGCGTGGCGCAGGGAGTTATAAAACGCTTCGGTTGTCTGGCCGGACAGGGTGCGGCCGGAGGCGTCGGTGATGGTGCCGGAGATCATAATCGGCAGGTCAACGCCCAGCGCCTCAAACTCCTCTTTCACCGCGTATATCGCGGCTTTGGCGTTGAGGGTATCGAACACCGTTTCAATCAGGATCAGGTCGGAGCCACCTTCCACCAGCGCTTTGGTCGATTCACGATACGCCGTAACCAGCTGGTCAAAGGTGATATTACGAAACGCCGGGTCGTTGACGTCCGGTGAAATCGACGCGGTGCGGTTGGTCGGGCCCAGCACCCCGGCAACGTAGCGCGGCTTGTCCGGCGTGCGGGCCGTCCACTCGTCGGCACAGGCGCGGGCGAGCCTGGCCGCCTCATAGTTGATCTCCGCCGACAGGGATTCCATCTGGTAATCCGCCATGGCGATGGTTGTCGAGTTGAAGGTGTTGGTTTCTACAATATCCGCACCCGCTTCAAAGTAGGCGCTGTGGATATCCCTGATGACGGACGGTTTGCTCAACACCAGCAGGTCGTTGTTCCCTTTCAGGTCGCAGGGCCAGTCGGCGAAGCGCTCGCCGCGGAAATCGTCTTCGCTCAGACGATAGCTCTGGATCATGGTGCCCATGCCGCCGTCCAGCACCAGAATTCGTTCATTTAACTGCGCACGCAGTTGCTCTACTTTGCTGCTCACACTTGCTCCCGACAACGCTCAACAAGGCCAAAAGGCTGCGTTCCATACTGGCACAATCTCGCAGGGTGGAAAAGTCACGCCGCGGTAACATGAGACATGTTCACCATCACTCCTCCGATCAGTCAGGAAAGCGGTTGCAAATTCACCAAATAAAACGAAAATGATTTCCACGATACAGAAAAAGGAGATCGTCATGGTCGCGACCGTTCCCGCCAAACGCGGCAGAAAACCTGCCGCCACCGCCGCTGCACAACCCGGCGGACAGGTTCAATCCCTGACGCGCGGTCTGAAGCTGCTGGAGTGGATAGCCGAGTCGCACGGTAGCGTGGCCCTGACGGAGCTGGCCCAGCAGGCTGGTCTGCCGAACTCCACCACGCACCGCCTGCTGACCACCATGCAGCAGCTGGGCTTTGTCCGCCAGGTCGGCGAGCTGGGGCACTGGGCGGTGGGCGCGCATGCGTTTATCGTGGGCAGCAGCTTCCTTCAGAGCCGTAACCTGCTGGCGATTGTGCACCCGATCCTGCGCAAGCTGATGGAGGAGTCCGGCGAGACGGTGAACCTTGCGGTGCTCGACCAGAGCGACCACCAGGCGATTATCATCGACCAGGTGCAGTGCACGCAGTTGATGCGCATGTCCGCGCCGATTGGCGGCAAGCTGCCGATGCACGCATCCGGGGCGGGGAAAGCGTTTCTCTCGCAACTGAGCGAAGAGCAGGTGACCGGGCTGCTGCACCGAAAAGGGCTGCACGCCTACACCCACGCCACGCTGGTGTCGCCGGTGCATCTGAAAGAAGATCTGGCGTTGACCCGCAAGCGCGGCTATTCGTTTGATGACGAAGAACATGCGCTGGGGCTGCGCTGCCTCGCGTCCTGTATTTTCGACGAACATCGCGAGCCGTTTGCTGCGATCTCCATCTCTGGCCCCATCTCACGTATGACCGACGACCGGGTGACCGAGCTGGGCGCACTGGTGATTAAGGCCGCGAAAGAGGTGACGCTGGCGTATGGTGGGATTCGTTAAACCGCACACAAAACCGCTGCTTGCGGCGGTAAGCGTACACATCCTCCACGTGCCCATTTTTGATCCGCGTTTGTAGCCCGCGCCAGTAGCTGGCGTGGAACAGATCTTCATGCATTTCTTCAAATAACGGCCCGATGCGTGGATCCGCACACAGCCAGTGGCGAAACTCCTCGGGAAACACATCGCCCGGCGAAACGCTGTACCACGGCTCGCTGGAGAGCTCATCCTCCGGGTAACGGGGCGGCGGGATATCGCGGAAGTTCACCTCGGTCATGTAGCAAATTTCATCGTAATCGTAGAACACCACCCGCCCGTGCCGGGTGACGCCGAAGTTTTTAAACAGCATATCGCCAGGGAAGATATTGGCGGCGGCGAGCTGGCGGATGGCGTTGCCGTACTCTTCGATGGCATCACGTAATGCCTGGCCCTCTGACTGTTCCAGCCAGATATTGAGCGGCACCATACGGCGCTCAATGTAGAGATGGCTAATCGCTATTTTATCGCCCAGATCGGTGATTTTCGTCGGCGCTTCCTGCATTAACAGCGACATGAGCGCCGGATCGATCTGCTGCTTATCCAGCACAAAGTTTTCAAACTCCTGGGTATCGGCCATTCGCCCGACGCGATCGTGCTCTTTTACCAGCTGATAGCAGGCGCGGACGTGGGCGGCGGTCATCTCTTTCTGCGGGGCGAATTTGTCTTTTATCACCTTAAAGACCCGGTCGAAGCCCGGCAGCGTGAAGACCAGCATCACCATGCCGCGGATACCTGGCGCTTCGATAAACTGCTCATCCGCCGCGGTGACATAGCGCAGATACTCCCGATAACTTTCCGTTTTGGCATGCTTCTGACAGCCAATCGCCATATACAGCTCGGCGGTGGTTTTGCCCGGCAGGATCTCGCGCAGCCACTCCACCAGGGCGGCAGGCAGCGGGGCGTACACCATGAAATAGGAGCGGGCGAAGCCAAATACGATGCTGGCCTCGGCGCTGGTGGTCAGGCAGGTATCGACAAACAGTTCGCCGTCGTCGGTACGGTGAATGGGCAACAGAAACGGCACAATGGCCGTCGGCGTAACCAGTTTGCCCACCAGCCAGGCGGCCTTATTCCGGTAGAACAGCTCGTTGGCCACCTGCACATGGCTGCGGCTGAGCACTTCCTCGCCATAGGTTTCACGAAGATGCGCATGGATATAGCCGATATCCCGGAGCTTGTTCTCCCACGGCAGGCGCAGCGGCAAATCCGTTAAGATGCGATGCAGGAGCTTTTCCCACCCGCGATCGGGAAAGAAATCTTTCGCCAGCGGACGCGGAATGGTACGGAAGCGGCGCTCAGGCTGGGAGCTGAAGATAAATAACCGCTCAGGAGATAATGAGCGGTGGTCAAATAACCGGCAATAGACGGAGTTGAAAAAGCTCTCCGCAATCTCGAAGCGAGGGTAGTCGGGTAACAGATGGGTGTAATGCTCTTTCACGCGCAGTAAAAATGCCGCGTCCGGGCTTTTACCGTCGGTAATACAGCGCAGCTGCTCCACCACCAGACCCACATGGTGGTCATAGAGATGAATACGCTGCTTCATGGCCTGCTGAACCGCATGCCAGTCTGCATGTTCGAAGCGCTGCTGCGCGCCGGAGGTCACTTCCAGAAAACGACCATACTGGGCATCAAAGCCCTGCAGTATGGTTTGGGCAATCAGCAATTCCAGGCCACGCGACATATATTCCCCCTCACCCCGTCCCTCTCCCCGGAGGGGAGAGGGGGAAAAGTTTAGAACTGTGCTTCTTCGGTTGACCCCGTTAAGGCGGTAACGGATGAGGCGCCTCCCTGGATGATGGTCGTCACGTTATCAAAGTAGCCCGTACCCACTTCCTGCTGGTGAGAAACAAAGGTATAGCCGTCTTTACCTGCGGCAAACTCCGGCTGCTGCACCTTCTCAACGTAGTGCTTCATGCCCTCCCCCTGCGCGTAAGCGTGCGCCAGGTCGAACATGTTGAACCACATGCTGTGGATGCCTGCCAGGGTGATGAACTGGTACTTGTAGCCCATATCCGACAGCTGCTGCTGGAAGCTGGCGATGGTTTTGTCATCCAGCTTTTTCTGCCAGTTGAAGGACGGCGAACAGTTGTAGGCCAGCAGTTTGCCCGGGTATTTCGCATGAATCGCATCGGCAAAGCGCTTCGCCAGCGCCAGATCCGGCGTGGACGTTTCACACCAGACCAGGTCGGCGTAAGGGGCATATGCCAAACCGCGGCTGATGGCCTGTTCGATACCGGCATGCGTGCGATAGAACCCCTCGCTGGTGCGCTCGCCGGTAATAAATTCGCTGTCGTACGGATCGCAGTCAGAGGTGATCAGGTCTGCCGCATCCGCATCGGTACGGGCAATCACCAGCGTCGGCACGCCGAGCACGTCAGCAGCCAGACGCGCGGCAACCAGCTTCTGAATCGCTTCCTGGGTCGGGACGAGAACTTTTCCGCCCATATGCCCGCACTTCTTCACCGACGCCAGTTGGTCTTCAAAGTGAACGGCCGCTGCACCGGCCTCAATCATCGATTTCATCAGTTCGAAGGCGTTCAGCACGCCGCCGAAGCCCGCTTCCGCATCCGCCACGATCGGCAGGAAGTAATCAATAAAACGCGGATCGTTGGGCTCAATGCCTGCGGCCCACTGGATCTGATCCGCGCGGCGGAAGGTATTGTTGATCCGATCCACCACCGACGGTACCGAGTTGGCCGGATAAAGAGATTGATCCGGATACATGCTGGAGGCCAGGTTGGCGTCCGCCGCGACCTGCCAGCCGGAAAGGTAAATGGCTTCTATGCCGGCCTTCGCCTGCTGCAATGCCTGACCGCCGGTCAGCGCACCGAGGCTGTTGATATAACCCTTTTTGGAGCCACCGTGCAGCAGCTTCCACATTTTCGCCGCACCGTTCTGTGCCAGCGTGCATTCCGGGTTGACCGAGCCGCGTAATTTCACCACGTCCTCCGCGCTGTAAGGACGGCGGATGCCTTCCCAGCGCGGTTGAGTCCACTCTTTCTTTAATTCTTCGATTTGTTGGGTACGGGTTTTCATGTGCAGATGCTCCATATTGTTATGTGGTGAGTTACGCCAGGAAGCGGTAGCCCGGCAGGGTCAGGAAGTCGATTAAGTCATCTGATGTGGTGATTTGCTCCATGAGGCGCGCTGCGTCGTCAAAGCGTCCGCTGCTGAAGCGGTGTTCGCCCAGCTCGTCCTGGATGACCCGCATCTCTTCGGCCAGCATCTGACGGAACAGGGCTTTGGTGACCGGCTTGCCGTTGCTGAGCGTTTTTTGATGGTGGATCCACTGCCAGATAGAGGTGCGCGAAATTTCCGCCGTGGCAGCATCTTCCATCAGGCCGTAGATAGGCACGCAGCCGTTGCCGGAGATCCACGCTTCGATGTACTGGACCGCGACGCGAATATTGGCACGCATCCCCTCTTCCGTTCGCTCGCCCGCGCACGGTGCCAGCAGCTGTTCTTCAGCCGTTGGGGCATCTTCTTCGCGCGTGACAAACAGCTGATTTTTGTTATCGCCGAGTACGCGATTGAAGACCTCCATCGCCGTATCGGCCAGGCCCGGATGGGCAATCCACGTGCCGTCGTGACCGTTACGGGCTTCCAGCTCTTTATCGGCTTTCACCTTGTTGAGCACCTGATTATTGCGCTCCGCGTCTTTGCTCGGAATAAAGGCCGCCATGCCGCCCATCGCAAAGGCACCGCGCTTGTGGCAGGTTTTAATCAGCAGACGCGAATAGGCGCTCAGGAAGGGTTTATCCATGGTCACGACCTGGCGGTCCGGCAGTACGCGATCGGGATAGTTTTTCAGGGTTTTGATGTAGCTGAAAATATAGTCCCAGCGTCCGCAGTTCAGGCCGACAATGTGGTCGCGCAGGGCATGCAGAATTTCATTCATCTGGAACACGGCGGGCAGCGTTTCAATCAGCAGCGTGGCCTTGATCGTGCCGCGCGGCAGGTTGAAGCGATCTTCCGCGTAGCTAAATACTTCGCTCCACCAGGCGGCTTCCTGCCAGGCCTGCGTTTTTGGCAGATAGAAATAGGGACCGCTACCTTTTGCCAGCAGGTTTGTGTAGTTATGGAAGAAATAAAGTGCGAAATCAAACAGGCTGCCCGGAATGGCTTCTCCACGCCATGTGACATGTTTTTCTGGCAGGTGCAGACCTCGTACGCGACAGATCAGCACCGCCGGATTCGGTTTGAGCTGGTAGATTTTCCCGGCTTCGTTGGTGTAGCTGATGGTGCCGTTGACGGCATCGCGCAGGTTGATCTGCCCGTCGATAACTTTGTTCCAGTCCGGGGCCAGCGAGTCTTCAAAATCGGCCATAAAGACTTTAACGTTGGCGTTCATGGCGTTGATCACCATTTTGCGCTCTACCGGACCAGTGATCTCAACGCGACGATCCTGTAAATCTTCAGGAATGCCGCGGATTTTCCACTCACCACGACGAATGGAAGCAGTTTCCGAAATAAATCCTGGCAACTTGCCGTTATCGATTTCCTGCTGTTGGTGAATGCGTGCCGCCAGCAGCTTATTGCGCTGCGGCGTAAAGCGGGTCACCAGCTCAGTCAGAAACTCTACCGCTTCGGCCGTCAAAACCTGCTGTTCTTGCTCACCATTCGGCTGGGTAAAGGTCAATTCATCGACCGTGGTTGCCTGTTGAGTCATCGTTCTGCTCCTCATCAAAGATCCAAAATCACGCCCCCAATGCGAACGAAAGATCGTTGTGTAGTTTTCGCTCAGCAGAATTAAGACTATCTGTAATTTTTCCAAAATCAAAAACAATTTCCATTTTAATTTTAATTACAACGCAACATGATGATTAATATAGAGTTAAAGTTTCCTGGTATGTTGAACGGGATTTCGTAAATAAAAAAGGCACCCGAAGGTGCCTGATCTGAATAGCTGAAACGCTTTAGGATCGTTTAATGCAGACGATTACTCCAGCGTCGGATTCATGTGGCGAAGATCGTACGGCGTAATCTGGTAGACGTAATAGTTGAGCCAGTTAGTGAACAGCAGATTTCCGTGGCTGCGCCAGGTGGCTCCTGGTTTGTTTTGCGGATCGTTTTTCGGGAAATAGTTGTACGGGATATCCGGATTAAGACCCGCTTCGACATCACGGAAATACTCTGATGCGAGAGTATCGGGATCATACTCAGGATGGCCGGTAACGAACGCGATACGTTTGTCTTTACTGGCAAACAGGTAGGCATCCCCGTCTTCCGTTTCGGCCAGGATCTCCAGATCGGTGTAATCACGAATCAGCTGGGCCGGAAAATCGGCGTAGCGAGAATGCGGGGCCAGGAAGGTGTCATCAAAACCACGCGTCAGCAGCGCGTGTGGATGAAGAATGTGGTGTTCGTATACGCCGGAGAGCTTTTGAGTGCGGGTTTGCTTGGGAATACCGTAGAGAATGTTGAGTGCGGCCTGTACCGCCCAGCAGACAAACAGCGTTGACGTGACGTGATCTTTTGCCCACTCCAGCACCTGTTTGATCTGCGGCCAGTAAGCAACATCGTTAAATTCAACCAGACCGAGCGGCGCGCCTGTCACAATCAGTCCGTCGAAGTTTTCCCCCCGAATATCTTCGAAGTTACAGTAGAAGTTATTCAGATGCTCAGAGGGCGTGTTACGTGACTCGCGGGCATCAATACGCAGCAGTTGAATATCGACCTGCAGCGGGGAGTTCGACAGCAGACGCAGAAACTGATTCTCCGTCTCAATCTTTTTCGGCATCAGGTTGAGGATGAGAACCTTCAGCGGGCGAATTTCCTGACCTGTCGCGCGTGAAGCCGTCATCACGAAGACGTTCTCTTCACGTAAGAAATTGACGGCTGGTAGCTCGTCCTGCACCCGAATCGGCATAACCTTACTTCCTCACAATATACGTATAAACGTTTAGACATCCAGACAGCTAACGATACCCAGAAATGGTATGAATGTCGAGCCTGCAAGTCGAAGGTGAGAAAGTTTCAGGGAGAGGAAGAAAAACAAAAGTAAAAAACCCCGCACCTTACG
>NZ_JADBQK010000034.1:0-24498 GCF_014895885.1 Enterobacter cloacae complex sp. P17RS
TACTAGCGTGGGGCGTTCGTGGCTGGAGGCGGCGACGGCGCCGGTTCGTGTGTAATTTCGTGCGGTCTGATGCCCTCACCCCATCCCTCTCCCACGGGAGAGGGTGAAAACACTAAAAACGGCAACAAGGTTGCCGTTTTGCATTTACCTTGCGCAGAAAAGCAAAAAGCCTGCTTTAAAAGCAGGCTTTTCAAATTTGGCTCCTCTGACTGGACTCGAACCAGTGACATACGGATTAACAGTCCGCCGTTCTACCGACTGAACTACAGAGGAATCGTGTGAACGGGGCGCATATTATCGACCTGCGTTCGCCTTGTCAAAGGGTGGATCAACGCCTTTTGATCGTTTGCTGACAAAATCGGCAAAATGATGTTTTTGACAGCGGAATGCACCGTAATGGTGCGGATATACCTCTAATGGGGCAGATCGTAAACTGCTGTTTCAGTAATAAATCACCCCTCCATAATTAGGTTTCCTTATTTTCAGGCGGTTAGCGAACAATTCAGACCGCACGGTAAAAGTGGCATTCATATTGCAAAACCTGTTCAACAACGACAGCCGGTTCCGGCAATGCATTTCGAACAGGGGGCAACATGAACTTAAGACGACTGAAATACTTCGTAAAAATCGTCGATATCGGCAGCCTGACTCAAGCGGCAGAAGTGCTGCACATCGCGCAGCCTGCGCTGAGCCAGCAGGTGGCTACTCTGGAAGGCGAGATGGATCAGCAGTTACTGATCCGCACCAAACGCGGCGTCACGCCAACGGAAGCAGGCAAGATCCTGTATACCCATGCCCGCACTATCCTGCGTCAGTGTGAACAGGCGCAGCTGGCGGTGAACAACGTGGGCCAGACCCTGAGCGGGCACGTTTCTATCGGGCTGGCGCCGGGAACGGCGGCGTCCTCTATCACTATGCCGCTTCTGCAGGCCGTGCGCGCTGAGCTTCCGGAAGTGCTGGTCTATCTGCATGAAAACAGTGGTTCTGTACTGAATGACAAGCTGCTCAACGGCCAGTTGGACATGGCGGTCCTTTACGATCGCTCCCCGGTTGCCGGGATCACCAGCCAGCCGCTGCTCAAGGAAGATCTCTACCTCGTGGGCACCCGCGACTGTCCGGGCCAGAGCGTCGATCTTACCGCCGTGGCAGAGATGAACCTCTATCTGCCGCGCGACTACAGCGCCGTGCGCGTGCGCGTGGACGAAGCGTTCTCCCTGCGCCGCCTGACGGCCAAAATCATCGGCGAAATCGACTCAATCTCCACGCTGACCGCGGCCATTGCCAGCGGAATGGGCGTCACCGTACTGCCGGAATCCGCCGCGCGCTCGCTGTGCGGTGCGGCAAACGGCTGGATGGCGCGGATCACCACGCCTTCGATGAGCCTGCCGCTGTCGCTGAACATGTCCGCTCGCGGTTCGCTGTCGCCGCAGGCGCAGGCGGTAAAAGAGATTTTAATGTCGCTGGTCAGCAAGCCATCGCTTGAGAACCGTGAACTCCAGCTCGTGAGCTGATATTCCATAAAAGCATAAGATGCTGGTTTTTATTATTTGTTCTGCAGCTCGGCTGACTCTAACAATAGAGCTATGTCAGATGCGCCGGAGTGAATCGTGAATTTCCAGCAACTTAAAATTATCCGTGAGGCGGCCAGGCGGGACTACAACCTGACCGAGGTCGCCAATATGCTTTATACCTCTCAGTCCGGCGTCAGCCGCCATATCCGCGAGCTGGAAGAGGAGCTGGGCATAGAGATCTTTATCCGCCGCGGCAAGCGGCTGCTCGGCATGACGGAGCCGGGTAAAGCATTGCTCACCATCGCTGAGCGGATCCTCAACGAAGCCAGCAACGTGCGGCGTCTGGCGGATCTCTTCACCAACGATGCCTCGGGCGTGCTCACCATCGCCACCACCCACACCCAGGCGCGCTACAGCCTGCCGCCGGTGATTAAAGCCTTCCGCGAACTTTTCCCTGACGTCCGTCTGGAGCTTATCCAGGGCACGCCGCAGGAAATTGAAGTGCTGCTGCAAAACGGTGGGGCAGATATCGGCATTGCCAGCGAGCGGTTGAGCAACGACCCGCTACTGGTGGCCTTCCCCTGGTTCCGCTGGTACCACAGCCTGTTGCTCCCGCTCGATCATCCGTTGAATCAGGTTTCACCACTGACGCTGGAAGCGATCGCGAAATGGCCGCTGATTACGTATCGCCAGGGCATAACCGGACGCTCGCGCATAGACGAGGCCTTCAACCGTAAAGGATTAACGCCGGACATCGTGCTGAGCGCGCAGGACTCTGACGTGATCAAAACCTACGTCGAGCTGGGTCTGGGCATTGGCCTGGTGGCGGAACAGTCCAGCGGAGAACGCGAAGACGGGAACCTGGTGCGCCTGGATACGCGGCATCTGTTTGACGCCAATACAGTGTGGCTGGGCCTGAAGCGCGGGCAGCTGCAGCGCAACTATGTGTGGCGCTTTATCGAGCTGTGCAATGCCGGGCTGTCGGTGGACGAGATCAAACGCCAGGTCATGGAGCCGGAAGAAGTGGCGATTGATTATCAGATTTAATAATCCAACTTAGACAAGCAGTCTGTTATCGTTTATGCCCGGTGCGTTAGTATCGCGGCATAAATTTTATGAAGTATGCATGCAGGAATAAATACTGAATATATTGATAGCAAAAGCTTAGGCGTGTTAAAAATGGAGGCTAGGTCGATGCCGGGAGGGCACAATGGCAAATGTTATTCATGATTTTATTTATGATATCTGCCACTCAGGAAATCTTGAGGCAGCTGTTCAACAATATGCACTCTATTACCACTATCTTGACGATTATACCTTCATTTTTGCAGCGGAGAAAGGTGCGACTCCTGGCTTATCGGTTAACAGGAACTTCAGCAGTGGTTCTGCCGTGCGTAGCTTATTCAAAACGCCGCATGTGTTTATTCTTACACCAGACATATTCAGAGAAATGTTTATCTCTGGTAACCGCGTTACATTTCCCATCGACTATTCTATCTCGCTCGATACGCAGGTATTAAGTTATCTTAAGCCTTTCTTTGAAGGGCAAAGATCGCGACTTCCCGATGATTTTGAAGAAATTTTTGACTTCATCGCAAGAGAGGAAGTCAATGTTGATCCTTTGCTGTATGAACTCGAAAATCTCTGTAATTTTAGCGATCTCAATAAACAGGAAAAAATCTTCGAACGCATTCGAGCTTATGAGATGTTACGCAACCTGGATGTTGCGGCTTGGCAGCAGCATAGGCAGTTAAAATTTAATGTGTCTGAACAGGAAATTATAGTTAAAACGCAGCAATATATGGCACGTAAAAATTATGAGTTTATAAATAAGTCGCTAATGGAAGAGCTGGCTCGTGACTATAATCGCTTATATGTATATGTGTTAAAAATGTGCGCGATTCACCTGCGGAACCCAAAAACAAGTGCTAAGCAGGTGCAGGAAAAATTACTCGAACTGCTAGAATTTACTCACAATGAAGCCCATTTCTTTGGCATTAGAGAGATTTTGCTCGCTAAGCGTTTTTTTGAAAATGGTTCTAAGGAAGCCTTTTTTCACAAAGTGAACCGTAATACGGCGGGATTTTGGGAGTACGTTAGAGGTATGGCTTGGGATCTTCGCCATCAGCGCTTTCTCGAATTTGTTATTACCTTAAATATTGATAAAAACGCGGCATTCTTTTTTCCCGCAATCTTAACCTGTGATAAAAAATTCATTGAAGTTCTGGATGCTCATAGCGTCAAAGTCATCGTTTTTAATAACAAAACTAAAGAAATTCTTCCATTTTATGATATTGATTTTATTGAAGAGATAGCGTCATGCGGTGAGCGAGTCAAAGAACGATTAACTTTGCTCTCTACCGAAGAATACCAGTTACAACGTCGCCAGTATCAGGAAGGGCCAGACTATATTCAATCGTTGGTTAAAACACTCGAAGCCGAACTTGAGGGCATTTGCGGTATTGCCTGTGAAAAGAATCCGCTTGGTAACTATTAGTGGATCACAGATGCAAAAAGCCGGCTTCAAAAGAAGGCTTTTCAAAAATGGCTCCTCTGAATGGGTTCGACTTTGCCAGTAACAGACAAATAAATATTTCCCTTTCTGTCAAAATCGCCTGAATGACCACCAATCGGCGGTGATGAGCGAATAGATATAGTCACTTAATGGTAGAAGTAGGGACATGCTGCTGCATCAACTCAACGATCCAGTCAATAAAAACGCGCAGTTTAGCGTTGACGTGGCGGTTAGGCGGGAATGCCAGGTACAGGGGCATTGGAGCAATACGCCAGCGTTCAAATAGCGGAATCAAGGCACCGCGAGCCTGATGTGCTGCCGCCATATAGACCGGCAGCGCAATCACGCCTAATCCCGCTAGTCCAGCTTCGAGGTAAGCATTGCCATCATCCACAGCAAGCACATAGTTGCCCGTAATTTCAATACGTTCACTCTCACCGTGCAGCACCAGAGGATCAATCTTACCGGTGCGTGAGGACAAGAATCCCACGATGCGATGGTCCGTGTTTTCCAGCTCTCGCGGATGCGCGGGGGCACCGAGGCGTTCCACATAACTCGGTGCGACGTAAACACCGATTTGCAAATCGCCGACATGGCGCGCGATCAGTGACTGGTCATTGATTTCGCCACCCCGCAGGACGCAATCCACGTTGTCGCCGATCAGATCCACCACCCGGTCACTTACGCCCATATCAAACTGGATATCAGGGTAGCGCGCGTGAAAAGCCGGTAGCGCGGGCACCAGCACAAGGCGGGCGAGAGGAGTGGGCACATCCACCCTTAACCGTCCCCTGGGCGTCATCGCCGCACTGGACAGGCTGTTTTCTGCATCTTCCATGTCCGCCAGCAGGCGGATAACGCGCTCGTAGTAGACCGCGCCATCGGGAGTGACGCCGAGCCTGCGGGTGGTGCGATGGAGTAGCTTGACGCGCAGGCGCGCTTCCAGCTGCTGAATAAGCTGCGTCACCGTGGTTTTGCTCATATGGAGCGTTTGGGCAGCCTTCGTGAAGCTGCCTGCCTCCACCACGCGAGCAAAGGCGCGCATCGCATCAAAACGATCCATCCCATGTCCTCTCTTTTCACCGATTGTTTGGATATTACAAACAATGATGGACAAAGTCGCCTGTTTATCCCTCTGCTTCAGCAGCTGTAAAGTCTCTTTACGTTCACCGGGCAGAGTTCGCCCCATTACAAAGGTACACATATGACAATACGCGAAGCCGTTTTTCCCTTCGGACGCCAGGCGCTCTATGAGCGCAATCGCTATTCACCGGCCATCAAATCTAATGGCTTCTTGTTTGTTTCGGGGCAGGTGGGTAGCCGGGAAGATGGTTCGCCTGAAGAGGATATAAAAGCGCAGATCCGTCTGGCGTTTGATAACCTTAATGCTGTTCTCACGGCTGCGGGCTGCACGTTCGATGACGTGGTTGACGTTACCCTTTTTGT
Organism: Enterobacter cloacae complex sp. P17RS; assembly: GCF_014895885.1. NCBI lineage: Bacteria > Pseudomonadati > Pseudomonadota > Gammaproteobacteria > Enterobacterales > Enterobacteriaceae > Enterobacter > Enterobacter cloacae complex sp. P17RS. The sequence goes on from NZ_JADBQK010000034.1 coordinate 5,473, forward strand.
TGTCGATCCCGAGTCAAACCTCGACGCTATCTGGAGTGTCCTGCCAGAATACTGGGGGGAAGCACCTTACCCGACCTTGACCGGGATCGGCGTGACGTGGCTGTACGGATTCCAGTTTGAGATAAAAGTGATTGCCAGGCTACCCTGAGCGTTACGGATCTTTCTGACGGTCAAAAGACGAGACAGAGGAAAATTTATGAAGGCAGCGGTTTATGACGAGGAAGGCGCTCCCGGCGTCCTGCAATATGTCGATGTTCCGGATCCGGTCGCAGGGCCTGACGATGTGCTGATTTCAGTCGAGGCTATCTCGATTGAAGGGGGAGATCTGATCAACCGACGTTCAACTCCGCCGCCTTTTCCTTCATGGATCGTTGGCTACGCGGCCGCGGGGACGGTGGTTGCCGTCGGGTCGCAAGTCCGTAGCCGCAAGGTTGGAGACAGAGTGACTGCTTTTAGCATGCAGGGATCGCATGCGGAACGTTGGGCTGTGCCTGCGGAACGAACCTGGCTTATACCAGACGGAGTGGATGCAGCAGAAGCGGCGGTGGTACCGATCTCCTTTGGAACAGCATATCACTGCCTTTTCACACGAGGCATGCTCCGGCACGGAGAAACCGTTCTGATTCAGGCAGCAGCGGGTGGCGTGGGGCTCGCGGCCGTTCAGCTTGCCTCACAAGCTGGCGCGACGGTCATCGCCGTGGCAAGCGGAACGCAGCGAAAAAACCGGTTGCTGGAACTGGGGGCCGATCATGTTGTGGATCGTGTAGAGAATAACGTCGTGGAGAGTGTCCGACAGGTCACTCGTGGCACCGGTGTTAACCTCGTCATCGATCCGGTAGGGACGACGTTGCCTGCGTCGCTTTCTGCACTCGCGCCGGAAGGGCGTCTTGTTTTCGTCGGTAATGCGGGCGGTGGCAGCCTGACAGCCGACTTATGGCCAGCAATGCAGTCTAACCAGACGCTCATGGGGGTATTCATGGGCCCCCTTTTTGAAAGGCCTGAGGTTCGGGCAAGCGTGGACGAGATGTTGCAGGCTGTAGCGGCAGGGCGCATCAGGGTTGTCATTGACCGCATCTTCCCCCTGGCTAACGCCGCCGCCGCCCATGAATACGCCGAGACAGCGAAACCGCTTGGCCGTATTGTTATGAAGCCATGATGGGGTTGACCTTAGCCTGGCCCCCACCATTCTCCCGATGCGGAAGCCGCCTCGCATTTCGTTTATCCGATCCGCCATAATTCTTTTAACCGTAAAAACAGTTTTTTATTATCAGCCTTCTTAGTGACGCAATTCGTTCCCACCAGCGCTGCCCTTCGATGGATAACGGCTCTCTGCCCACTTAATTACGAAAAGGAAATCACCATGAATCTGATGAATAACTGCGCATCTCCTGGCATAAATGTTATATTAAAATATAATATTAGGAGGTGCGCTATGTATAAAACTCGCCTGAAAAAGGTCGGCGGATCCATCATGTTGGCGGTTCCTCCCGCCGTGTTGAAAACGCTGGAGCTGTCGACGGACAGCGAAGTCGGCATGACCATTAACAATGGCTGCCTGATCATTGAACCCCAAAAACGGCCTCATTATTCGCTTGAGGAGCTGCTGGCGCAGTGCGATCCGCACGCTGAAATGAGTGAAGAGGATCGGGAATGGATTGATGCGCCTGCGGTAGGAAAGGAGATCCTGTAAATGGACAGAGGGGAAATCTGGCTTGTTTCACTGGATCCGATTGCTGGCCATGAGCAAAGCGGAAAACGTCCGGTTCTCATCGTGTCGAAGGCATCGTTTAACAAGCTGACCCGGCTACCGGTAGTGGTTCCCGTCACCAGCGGCGGTAACTTTGCTCGCACGGCAGGTTTCACCGTTTCACTGGAAGGGGCGGGGACAAAAACGATGGGCGTTATTCGCTGCGACCAGCCCAGAACTATTGATATGGCTGCCCGAAACGGCATGCGGCTGGAACGCATACCTGATGCCGTTGTAAATGAAGTGCTTGCCAGGCTGGATGCAATTCTGAGTTAGCATCAGAGACGCAGAAAAGCAAAAAGCCTGCTTCAAAAGCAGGCTTTTCAAATTTGGCTCCTCTGACTGGACTCGAACCAGTGACATACGGATTAACAGTCCGCCGTTCTACCGACTGAACTACAGAGGAATCGTGTGAACGAGGCGCATATTATCGACCTCGGTACGCCTTGTCAAAGGGTGAAAACGCGCTTTTTGTTCGTTTGCCGACTATTTCAGCAAATCGCTGATTTTATAGCAAATTTGCGTTGAAATTACACAACGAAATGCGCCGCCCGCAGGCGGCGCGAAGGATCAGAACAGTACGGAGTAGTTCAGACCAAACGTACGTCCTCGGCCTTTGTAGGTGTACAGGCCCGGTGCACCGTAGGTTGGGCTATACAGTCCCGGCGCGCGCTGGCCCCAGGCGGTGGTGTAGTCTTTGTCCAGCAGGTTTTCCACGCTGAAGCTGACTTTCCCCACCGGCAGGGCGTAGCTGCCCAGGAAATCTACCGTGTTATAGCCATCGATCTTCTTGCCGTCAGCGTCAGACACGTCAAAGGTCTGCGTGCTCTGCACGCGCAGGGTCCAGTCGCCCGGCGCCCAGTTGACCCATGCGCTGGCTTTCGACGGGCTGGCGCTGTCGACCGTCAGCTTCTCCCATTTCCCGTTTTCGCGGGTTTCAGACTTGATGGCGTTAAAGTTCGCCCCGGTGCTCCAGTCGCTGTCGGTGAAGAAATAGTCCACCTGGCCTTCAATCCCGTAGATACGACGCTTGTCGTCTTCCAGGTTGATGGTCATGTCCGTCTTGTTGATGGTGATGGTTTTATCCGAGAGCGAGTAATACGCCGCGACTTGCGTGCGCAGGTTGTCACCGGTGTAGCGCCAGCCCAGCTCGTAGGCGTTGACCTTGATGCCGTCCAGCGTTGAGTCGTTGACGTTCACGCTGTTCAGCAGGCGATAGTGGCCGTTGCTGAGTTGGTAGGTGCCGGAGCCGTAGTACTTCGCCAGGTCAGGAATTTCGAAGCCCTGGGAGAAGTTAAACCACAGCTGCTGCTGTTCGGTCAGACGACCTAGGATCCCGGCGTTAAACAGGAAGTTGTTGTAATCGGTTTTCCCGCCCGGCACCGCGTCGGCGGAGGTGGCTTTCCCGGTGGCGATGGCTTGCTGCTGGGTGTAGCCAACAAAATCATCCACCTTGTTTTCGGTGTACTGGTAGCGCACGCCGCCGCTCAGGGTGATGGCGTCAATGTCATAGCTCGCCTGCAGGAACGGAGCGAGATTGGTGATGCTGTAGCCAGGATAACGGCCCACGTTGTAGGCGTTGTCCAGCTCCATGCCGCCGCTCGCCGCCGCTTTGCTCAGGTCAAAGAACTGCTGGTTGGCATCGAACGTTTCGTGGTCGGCATCGACACCCCAGGTCAGCGTTAAATCGTCCACCGGCTTGCTGTTCAGCGTCAGCTTGCCGCCGTAAAAATCGGTTTTCTGCTGCGACGCGCCGATGCTGCTCACCACGCCTTTGGTCAGGGTCGGGAACGGGTAGTAGGTCAGGCTCTCGTCACGGTAGTAAATCTGCGCGACCAGATCCTGGCCCCAGAAATCAGTATTGGAGTACTGCAGGTTAATCAGATGGCGCTCGGTGCCCGGCACGCGGTCAGAGTCGAGATTATCCTTGTTGTACGCAGTGGCATCGCCCGTTACCGCCGAGAAGTTCTTCCCGAGATACAGCCCATGCTTGCCGTCGGACTCGCTCTTGTAGTACTGGGTAGTGAGCTGCAGCTGCTGGTGATCGTCGATGTTGAGGGTGCCTGTTCCCATCACATCAATACGGTCGGAATACTGTAGGCCGGTCTGGGTGTTGTCGATGATCACCTCGTCGCCGTTGCCGTCATACCAGCCGCCGTAGCGCTGATACGACACCGACAGACGACCGGAGGCGTTGTCGTTGCCGCCGCTGACCGCAGCCGACACGTTCTCATCGTGGTCATTGTGGCTGTTAAACCCGCTTTTTGCTCCGGTCTGGAACTCAACTTCGGTCTCCGGCTGGCCCTTTTTGGTGACGATGTTCACCAGGCCGCCGGTGCTGCCGCCGCCGTACAATGACGTGGCGCCGGAGATGACTTCGATGCGGTCAATGTTGAACGGGTCGATGGAGTCGAGCTGGCGGCTGTCGCTGCGGGACGAGTTCAGGCGCACGCCGTCCACCATCACCATCATGGAGCGGCCGCGCAGGTTCATGCCGTAGTTGGTACGCCCCTGGCTGCTGACATCCATACCCGGGATCAGCTGCGCCAGCACCTCTTTAATCTCTTTCCCGCCCTGAACCTGCTGCTCGATCTCAGAGCGTTCAATGACCCAGGTGGTCTGCGCCATCTCGGCCACGCTGCGGTGCGCGCGGCTGGCAGAGACCACGATATTTTCTTCCTTTTGTTCTTCCGCCCACGCAGAGGTAGAAAGCATTGCAAGCAAGCAAGGATTTAAAACCCAAAGATGAGAACGTTTCATTGTTATGTTGATCCTGATTGTGTGTGTCAGTACTCAGTGGTTTTTGCTAACGATTTAAAAACCTGGCTGCTCTCCGGGCTGGTGGTGCTCCGCCAGTGGATAACGCCAGGGGTGGTGGCCAGTTCAAACGGCTCGTCGGCATGTGCGCGATTCAGAATTCGCGCCGCGCGCCAGGCCATCAGGCTGAGCTGGGGTTCGGCAATGCCGAGACGGTGCATCCCGGCGTTCACGGCGAACAGGCGGTTGCTCCGCGGACCGTCCCATTCGAGGGTGAAATCGTTGTTAATGCAGAACGCTTCGTCCGCATCCAGATGCAGGCGGTGAGACAGCGGCGCAAGGAACGCGGGCTGCACGGCGCGGTAGCCGGTGGCGAAAATCACCACGTCGCTCTCCAGCTGCTCGTGGCCGCCGTCGAGGTGATGCTGAATGCTCAGGCGATGTCCGGTTTCCTGACGCGTCAGGGCAGTCACCGAGCGGGACGGCATCAGGTGCGCCCAGGGTTTTTCACGCAGCACTTCGAAGCGGTGGTACATGGCGCGGTAAATCGCCAGCAGGGACTCGGTGGTGATGCCGTCGGAGGTCATCTTCTGCTCGTGCAGCATCTGACGACGCGCTTCTTCACCGAGCGTGGAGAAGCTGTCCACATACTCCGGCGTGAAATACTCGTTAGCAAAGGCGGCTTCATCCAGCGCGTTGTAGTTATTGCGGCGTGAAACCCAATTCAGGCTCAGCGGCTGGCCCCATTCGCCGCGGAAAATATTCAGGAACAGGTCGGCGCCGCTCTGGCCGCCGCCGACAACGGTGACGCGCTTGCCGGCGAGATCCGGCGTGCGCAGCATCATCTCGCTGGCGTGGAAGCAGGTATCGTCCTGCGCCGTGACGCAGTCAGGCAGGTTGATCTGTTTGCCAATCCCCACGCAGACGTGGCGCGCCAGGAAGCGGTCGCGCTGGGTCACCACCTCAAACAGGCCGTTTTTCTCATCAAAGCTCACCTGCTGCACCTGCTGGCTGAAGGCGAGGTTGGTGAGGTTGTCCGCCGCCCAGCACAGGTAGTCCGCAAACTCTTCGCGGGAAACCGTGCGCTGCTCGGTGGTCAGGAAGCGGTAGAACTTTTTGCGCTGCACCAGGTAGTTCAGAAAGCTGTGGCGGTTGGTCGGCTCCACGGCGCTGACCAGATCCTTCAGGAAGCTGGTCTGCATGTGGCAGTCAGGCACCATCATGCCCGGGTGCCATGAGAAGTGCGGTTTACGCTCAAGGAACAGCGAGCTAAAGCCGTCCAGACCTTCTGCGAGGGCGGCGACGCTGAGGTTAAACGGGCCAATACCAATGCCGATGAAATCATAGGTTTTCATTGCGCGGACTCCCGGGAGGCCAGAAAAAGAGGGTTATCAAGATCGGTAACGTAGTTCGGCAGCATGCGGCTGCCGCCGTCGTGTTCGGAGAAGGTCAGTTTGACCGGGTTGAGGATCACGCGAATAATCTGCGGCTTAAACAGATCGAATTTCGCAAAGCGCTCCGCAAGCTCCGGGTGCGCAGCCATATAGCGGTGCAGCACCCCGGCGAGGATCTGATAGAAGCGTTTTTCGCTGACTCCGCTTTGCAGCGTGAGGCGTGAAATAAAGCGCAGCACCGTCACAAAGTTGCCGGTCTGCAGGTCGTGAATGATGTAATCCGCGCTCAGGCGCGCCGTCACCGCTTTTACCTGCTCCGGCAGGCTCTGCGCCTGCGGGAAATCCTCGTCCACCAGGCGCATATCGCCCTGGAAATCCTTCAGCAGGATCCGCTGCGGGACGTAGTCCTTCATCACCAGCGTCACGTTCTGGCCGTGGGCAATCAGCGCCACGCCGTAGCGGCAGAGCAGGTGGTAGAACGGGATCACCGTTGCCTCGAACAGCTTTTCCAGCCACGCGTCGGCGGTTAACCCCGAGCGTTTAATCCACGCGTCGATCAGCGGGCGCCCGGCGTTGTCGGTTTCCATTAGTGCCGCCATCAGCACCGCCTGTTCGCCGTCCTGTAAATAGCAGGATGGGTTCTCGCGCCAGATCACGCCCAGCATCTCCTGGTAGCGGTAGGGCGCTTTCGGCAGCGCCGCGTAGCCCGGATGCGACAGATACCCGGCGGCGGGTTCGCCCAGCACCTGCGCGCCAGAGCGGATCAGCGTGGCGTCAGCGGCGAACTGCTGCTGCAGCCAGCGCGAGGCCAGAGGACCGGCGGCAATGTACTTGCCCGGAATGCCGCGATAGCAGGAGGTGTTGTAGATGGTCAGCGGCAGCTTGATGTCATACGGCGCGCGACGGCTGGCGTTGGTGAGCGTGCGCAGGGACTGCTGGGCCAGGTACTCATCGCCAAACTCGCCCAGCTCAACCATTTCACCGCGCGCCAGCTGCGCAAGAAAATGAATGGCAATTTTTTGCTGCCACTGCCACGGGTGCATCGGCACGGGCAGCCAGCCGTCGTCGAGACCCAGCGCCTGCCAGCGAGCGTCAAACCGGGCGCGCTCGGCATCGTCCATGGTGCTGGCCAGCAGAGCGTGAATGTCGCAATCGGCGTCGCTGCTCCAGACCAGATGTTCACGCTGGACGGCGACCCAGTGCAGGCGGAAGCGCCCACGGTATTCCGGCGCGTACAGGCGCAGCGCGTCCAGACCCCAGCCGCGGCGGCCTTTGTTGAAAATAAACTTCGGGTGGCCGCTCATCAGACACTGTAATTCGTCCGGGTCGAGGTGGATCAGCGCGTCCGCGTCCAGCGCTTCACGCGCCTGCAGCAGCTGCATGTCGCCGCGCAGCGTGGCGTAGAGATCTTCCATGTGCTCCGCCGTTTGCGCGTCGCTCATCTCCAGCACCGTCGCCAGCTGCAGCAGCGCGCTTTCCGCTTCCACGGCGGCGCCGCTGGCGGTGGTCAGGCTGTCCGGATCGATATGCAGCCAGCCCCAGATCCCGCGCGCGGCGCGAAACTGCCAGGACTCGTTGCCCATGGCGATGCGCCAGCCGTCCGATGAAACCGGCTCAGCGCGCAGGGTGCGTTCGTATTCCAGCTCCGCGAGGATCTTCGCCACCATCTCGCGGTTCACTTTCTGCCAGAGCGCGTTCACAGGCCCACCTCGCTGAAGAAGCGGTGACGCTGGCTCATGATGAGGCGCGAGCGCTTGTGCGGGAAGTCGAACTCTTTCACCGTGTCGAAACCGGCGGAGGCCAGATGGCGGAACAGGCGCTGGTTGTCGAAGCGCGGCTCGGCCACGATGCGCGCAGTGCGCGGTTCATCGAGATACAGATAGTGGCTCAGGCCGCGCAGCCAGCTGCGGATATACTGCGCGCCGCGCCAGTTTTCTTCGCCCACCAGCATGTGCAGCCCGCGGTCAAACGGCTGCCAGCGGTAGTGGCGGCCAATGCGGTCTTCTGCCGCCCAGTAGAGTTCAAAATAGCCAAACGGCTGGTCGTCGAAGCAGCCGATAACCGGGTAGCAGTAGGTCGAGTCAAGCTGGCGGCGCAGGTAGTTTTCCTGCTCGGCCTGCGGGCCCGCCATCTCCCAGAAGGCGTTCACGCGCGGGTTATTCATCCATTGAGTGAAACGCTCGCCGTCCAGCGCCACGTCCGCCACGCGGAAGCTTAAAGTGCGCTTGATTTGCGGATCGTAACGGCGATAGACCTCGCCCTGTGGGCGACGAGGACGCAGCGGGAAGTACAGCTGGCGGCTCTCATCAAACTGCATCCCACCGCTTGCCTGCGGACGTTCGCCTTGCAGCCACAGCGGCAGCTGCCAGAAGGTTGCACGCGCCAGATAATCCCCGTGGGCCTGGCTAAACAGCGCCTGCGCCTGGGGTTCATCCTGCCAGTCCGCCCACGGCAGGGTAATGCCGGTCAGGGCCGGCGCGGCAACAAACAGCTGATCGAGGGCTTCCACCAGCCAGCCGGCCGGGATCCCGGTCAGACGCTCCAGCACCGCGCTGCCGTCAAGACCCAGCGTCAGCGGCAGGTTTTGTTCCGTTGCGGTGCAGTGAAAGCCGTAGCCGGAATGGACGATATTCGCGATGGCCATCACGCCTTCTCCTTGTAAAACGGGTTGCTAAAGTCGAAATAGATCACCGCCGGATCGACGATGGTGTTCTCATTGCGATCGTGCAGGTAGCAGAAGAAGTTGCCTTTGCAGTTCCAGGTCGGGCTGTCGAGCACGTAGTCGAGGCAGCGGGTCTGCTTCGCCGTCGTGCGCAGCCCGGCCAGCGCGTCACGCACGCGGGACATCAGGTGCTCTTCGCTGTCGAAACCGGCGGCGGCGAGAGCGGCGGTGACGGCAAGGGTGGAGTTCAGCAGCAGGTAATAAGGGAAGTAGCGCAGCAGCTGGCTTTCACCGAAGCGGTTTTCCACGTCGGTTTCGCCCGCCTCTTTCAGCCACGCGTCGGCCCCTTCGGTCCAGGCGCTGCCCTGGCAGTCGCGGTAGATAAGCCCGACCGGGAAATCCTGCTGCATCTCAACGAGGATATTTTGCTGGTGCGCCAGCAGCACCAGACCGTAGTCCGCCTCGGCGCTGAACAGCGGAAGCAACACGCGGTCGCAGTAGGCATCCAGCCAGCAGCGGGCGGCCTGGGCGAGCGGTAAATCCAGACGCTGGCTAAGACGGCGTACCGCTGCGGCCAGCAGGCTGTCGCCGCCGTCAGGCGCGGCCTGGGTCAGGCTGACCAGCACGTTGGTCTGGGTGTCTGGCGTATCGAACAGCAGGTTAACGCGCAGGGCCATCAGGCTCTCTTCCTGAACGACGCCGTTTTCATCACGCAGTCCCGCCCAGCCGTCTTCCTGCATCACGCGCATGGTCGGGTAGCGGGCCTGTAAATTTTGCCAGCGTTCTGTTTTCGCCAGCCGCGCCAGGCGCATACCGCGCTTAACCTCTTTGACCGACAGCGTGCGCACGGAGTTGGTCAGACGCACGCTGAGGGAGAATTTAATCATGTCGCTGTTGGTTTCGCTGTACAACGAGCGTGAGGAGCTGGTGGGCAGCCACTGTGCGCCCGCTTCACCCAGGTCCTGTAATGAACCGTTTGCCGCCAGACGCTGACACCAGTCCTGCTCAAGCAGATAGTCGGCCTGCCACGGATGCATCGGCAGCAGCCAGCGGGTGTCGGTGAAGTGGCCGAGCAGATCGGGCGCGCTCTGGGCGGCGAAGCGCAGCAGACGCTCGCGCAGGGAGACGTTCAGGCTGTCGCCGGCAACGAGCGTGCTCTCAACGGCAAACCAGCGCAGCGGGAAGCGGGAGCCGAAATCCGGCAGATACCGGCGCGCCTCGGTTTCGTTGAATGGCTCGTGGGATTTTGGCGCAGGGTGAAACGCGTGGCCCACCAGCAGCGCCTGTTCCGCTTCGGCAAACGTCAGGGGCTTGTCGCGCAGCGTTGCCCAGCCGTGGCGCAAATCAATCGCCTGCCAGGTATGGGTATGACTTTCCAGCGCGCGCTGTTTAAAACGCGTCAGCGTATCGGCATCCAGTGAGCCTTTTACTGAGGGTTTTTCAAGAATTAAATCAATCAGTTGAGTGAAAGTGACGGCGTCACCACTGTCGCTATCGCTCTGAATAAGCGTTGCCGGGAAACGGTATTGATGGTGCTGGGTTGGGGAGAAATAGCGTACCGGAACCCGAAGGGCCTGGGAGGAAGAGAGTGGAATATGAATGTGCGCTAACTCATCCGCTGCGGCTGCAGGGAGATAGCGCCAGTCCTTCGTTTCGCGTAACAGGGCGTTTAAAAAACACTGGGCTGCAACGTCTGTACCGGCAGAGCGGGGCAGAGCACGCATAGATGTACCTCATTCCATGACTGATAATAATTCTCGTTATGATATTCATTCTGTTTACAGTGGCAACTATTTTTGCAATATTTGTTTTCATTAACTTCATAATTTCCACACATTTATTGACACTATGTTCACATTCTCATGCGCGCTGATTCTGAAACGTTGACCGCAAATATCACCTCCAAAGCCAACTGGCCCCTGGCGCTCTGCGCGGGCCTGCTGGGCATCGGGCAAAACGGTTTGCTGGTCATGCTTCCGCAGCTGGTGACCCTGACCGGACTTTCACTCTCGGTCTGGGCCGGGCTGCTGATGTTCGGCTCCATGCTTTTTTTACCCGCGTCCCCCTGGTGGGGACGCCAGAGCGAGCGCCGCGGCTGTAAGGTCGTTATGGTGGCCTCCCTCAGCGGCTATCTCGCCAGCTTTGGCGTCATGGCGCTGGTGGTCTGGGCGATGGCGGCAGGGAGGCTGGAAAGCACCTGGGGGCTGGCGGGGCTGATCCTCTCGCGTCTGCTGTATGGCCTGACGGTGTCGGGCATGGTGCCTGCCGCGCAGACGTGGGCCATTCAGCGTGCGGGCCTGGATAAACGCATGGCGGCGCTGGCAACCATCAGTTCCGGCCTCAGCTGCGGCCGCCTGCTGGGGCCTCCGCTGGCGGCGCTGATGCTCAGCGTTAACCCGGTCGCGCCGCTCTGGCTGATGGCGATCGCGCCGTTAATCGCTCTGCTGCTGGTGCTGCGGGAGGTGGCGGATCCGCCGCTGCCGCCGGTGGCACACCAGGCGACCCGTCTGCAGATGTCCATGCTGCCGTTCCTGCTGCTGGCGATGCTGCTGGCGGCGCTGGTGAGCCTGATGCAGCTCGGCCTGTCACCGCACCTCAGCCCCTTGCTGGACGGCAACGCCCGGGATATCAGCCATCATGTTGCGCTCCTGCTGAGCCTGGCCGCGCTGGCTACGCTCGCGGCGCAGTTCCTGGTGGTTCGTCCGCAGCATTTCAGCCCGCTGACCCTGCTTTGCATGGCGGCGGTGCTGATGGTGGCTGGGCTGGCGCTAATGTGTATCGCCGAACTGGCGCTGTTCTATGTGGGGATTGCTATCACTTCGCTCGGCGCGGCAATGGCAACGCCGGGCTATCAGCTGCTGCTGAACGATCGCCTGACCACGGGGAAGGGCGCGGGCGCTATTGCGACCAGCCACACGCTGGGCTATGGCGTCAGCGCGCTGCTGGTGCCCGTCGTGACGCGCTTTTTCGGCGAACACTATTTAACGACGGTGGCCTTTGGCGTGGCGGCGCTGTTTTTAGCGCTGAGCATCGGGGTACGGTTAACCGAGCGTACCCCTGTCGAAAAAAATTAATGGACGTGGTGGGATGAAGGGCCGCCAGCGCCCTCATTTTGCCGCAGGCGCTGGAGCGGATCCTGCTGATAAAACTGGCTGAAACGCTGCCACAGCGCCGGGAAACGGGGCGCGAAGAGTTCGGGGGCGCTGAAGAAGTACTCCGAGAGCACCGCAAAGCACTCGGCGGGGTCAGTTGCCGCATAGGCATCAATGCTGGCCGCGCTTTCGCCCACCAGATCGATCTCATCCTGGATGTTATCCATTGCCGCATGCAGGTCGTGCTCCCATCCTGCGACTTCACGTAGCGGAATAAAAGGCACGCCGCTGGCGCGATCCCCGTTGCGGGTATCAAGCTTATGCGCCACCTCGTGAATAATCAGATTAAAGCCTGAGGCGTCGAACGAGTCCTGAATGTCGAGCCAGTTGAGGATAATTGGCCCCTGCTGCCAGCTTTGTCCGGACTGCACCACCCGCTGGTTGTGTACCAGCCCGATATCATCCTCCCACTCGTCATCGACGACGAACGGTGCAGGATAAATCAGCACTTCATGAAAACCGTCCAGCCACTCAATGCCGAGCTCCAGCACCGGCAGGCAGAAAAGCAGGGCGATGCGGGCGTTTTTCAGCGGATCAAGCTCGAACCCCTGCAGCGGCACCAGGCGTTTTTGCTGCAAAAAACGATCCGCCATCTGAACCAGCTTCGATTGTTCATCCGGCTTAAGATTCGCCAGAACAGGGATCGCCAGCGCGTCATCCCACGGCAGCGCCATATCCCGGCCAGCCTCATTCGTTTTCCAGGGCCACTTAATCATCGCTTTGCTCGCAAACTCGTCACTTGAACACAAAGGGGAACGTTATCATTGCAACACTTACAGCCCGAATAAACTATCATTTCGTACGTAGCGGTGGGTAGCGCTTTGCAGGCATCACCTTCATTTTGTGACGTCTGTCGTAGCCTTTATCCGCAGGTGGGGTGAATAAGTCAGTACGGTATTGAAAAGATGAACGATTTCAAAGGCAACAAGCAGGACCTGCCCAGTCGGCTGTGTGTGCACTGCCAGCGGCCCATGACGTGGCGCAAAAAATGGGCGAAATGCTGGGATGAGGTCAAATACTGTTCCGAGCGTTGCCGCAGGAGCCACCGTTGACCGAGCTGCGCCTGATCCTGGGCGATCAGCTTAATCCGCATCACAGCTGGTTTGATACCCGCAACCCAAACGTCATTTACGTGATGCTGGAGCTGCGGGCGGAAACCGCATACGTGCTGCATCATGCCCAGAAAATTATCGCTATCTTCGCCGCCATGCGGGCGTTTGCCTCAGCGTTGAAAGAGAAGGGGCATCGGGTAAGGTATGTCCGGCTCTCGGACGGTTCAAACCGCGGCGCGCTGGAAGAGAATCTCAACGCGCTTGTTACGCATTACAGCGCCGACAGGGTATTGTGGCAGGAGCCCGACGAATGGCGTCTTGATGCGCAGCTGCAGGCGTGGGCGAAAACAGCGTCCGTCGAAACAGCCTGCGTCAGCAGCGAGCATTTTTTCACCCCCCGGGACGCGGTAAGCGCGTTTTTTGCGTCGCGTAAAAGCTGGCGAATGGAATACTTTTATCGGGAAATGCGCCGTCGGCACGGGATTCTCTTGACCTCTGAAGGCGAGCCGGAAGGGGGGAAATGGAATTATGATGCTGAAAACCGCAGGCGCTGGTCCGGCGAGCCGTCCGCGCCGGGTGACTCGCGCCCCCGCCAGGATCGTTCAGCCTTGTGGGCAGAGATCCAACGCTGCGGCGTAAAGACCTTCGGCGAACCGCAGGCCGACAATTTTCGCTGGCCGCTCAACCGTTCGGAAGCCAAAGCCAGTCTGGATGCGTTTATTTCTCACGTGCTCCCGCAGTTTGGAAACTGGCAGGATGCGATGCACGCGGAAGAACCTTTTCTTTTTCATTCGTTAATTTCTTTTGCGCTGAATACCAAAATGCTTAATCCCCGGGAAGTTGTGGCCGCCGCCCAGCAGGCATGGCGTTCTGGCCACGCGCCGCTGCCTGCCGTTGAAGGGTTTATCCGACAAATCCTCGGCTGGCGGGAGTACGTGCGCGGGATCTACTGGTCGCAAATGCCGGGCTATCGCGAGCTGAATGCCCTGGAGCAGCACGCCCCGCTGCCGGACTGGTTCTGGACGGGCAAAACGCAGATGCGCTGCCTGGCGCATGCCGTTGGGCAATCGCTCACCGAGGCTTACGCCCACCATATCCAGCGCCTGATGGTGATCGGGAACTTTAGTCTGCTCAGCGGTCTGTCGCCGCAGGCGGTCCATGAGTGGTATCTGGGGGTCTATATTGATGCGTTTGAATGGGTGGAGCTGCCCAATACTCTCGGCATGAGCCAGTTTGGCGATGGCGGGTTACTGGCCAGTAAGCCCTATGTCTCAAGCGCATCCTACATTCATAAGATGAGTAATTACTGTCAGGGGTGTCGGTATCAGCACAACCAGCGCATCGGAGAGCTGGCGTGCCCGTTCAATGCCCTCTACTGGGATTTCTTTGCGCGCAACCGGGCGCGCCTCGGTAACAATCCCCGCCTGGGCATTGTCTATAAACAGCTTGCGGATATGAAGGAAGAAGAACGGCAGGCGATTGCTGACCAGGCCGGGCGCATTCGCCTCATTCTCAACGACCTCTGACCTATTTCAACACCGCGCCGGTTGCGGAAGGTCAATAAGACGCTATTATTTTTGACTTTGTTGCTTTCCCTGACAGGACATCCAGACGCTATGCCCGTGAATTTCGACCTTAACGATCTCTATGCCTTCAGGGCGTTAGTGGAATACGGTAACTTCCGTGTCGCCGCTGAATCAATCTGCATATCCCAGTCGGCGCTGAGCCGCAGGATCGAAAAGCTGGAAGCCGCGCTGGGAACCAGGCTGTTTGACCGAACCACCCGCCGCGTCGCCCTGACGTTATACGGGCAAAACTTTGCTGAACGCTCAGCACAGCTGCTCGACAACGTAGAATCAATGCTGGCGGATGTCGATAAGGCCAGTGAAGAGCGGACGGGGCTGATTACGGTCGCCGCGGTACCTTCCGCTGCCTGTTATTTTATGCCTGATGTGATCCGTCGTTTTCAGTCCCGCTTTCCGCGCGTTCGCATTAAGCTCATCGACAGCAGCGCGGGGAATGTGATTGACGCCGTGGCCCGAAGCCAGGCGGATTTTGGCATCTGCTTTGCGGGAAACTTGCCGTCTGAAATTGAATTTTTCCCGCTGGTAGAGGATGTCTACGTTGTGGCGTGCAGAAAGGACCACCCGCTGGCGCAGAAGAGCCACCTGACCTGGCAGGCGTTTTACCAGCAGGACTATATCTCCCTTGATAAAACGTCGGGGAACCGCAACCTGCTGGATCGGATGCTGGGGGATATCATTCCCGAGCGCCCCAGCGTCTGCGAAACGCGCCACGTCACCACGATGCTCGGTATGGTTGAGGCGGGGATCGGCATCGCTGCCGTTCCCGCCATGTCGATGCCGACGTCAGAGCACACGCCGTTGACCCATCTGCCGCTGGTGGCGCCGGAAGTGAAACGCACCGTTGGGCTTATCCGGCGCCGGGGGCGCATCCAGTCTTATATCGCGGCTGAACTGGAAAAAGAGATCACCGAGCGGTATCGCCGGACGTAACGGGGATCATCCCCGTCTTCTCGATGACGGCGCGCGAGGGCGGTGAGGCGAGATAGGTCAGCAGCGCTTTCCCCTCGTCAGGATGTTCAGCGTGACGGGTGACCGCGCCTGCGAAGCGCGTGATGTACTGCAGATTATCCGGGATTTTACCGATAAAAGTGACGCCCTGAACCGGCAGCAGCTCGCTCACCTGCTGGAAGCCCACGGCGTATTTCCCTTTTGCCACTTCCGAAGCAACCGGAATGCGTTCGATCATCGTTGCTTTAGCCGCCGCCTCCTTTTCAATCCCCAGCTTTTTGAACAACGTCTGGCTGACATACCTGCCGCTGGCGCTGTCTGAGTAGGCGATGGAGCTGGCCTGAAGCAGCGCGTTACGTAGCGTCGCCTCGCTGCTGATATCAGGGACATCCGCCCCTTTTTTCACCACCATTCCGACGGGAGAGTCCGCAAGTTCCGTTCGCGAACCCGGCTGGGTCTGGCTGGTTTTTTCGAGCTTCGCCAGCGCATCGCCCACCATAATCACCACGTCGGCTTTCTCGCCGCGCGCGAGCCGGTTTGGGATCGCCTGCGGCGTAGCGCCCATTGATGGACCGGGAATAATCACGATGGTATCGCCGGTCTGGCGTTCATATTCCGGTGCCAGCTTTTCAAGGGCGGCTTTGAAACCGCCTGAAATCATCACTTTCACCTCCTGAGCGCAGGCATTGGTGCTCAGGAACGTCAGCATCAGCGCGGTGGCGGCATAACGAGAAGTGCGAGTCATGCGGCCTCCTGCGACTTAACGGTGTTTTGCACCGAAACCGCGCGACGACGGTAGAGGTAGAGGGTTGCCAGCAGGGCACACACCGCGGCGAAGCTCATCCAGTAGCCCGGCGAGGCTTTGTCACCGGTGTATTCAATCAGCGCGGTGGACATCACCGGGGTAAAGCCGCCGAAGATCGCCGTTGCGAGGCTGTAAGCCAGAGAGAACCCTGCCACGCGGACTTCAGCGGGCATAATTTCCGTCAGCGCCGGGATCATCGCCCCGTTATACAGCCCGTACAGGAAGGAGAGCCACAGCAGGACGCTCAGCATCATGGAGAAGCTTGGCGCATCAGCCAGCAGCGTCAGGGCCGGATAGCTGCTGGCCAGCGCCAGCAGGGTCATGGCAATCAGCACCGGTTTACGCCCGAAGCGGTCCGACAGCGCGCCGCCCACCGGCAGCCAGATGAAGTTAGAGATCGCAACCAGCAGCGTGACCAGCAGGCTGTCCGAGGCGCTCAGCATTAGCACTTTTTTGCCGAAGGTTGGCGCGTAGACGGTGATCAGGTAGAACGCGGTGGTGGTCATCGCCACCATCAGCATGCCCGCGACCACCACCTGCCAGTTGCCAAGCAGCGTTTTAAAGACCTGACGCATCTCCAGATGATGGCGGCGCGCGCTGAACTCTTCCGTCTCCTCCAGCTTGCGGCGCAGGAAAAAGATAAACGGCACGATTAAACAGCCGAACAGGAACGGGATGCGCCAGCCCCATTCACGAATGGCGCTCTCTTCCATCAGCGCGTTCAGGGCAAAGCCCATCGCCGCGGCGACCATAATGGCAACCTGCTGGCTGCCGGACTGCCAGCTGGTATAGAACCCTTTGCGGCCCGGCGTGGCGATTTCAGCGAGATAGACCGAGACGCCTCCAAGCTCCGCACCGGCGGAAAAGCCCTGCAGCAGACGGCCCGTCAGTACCAGCAACGGTGCCCAAAGCCCGATGCTTTGATAGGACGGGATCAGCACGATCAGGAAGGTGCCTGCCGCCATGATGGAGAGCGTGACAATCAGTCCCTTCCTGCGCCCCACCTTGTCGATATAGGCGCCAAGCACGATGGCGCCGACTGGACGCATTAAAAAGCCCGCGCCGAAGACGGCAAAGGTCATCATCAGCGACGCAAATTCACTGCTCGCCGGGAAGAACGTGTGGGCGATGTAGGTGGCGTAGAAGCCGAACAGAAAGAAATCGAATTGCTCAAGAAAGTTGCCGGACGTCACGCGAAGTATCGCGCCCGCCTTAGAGCGTACGGTTGCAGGTGAGGTTGAGGAAAACATGGTTATCTCCAGTTTATTGTTGACGTTTTACGCGTCTGTTTCTGAAAACTGGATCAGTGAGGGAAAATTAATAAGCGCAAATTACACATAAGCTGATGCGTGACATGCATCAATCCTTAATGGTGTAGCTGGATAACCATAATTTACAATAAGTTAACATCTATTTAATTATATGGTTACGACAGGAGGGCGGCATTTTGCTATTACGGTTATGTGACATTGCGCATTTGTCTCTGGACGGTTTGAACCGACGGGGCCTGCACCGCATGGATTTTTTTCTCCGGCCAGTAAAATCCCTGCGCCAGATCGGCCCCCGCCAGCGATGCCGCTCTGACGTCTCCCTGACTCTCAACCCCTTCAGCAAGGACGAACGTTCCGAAACGTCGTGCTTCAGCGATCAGGTGCGCTAAACCCGCGCTATCGTTGCGATACTGCTGGAACGCAGCGCAGTCGAGTTTCACCCCATCGAATTCCAGCCCGCTATCGGCAAGCGTGCTGCCATAGTCGCTGAGATAATCATCGAGCCAGACCTCCATACCGGCATGCCTAAGCCGCCGGAGATTTTTATCCAGTAATGCGAGCCTGGTCGCATCAAGACGGGCGATTGCCATTGGGTCCTGAAGCTCAACGACCCCCGGTAAAGGGCCTTGCAGAAGCGCCGCGGTCCCGTCTTCGCTGGCGAGAATGGCTGTGGTGAGGTTAACAAAGAGCTTTACGGTGATTTTTTGACTTTCAAGCATCCTGAGCTGCCACGTTCTCAACTGCAGGAGTTGGGCGGATGAGCACTGTTCAAACCACTCTGTAATATTGACCTCAGTGGGAGGCTCAGACAGCACTTCATATCCACAGAGTTGCCTCGTAGTCAGTGACATTATGGGCTGCAGTCGAATAGTAAAACGTTTCATGACGACGTGAGTGTGCGATTTTATAGGTGATTAATTCTATATCCCTCCCTTTATTTAATGGTGTTAATCTTTGTGAACAGTGTAAAAATAGTTTTTTATACTGGTCTGGATGCCTTTTATCGGCCCGTTTAATGTTTTTCTGCGTCTGTTTATCCCTTGTTCATCATTTGTTGTTTTTGAGTTAAGTTAGTCAGTCTGCTCAGTAGTGTAATTAAAAAAGTCCGAAAGAATTGTAAATATTTAACCGGCCATCAAAGTACAATTGCGCTATTTTTAATCGCCTTAATCACAGGAGCCAAAACGTCAGAACGGAAGATGATATTGTGGGTATACAGGCGATCTTTTCTTATATCCGACTGAATTTTCGACAGGTTTGTTGAGGCGAATGAGCGATGTGAGGTCTGAGCTGTATTTATGATGTGATTTTTAAGGATAAATCTCACCTAAATTTGATTTGGATCAATTTTAAACTGTATTTTCAGTTTTTTCTCACCTTAAAGATGATTCATGCGATGTATCAAAATAACCACCGCAATGTTTAACTTGTTGAATATTAATGAATTTTACTTTCAGGGTTATAGTGTTGAGTACACGTTCAGCGTTCAGATATGCCCCTTTCTTAATTTAATAATTCTGATTATTCCTGAATATTCCTGATTGCTGAAATAGAGTCGGGTAAGGCGATTAAAATTTATTAATATTTTTCAAGATTAAAATATTAAATTTTTGTTGTTTTTAGTAAATGATGCGATAACTTGTCTATGATAC
>NZ_JADBQK010000035.1:0-29917 GCF_014895885.1 Enterobacter cloacae complex sp. P17RS
CTTGGTATTCATTTTTCGTCCGGAGACGTTAAGAATCCATGTCACTTTGAGTGCCCACACAGATTGTCTGATAAATTGTTAAAGAGCAGTGCAACGCGGCTTTCGCTCACCGTTGCGAGGTGGCGTATATTACGCTTTCCTCTTTCAGAGTCAACCCGTTATTTCAGGATTTTTTCTCTTCAACCGACCGGGTTAACTGTGAAGTGATTCACATCCGCCGTGTCGATGGAGGCGCATTATAGGGAGTTCTCCGCGGGCCGCAACCGCTAAATGACAGAAAAATGACTGACTGCTGCATTCCCCAGCAAAACCCCGCCTTATACCCTTTTACACACAGAGTTATCCACAGCGCTTCGAAAAAGTGAAAATATGCGAGCGTTGCGCAAACGTTTTCGTTAAAATGCTCGCGCTTAACAAGGAGGCCTCGTCAGGTGTGTTAGATGAGTTTTTCGCTGGAAAATTCATCTAACGCTCTCTGTAATCGTGAAATCCAGGGGATTTACCATGCAACAACGTCGTCCAGTCCGCCGCGCTCTGCTCAGTGTTTCTGATAAAGCCGGTATCGTCGAATTCGCTCAGGCACTTTCCGCACGCGGTGTAGAGCTGCTTTCTACAGGCGGTACCGCTCGCCTGTTAGCAGATAAAGGTCTGCCGGTAACCGAAGTGTCCGACTACACCGGTTTCCCGGAAATGATGGATGGACGCGTCAAAACCCTGCATCCGAAAGTGCACGGCGGCATTCTGGGCCGTCGCGGTCAGGACGACGGCATTATGGAACAGCATGATATCGCGCCTATCGATATGGTTGTTGTTAACCTCTACCCGTTTGCCCAGACCGTCGCCCGCGAAGGCTGCTCTCTGGAAGATGCGGTTGAGAATATTGATATCGGCGGTCCAACCATGGTGCGCTCCGCGGCGAAGAACCATAAAGATGTGGCCATCGTGGTGAAGAGCAGCGACTACAGCGCCATTATTAATGAGATGGATGCTAACGACGGCTCCCTCACTCTCGAAACCCGCTTCGACCTTGCGATTAAGGCCTTCGAACACACCGCCGCGTACGACAGCATGATCGCCAACTACTTCGGTAGCCTGGTTCCTGCCTACCACGGTGAAAGCAAAGATCCTTCTGGTCGCTTCCCGCGCACCCTGAACCTGAACTTCATTAAGAAGCAGGATATGCGTTACGGTGAGAACAGCCACCAGCAGGCTGCCTTCTATATAGAAGAAGAGGTAAAAGAAGCCTCCGTTGCGACCGCTCAGCAGGTGCAGGGCAAAGCGCTCTCCTATAACAACATTGCCGACACCGACGCCGCGCTGGAATGCGTGAAAGAGTTCAGCGAGCCGGCCTGCGTTATCGTCAAGCACGCCAACCCGTGCGGCGTTGCGGTAAGCACCTCTATTCTGGATGCCTACGATCGCGCCTACAAAACCGACCCGACCTCCGCGTTCGGCGGCATTATCGCCTTCAACCGCGAGCTGGATGCCGAAACCGCGCAGGCCATCATCTCCCGCCAGTTTGTCGAAGTGATCATCGCGCCATCCGCGTCCGAAGAAGCGCTGAAAATCACCTCGGCGAAACAGAACGTGCGCGTACTGGTTTGCGGCCAGTGGGCGGAGCGCGTGCCGGGCCTGGACTTCAAGCGCATGAACGGCGGTCTGCTGGTTCAGGATCGCGATTTGGGTATGGTGACAGAAGCCGACCTGCGCGTGGTGACCAAACGACAGCCGACCGAACAGGAGCTGCGCGACGCGCTGTTCTGCTGGAAAGTGGCGAAGTTTGTGAAGTCTAACGCCATTGTTTACGCCAAAGAGAACATGACCATCGGGATAGGCGCAGGCCAGATGAGCCGCGTTTACTCTGCGAAAATTGCCGGTATCAAAGCAGGCGACGAAGGCCTGGAAGTGAAAGGCTCCGCCATGGCCTCTGACGCCTTCTTCCCGTTCCGCGACGGTATCGACGCTGCGGCTGCGGTGGGCATCACCTGTGTGATCCAGCCTGGCGGCTCTATCCGCGACGACGAGGTGATTGCCGCTGCCGACGAACACGGCATCGCAATGATCTTCACCGACATGCGCCACTTCCGCCATTAATTCCCGGAGCAGAAAATGAAAGTATTAGTGATTGGTAACGGCGGGCGCGAGCACGCTCTGGCGTGGAAAGCGGCGCAGTCTCCGCAGGTTAAAACTGTCTTCGTGGCACCGGGTAACGCCGGTACCGCACTGGAACCCGCGCTGCAGAACGTGGCTATCGGCGTGACCGATATCCCGGCGCTGCTGAGCTTTGCCCAGACCGAGAACATCGATCTGACCATCGTCGGCCCGGAAGCGCCGCTGGTAATTGGCGTGGTTGACGCCTTCCGCGCTGCGGGCCTGAAAATCTTCGGTCCAACGGAAGGTGCCGCACAGCTGGAAGGCTCCAAAGCCTTCACCAAAGATTTCCTCGCGCGTCATAACATTCCGACGGCGGAGTATCAGAACTTCACCGACGTCGAGCCCGCGCTGGCTTACCTGCGTGAAAAAGGCGCTCCGATTGTCATCAAAGCCGACGGTCTGGCCGCCGGGAAAGGCGTTATCGTGGCGATGACGCTCGAAGAAGCCGAAGCGGCCGTTCAGGATATGCTGGCAGGCAACGCCTTTGGCGACGCGGGCCACCGCATCGTGATCGAAGAGTTCCTCGACGGCGAAGAGGCGAGCTTTATCGTAATGGTCGACGGCGAGCACGTTCTGCCGATGGCCACCAGCCAGGATCACAAGCGCGTTGGCAATGGCGATACCGGCCCCAACACCGGCGGGATGGGCGCTTACTCCCCTGCTCCCGTTGTTACCGATGAGGTGCATCAGCGCACCATGGACCGCATCATCTGGCCTACCGTGAAGGGCATGGCGGCGGAAGGCAATACCTACACCGGTTTCCTCTACGCGGGCCTGATGATTGACAAGCAGGGTAACCCGAAGGTGATTGAATTCAACTGCCGCTTCGGCGATCCGGAAACCCAGCCCATCATGCTGCGCATGAAATCCGACCTGGTGGATCTGTGTCTGGCGGCCTGCGAAGGCAAGCTGGACGAGAAAACCTCAGAGTGGGACGAGCGTGCGTCTCTGGGCGTGGTGATTGCTGCGGGTGGCTATCCCGGGAACTACAGCACCGGAGATGAGATCCACGGCCTGCCGCTGGAAGAGATTGACGGCGCGAAGGTGTTCCACGCCGGTACGAAGCTGGCTGACGATGACCGCGTGCTCACCAACGGCGGCCGCGTGCTGTGTGCGACCGCGCTGGGCCAGACCGTGGCAGAAGCGCAGAAACGCGCCTATGCGCTGATGGCGGATATTCACTGGAACGGCAGCTTCAGCCGTCAGGATATCGGTTATCGTGCTATTGCGCGGGAGCAGGGGGAGTAATTTCCCCTCACCCTAACCCTCTCCCTCAAGGGAGAGGGAACTTAAATCAAAAACTTTTCTCTGTCGGCTGCCAGGTGCAGAAGTCTTCGTTCGCCACCAGCAGCAGCTGAGAGCCTTCCGGCGCCTCAAGCCACGCCACGCTCACTTCCATAGACGAATGCCGCTGACGGCGCTGAATGTGTTCGGTTGCCCAGGATTCAAGCTCAGGCTTTACGGTCTGCCCTTCGCAGGTGGTCACCGTGCCATCGGCATGCCAGCGCCCCTGGCGCAGCACCACGCGGCCCTGGCGCAGCGCGTCGCTGGTCTGACGGAGCTGTTCGGCGCGGTAGCGGTAAAGGGCGACCTGATCGCTGGAAAGCTGCTGTTTCAACCCGCTGACTTCATGCTGCATAAAGCTCAGCTCGCCGTGGTCGTCGAAACGCACCTTCACGTGTTCGGGGGTCTTGCTGTAGATGTTCAGTTCAATCAGCGACAGCGCATCGCCCTGCCAGCGGTACTCTGCGGTCGAGGTGTTGCCGTTATGCCACGGGCTGAACGCGGTAAGCATATGGACTTCATCGCTGGAATCTTTACGCCAGATCCTGACCGCGCCCTGGTTGTCAGCATAGCCACTGGCGGTAAACGGGGGGAGTGAGGAGTCATGGCTACAGGCAGACAGCAACAGTACGCCTGCCAGCGCGAGCGTGCCACGCCAGAATGACAAAAGGGGCGTTGCCGCCCCTTCGTTAAAACTGTTCACTGCCACGCGTCTTACTTAACTGCGTCTTTCAGTGCTTTACCAGAAACAAATGCCGGCACGTTAGCTGCGGCGATTTTGATTTCTTTACCGGTCTGCGGGTTGCGGCCAGTACGCTCAGCGCGGTGGTTCACTTTGAAGGTACCGAAACCAACCAGTTGTACAGCATCGCCTTCTTTCAGAGACTCAGTAATAGCAGCCAGGGTAGATTCCAGAGCAGCTTTAGCCTGCACTTTAGACAGATCAGCCTTGTCCGCAATTACATCAATCAGTTGAGTCTTGTTCATAAGTTATCCTTTCAATGTGTTTATCGCTTGCTAAGCATCGAGTGCGACGAAAATGCCAAAAAAGCACTCTCCTGCATACACGCACCGATAGCCACTTTTTTTCGCCCCCCAAATGTAGACCAGACGGGGGGCAGAAGGGAAGAGTCGAGGTGCGACAAAACAGGCGTTAAATCACGTTTTGTTGTCTCATTGGTTAAAAATTATACCAATATTGCTCTCACCGGCCTCACGCAGGTCCGCGCGCAGCCCTTTGATCAGCTCAATATCACGCTCTTCACACTCTGCCAGCAGGCGGAAAATCTCCCACTGAATGTCCCATTCCTGTTCAACCGCCGGGTTAGCACGCAGCTCTTCGTCGGTCATTTCGCGGCCTTCCTGCGTCATTTCCAGCATCGCGACGGTCGTAATGGATGCCTTACTGACTTCAATGGCGTGCTCCAGCGTTTCACCGCTCAGACGAGAGTGGATCAGCTCGCTCAACGCCACGCAGGCGTCGATAGCCGGATAAACGCCGTACAGGTCGTAATCGTCCGCCGCCGGGATCGCCTCTTCCAGCTTTTCGAGCTGTGAATCGAAGTTCACCTTTGCGTCTTTCACCGTCAGCGTCTCCCAGATCAAATCCAGGATACGTCGATAAATCTGGCCTTCGCCAAACTCCGTTTGCTTACAGAACGCGGCATAGTTGGGATACATGCGCTCGCACAGGCAAGCCATAAACGTCACGTGCTGCCAGCTTTCCAGCTTCTCAAGGCGCAGATGAATCGGGTTTTGTAACATGATGATGTCTCGAATCGAAAATTAGCCGCAGTTTACCTGAATCACGGCTGAATTTCCTGCCAACGAATGAATGCCGGACGTGAAGAGGCAACGGCGTCAGCCCAGCGGGTTGGCTCCGGTAACCGGTAGCCCTTCATGCAGCGCTGCACCCACGCCAGCGCGCTGTCCATGCTCACCCGATGCCCGGTGGCGATAAACAGCGGATTACAGCGCGCTTTACTGCGCCAGACCCACGCCAGCTGCTCGCCTTTATGGATAAGCGGCGCCAGCGCGCCCGGTTCGGCAGAAAGCGGCTCAAACGCGCCGCACAGGCGTTTTTTCGCCACGCCGATGGTCGGCACGTCCACCAGCAGACCAAAGTGGCTGGCGACGCCTAAGCGACGCGGATGGGAGATACCGTGCCCGTCAACAAACAGGAGGTCAGGTTTTTGCGAGAGTTGCTCCCACGCGGCCAGCAGCGCGGGGTATTCGCGGAAGGAGAGAAAGCCGGGAATATAGGGCATGGTGGTGGCGATACGCGCCACCTTGTACTCCACCAGCTCCAGCGACGGGTATTTCAGCACCACCATCGCCGCCCGCGTCACTTCACCGCCCTGCTCGAACCCGACGTCCGCCCCGCCAATGTACTGCGGGGGATCCTTATCCAGACGATCCTCGCGGATCACCGATGAAGCCAGTTCGATTTGCTGAGCGCGTAGCGACGCGAGATCCATAACCACTCCTTACTTGTGATACTGGGCAGAAAGCCGATGCACCGCCTCCACAAATACGCCTGCGTGTTCAGGCGGCACATCCTGATGAATGCCGTGGCCGAGGTTAAAGACGTGGCCTTCACCCTGGCCGAAACCAGACAGTATAGTCGACACTTCCTCTTCGATGCGGGCAGGCTGAGCATAGAGCATGGACGGATCCATGTTGCCCTGTAGCGCCACTTTGTCGCCCACGCGACGGCGCGCATCGGCAATATCGGTGGTCCAGTCGAGGCCCAGCGCGTCGCAGCCGGTGGCCGCCATCGCTTCCAGCCATTGGCCACCGCCTTTAGTGAACAGCGTTACCGGCACGCGGCGACCGTCGTTTTCACGCAGCAGGCCGTCAACGATTTTGTGCATGTAGTACAGGGAAAACTGCTGATAATCACGTCCGGTCAGCACGCCGCCCCAGGTGTCGAAAATCATCACCGACTGCGCGCCCGCTTTAATCTGCGCGTTGAGGTAGAGCGTAACGCTCTTCGCCAGCTTGTCGAGCAGTGCATGCAGCGCCAGCGGTTCGGCGTACATCATCTTTTTAATCAGGGTGAAGGCTTTGCTGCTGCCGCCTTCAACCATGTAGGTGGCCAGCGTCCACGGGCTGCCGGAGAAGCCAATCAGCGGCACTTCGCCCTTCAGCTCGCGGCGAATGGTGCGCACGGCGTTCATCACGTAGCCCAGTTCGCCTTCCGGATCGGGGATCGGCAGCTTATCGACGTCGGCTTTGCTTTTGATCGGCGAGGTAAAGCGCGGGCCTTCGCCGGTTTCGAAATAGAGCCCCAGGCCCATCGCGTCCGGAATGGTAAGAATGTCCGAAAAGAGAATGGCGGCATCCAGCGGGAAGCGGCGCAGCGGCTGGAGCGTCACTTCACAGGCCAACTCGGCGTTTTTGCACAGCGACATAAAATCGCCCGCCTGCGCGCGCGTGGCTTTGTACTCTGGCAGATAGCGTCCCGCCTGGCGCATCATCCACACCGGGGTGACATCAACGGGCTGGCGCAGCAGCGCACGCAGATAACGATCGTTCTTCAGTTCGGTCATTTTGCAGTTCCTTATTGCGTCAGTCCGTCAGTGTAACACTACTCATACTCGGCCCGACAGATTGCCACGGTATCTTCTATCAGGCGACGCGCCACCGTTCCCGGCGGGGGTAACAGCGGTAAATTGTCGTAGCGGTACCAGTTCGCCTCCAGCAGCTCTTTCTGGTCGATAACAATCTCGCCGCTGTCATATTCCGCCATAAACGCGGTCATCAGAGACATCGGGAACGGCCACGGCTGGGAGGTCACGTAGCGCAGGTTCTTCACCTTGATGCTGCTCTCCTCCATCACCTCGCGCGCCACCGCCTGCTCCAGCGTTTCGCCGACTTCGACGAACCCGGCGAGGACGGTATGAATGCCGTTGCGATGACGGGTATGCTGCGCCAGCAGGATGGAATCATCACGGCGGATGGCGACGATGATGCACGGCGCGATTTGGGGGTAGTAGCGTTCACGGCAGTGGCCGCAGAGCAGCGCCCATTCGGTTTTGCTTGGGTGCATGGTGTGGCCGCAGTAACCGCAATATTTGTGCGAACGGTAAAACTCCGCCAGCTGTACGCCGCGCCCCGCCAGCTGGAACAGGCCGACGTCCAGATCTAACACCTGACGTACGGATCCCATATCCTGACGGCGCGCCTGTTGGATCAACCACACGGGATCGCCCTGCCACTCGCCGATCTTCAGCGCGGGCTGGCCCACCAGATCGAACGTTTCCGCGGCACCGTAGGGCAACTCTCCTGAGGGCAGCCATAATTTTTGTTCGTGGCTGACGATCCACCAACCCAGATCTGATTTTTCAATAATACGATCCATATCTATTGCACTACCTTCGCTTCACTGACATGTTGTTAGCATTGTGGTTACATTTTGGATAAGCAGATCCCATTCTAAACCTTATGGAGTCGACCATGTTAAACCAGCTGGAAAGCCTGACTGAGCGCGTTGGAGGAAGTAACACCCTGGTGGATCGCTGGCTACATGTGCGCAAGCATCTCCTTGTGGCGTATTACAATCTGGTCGGTCTTAAGCCTGGCAAAGAATCCTTTATGCGGCTGAACGAAAAAGCGCTGGATGATTTTTGTCAGAGCCTTGTCGACTACCTCTCCGACGGCCATTTCAACATTTATGAACGCATTATCCGCGAAATGGAAGGGACAACGCCGTATTTAGCGGCCAGCAAACTCTGTCCGCAGCTGGAAGCCAATACCCAGCAGATCATGGACTATTACGATTCCACGCTTGAGAACGCCATCGATCACGATAACTATCTTGAGTTCCAGCAGGCGCTGTCCGACCTGGGCGAAGCGCTGGAAGAGCGATTCACGCTGGAAGATAAGCTCATCGCCCTCGTACTGGATAACAATCTGAATATCAGCAGCAGCGATAACGTTGCGCGCCCTGCTTGAGTTCTTAACCGTTAACGAGTAATTTACAACCAGTCGCCCCTCTGCGGAGGGGGATTTTTCTTGTCGGAGTGCCCAGTGTGTAAGCACGGGCTGAGACCGTTAATTCGGGATCCGCGGAACCTGATCAGGTTAATACCTGCGAAGGGAACAAGAGTCACGCTGCTGTTGTATCGCCCCTGGGGCGATCTCCTCTTGCTTCATCCGTCGTCTGACAAGCCATGTCCTTCACTTCTGGAATGAGCTATGTCTACAACAAAACTGACCCGCCGCGAACAGCGTGCACAGGCCCAACACTTCATCGACACCCTGGAAGGCACCGCTTTCCCGAACTCGAAACGCATCTACATCACCGGTTCACAGGCCGATATCCGCGTGCCGATGCGCGAAATCCAGCTCAGCCCGACGCTTATCGGCGGCAGCAAAGAGAACCCCCAGTATGAAGACAACGAAGCCGTGCCGGTATACGACACCTCCGGCCCGTACGGCGATCCTGATGTTGCTATCAACGTCCAGCAAGGTCTGGCAAAGCTGCGCCAGCCGTGGATTGAGGCGCGTAACGACTGCGAAGAACTGAGCGTACGCAGTTCTGCGTACACCAAAGAACGCCTGGCCGACGACGGCCTGGACGAGCTGCGCTTTACCGGCCTGCTGACGCCAAAACGCGCCAGAGCGGGCAAATGCGTCACCCAGCTGCACTACGCGCGCCAAGGTATCGTCACGCCGGAGATGGAGTTCATCGCCATCCGCGAAAACATGGGCCGCGAGCGCATCCGCAGCGAAATATTGCGCCACCAGCATCAGGGCGAAGGCTTTGGCGCTCGCCTGCCGGAGAACATCACGCCGGAGTTTGTGCGTGACGAAGTGGCCGCCGGGCGCGCGATTATCCCCGCCAACATCAACCACCCGGAATCGGAGCCGATGATTATCGGCCGCAACTTCCTGGTGAAGGTCAACGCCAACATCGGCAACTCTGCCGTCACCTCGTCCATCGAAGAAGAGGTGGAAAAACTGGTCTGGTCCACGCGCTGGGGGGCGGACACGGTGATGGACCTCTCCACTGGCCGCTACATCCACGAAACCCGCGAGTGGATCCTGCGTAACAGCCCGGTGCCGATCGGCACCGTCCCGATTTACCAGGCGCTGGAGAAGGTCAACGGCATTGCTGAAAACCTCACCTGGGAAGCGTTCCGCGACACGCTGCTGGAGCAGGCGGAACAGGGCGTGGACTACTTCACCATCCACGCTGGCGTGCTGCTGCGCTACGTGCCGATGACGGCGAAACGTCTGACCGGCATCGTCTCGCGGGGTGGCTCCATCATGGCGAAATGGTGCCTGTCTCATCATCAGGAAAATTTCCTCTACGAGCACTTCCGCGAGATCTGCGAAATCTGCGCCGCGTACGACGTCTCCCTGTCGCTGGGCGACGGCCTGCGTCCGGGCTCCATCCGCGATGCCAACGACGAAGCGCAGTTTGCCGAGCTGCACACCCTGGGCGAGCTGACTAAAATCGCCTGGGAGTATGACGTGCAGGTGATGATTGAAGGCCCGGGCCACGTGCCGATGCAGATGATCCGCCGCAACATGACCGAGGAGCTGGAGCACTGCCACGAAGCGCCGTTCTACACTCTGGGGCCATTGACCACGGACATCGCACCGGGCTACGACCACTTCACCTCCGGGATTGGCGCGGCGATGATCGGCTGGTTCGGCTGCGCCATGCTCTGCTACGTGACGCCGAAAGAGCACCTCGGCCTGCCCAACAAAGAGGACGTAAAGCAGGGACTGATTACCTACAAAATTGCCGCTCACGCGGCGGACCTGGCGAAAGGCCACCCGGGCGCGCAAATCCGCGATAACGCCATGTCCAAAGCGCGCTTTGAATTCCGCTGGGAAGACCAGTTTAACCTGGCGCTGGATCCGTTCACCGCCCGCGTCTATCACGACGAGACCCTGCCGCAGGAGTCGGGCAAGGTGGCGCACTTCTGCTCCATGTGCGGGCCAAAATTCTGCTCGATGAAAATCAGCCAGGAGGTGCGGGATTACGCCGCCGCGCAGACCATTGAAGTCGGTATGGCGGACATGTCGGAAACCTTCCGCGCCAGAGGCGGCGAAATTTACCTCAAAAAAGAGGAGGCGTAATGTACCAGCCCGATTTCCCACCCGTCCCCTACCGTTTAGGGCTTTATCCGGTGGTGGACAGCGTGGTATGGATAGAGCGCCTGCTGGAGGCCGGCGTTCGCACCCTCCAGCTGCGCATCAAAGATAAGCGTGATGAAGAGGTGGAGGCCGACGTCGTCGCCGCCATCGCGCTGGGGCATCGCTACAATGCCCGCCTGTTTATCAACGACTACTGGCGGCTGGCCGTTAAGCACCGGGCGTACGGCGTGCATTTGGGCCAGGAGGATCTGGAAACCACCGATCTGAACGCCATTCGCCAGGCTGGCCTGCGCCTTGGCGTTTCAACACACGATGATATGGAAATCGACGTGGCGCTGGCGGCACGCCCCTCCTACATCGCCCTCGGTCACGTTTTTCCGACGCAAACCAAGCAGATGCCTTCTGCCCCGCAGGGTCTGACGCAGCTGGCGAGCCACGTTAAGCGCCTTGCCGATTACCCGACCGTCGCCATCGGTGGAATCAGCCTTGAACGCGCCCCGGCGGTGCTGGAGACCGGCGTCGGCAGTATCGCCGTCGTCAGCGCTATCACCCAGGCGGCAGACTGGCGGTCCGCTACCGCGCAGCTTTTACAGCTGGCAGGAGCAGGCGATGAATGACCGCGATTTTATGCGCTACAGCCGCCAGATCCTGCTGGAGGATATTGCCATTGACGGGCAGCAAAAGCTGCTTGCCAGCCGGGTACTGATTGTCGGCCTGGGCGGATTAGGCGCGCCCGCCGCGCTGTATCTGGCCGGTGCGGGCGTGGGCACGCTGGTGCTGGCCGATGACGACGAGGTGCACCTCAGCAACCTGCAACGGCAAATCCTCTTCACGACTGAAGATGTTAACCAGCCTAAAGCGCAGATCACCCGGCAGCGGCTTAACCAGCTTAATCCGGATATCGAACTGATTGCGCTCCAGACGCGGCTTAACGGAGACGAGCTGCAACGTGAAGTTGCCCTTGCCGACGCGGTGCTGGACTGCACGGACAACATGGCAACGCGTCAGGCCATCAACGCGGCCTGTGTTGCACAGAACACGCCGCTGATCACCGCCAGCGCGGTCGGTTTCGGCGGGCAGATAATGGTGCTTACGCCGCCGTGGGCGCAGGGCTGTTACCGCTGCCTGTGGCCGGACGAGGCTGAACCGGAGCGTAACTGCCGCACGGCAGGCATTCTTGGCCCGGTGGTGGGCGTGATGGGAACCCTCCAGGCGCTGGAGGCCATCAAGCTGCTCAGCGGCATGGAGACGGAACGCAACACGCTCCGGCTGTTCGACGCCCGCTCCAGCGGCTGGCGCCATCTGGCACTACACCGCGCCAGCCACTGCCCGGTATGCGGAGGCCACGATGCGCATTCTGTTTAACGATGAGCCGATGACGTGCGACGACGGTCTCACCGTTGCCGCCCTGCTCGACAAATTGCGCCAGCTCAAGCCGGGAACGGCGCTGGCGCTCAATCAACAGATCCTGCCGCGCGAGCAGTGGGAACGTCAGCAGGTCAATGAAGGCGACCAGATCCTGCTGTTTCAGGTTATCGCTGGGGGCTGAGATGTTACGTATTGCTGATAAAGTCTTTGATTCACATCTGTTTACCGGAACCGGCAAATTCGCCTCGCCGCAGCTGATGGTGGATGCTATTCGTGAAAGTGGCAGCCAGCTGGTGACGCTGGCGATGAAGCGCGTGGATCTGCGCCAGCACAACGATGCCATACTTGCGCCGCTACTGGAGGCAGGCGTGACGCTCTTACCAAACACTTCCGGAGCGAAAACGGCCGAGGAGGCGATTTTCGCCGCACAGCTGGCGCGGGAAGCGCTCGGCACCCGCTGGCTGAAGCTGGAAATTCACCCGGATGCCCGCTGGCTGCTGCCCGACCCGATCGAGACCCTGAAAGCCGCAGAAAAGCTGGTGCAGCAGGGGTTTACCGTCCTGCCTTACTGTGGCGCGGATCCCGTGCTGTGTAAGCGTCTGGAAGAGGTCGGCTGCGCCGCCGTCATGCCGCTGGGCGCGCCCATTGGCTCCAATCAGGGGCTGGAAACCCGCGCGATGCTGGAGATCATCATCGAGCAGGCGACCGTGCCGGTGGTGGTGGATGCGGGGATCGGCGTGCCCAGCCACGCCGCGCAGGCGCTGGAAATGGGGGCCGACGCGGTGCTGGTGAATACCGCCATTGCGGTGGCCGACGACCCGGTCATGATGGCGCGTGCATTTCGTCTCGCCGTGGAGGCTGGCCTGCTGGCCAGAGAGTCCGGCCCCGGCTCGCGCAGTTTTCAGGCACAGGCCACCAGCCCGCTGACCGGTTTTCTGGAGGCGCTCTCATGAGCACGTTTACCGAGCGCTGGCGCGAGCTTAACTGGGACGATATAGCCCTGCGCATCAACAGCAAAACGGCGGCTGACGTGGAGCGCGCGCTGCACGCCCGTCAGCTGACCCGCGAGGATCTGATGGCCCTGCTCTCCCCGGCGGCCAGCGCCTACCTTGAACCGATGGCGCAGCGAGCGCAGCGGCTCACCCGCCAGCGTTTTGGCAACACGGTGAGCTTCTACGTGCCACTCTATCTCTCCAACCTGTGCGCCAATGACTGCACCTACTGCGGCTTCTCCATGAGCAACCGCATCAAGCGGAAAACGCTCGATGAAGGTGAGATTGCCCGCGAGTGTGCGGCCATTCGTGAAATGGGTTTTGAGCATCTTCTTCTGGTCACGGGCGAGCATCAGGGGAAAGTGGGAATGGACTATTTCCGCCAGCATCTGCCTGCGATACGTCGGGAGTTTGCGTCGTTGCAGATGGAGGTTCAGCCCCTGTCGCAGGACGAGTATGCGGAGTTAAAAACGCTCGGGCTGGACGGCGTGATGGTCTATCAGGAAACCTACCACGAGGCGACGTACGCGCGGCATCACCTGAAAGGGAAGAAGCAGGATTTTTTCTTCCGGCTGGAAACGCCAGACAGGCTGGGCCGCGCCGGGATCGACAAAATCGGGTTGGGTGCGCTAATTGGGCTTTCCGATAGCTGGCGGGTAGATTGCTACATGGTGGCAGAACATCTGCTGTGGCTGCAACAGCACTACTGGCAGACCCGATACTCCATCTCCTTCCCACGCCTGCGCCCCTGCGCAGGCGGCATTGAACCGGCTTCGCTGATGGATGAACGCCAGCTGGTGCAGACCATCTGCGCGTTTCGCCTGCTCGCCCCGGAAGTGGAGTTATCGCTCTCAACGCGTGAATCCCCGGCGTTTCGCGATCGCGTCATCCCGCTGGCGATTAACAACGTCAGCGCATTTTCCAAAACGCAGCCTGGCGGGTATGCAGACGATCATCCGGAGCTGGAGCAGTTTGCACCGCATGACGGACGGCGTCCGGAAGCTGTTGCCGCCGCCCTGACGGCACAGGGTTTACAGCCTGTCTGGAAAGACTGGGACAGCTGGCTGGGAAGAGCCTCGCAATGACGATGTAACGCACTGCAACACGGTAGAAAATTATCGAGGCGTTACGGAAAGGTAAAACCGGATGATTGTCAGCGATCGTCCGGTTTTTTATTGTCATCAGGTCAGCAACGGATGCTGACCAGGGCGAAAAGCTTCTTCCTCGTTTCGCCCTGCCTCCGATTTCGTGCATAAGAGGGGCGCAAAAGTATGGATAAGGAATTTCTTAGTGATTCTTAAGATAAATCATCTCGCCTGAAATCGTGTTCCGTATAATTCACCGCTAACCGCAGGACAGCGACTATGCTGAGAGGATATCGGCAGACGAAAAATATTCACCATCAGGATCGATGTACAACTCATGGCACTTCACAGCAAAAAGCTCTCTTTCACCCGACCCATTATGCTCAGCTTCGCGGGGATTCTGTGCAGTTTTGCGCTGATCGCGGTCGTGGTAACTCTTTCACAACGAAAGGATTTCCTTGAGGACTATCATAAGATTAATGGCAATTTCACCCATAACCTTGCGGTGAACTACACCGAGTCAATCCTGCGTGAAAACGACTATATCCTGGGCCGCTCCGCGATGTATTTTGCACGCGATGACAGGCTAAACGAGACCCTCAACGTCAACCCGACGCAAGGGCTGCAGATGATGATGCATTTGCAAAACCTGATGCCGACCGTGTCATCCATCTCGCTGGCAGACACGCAGGGACATTATCTGCGCGCGCCGGAAGTGCTCCAGACGGAAAAGAGTAAAACCTTCGATCCCCGGACGCGTCCGTGGTTTGTCGCCCATGCTGAAGCCAGTATATTCAGCCACTACACCCGTCCCTATACGGACTACTTCAACGGTCATCCGACGGTCACACTCTATAAACCGTTGATTTCACCAGAAGGTCGACTTAAAGGTACGATTGCGTTTCATCTCGACTTAACGTCAATGGGCTACACCCTGCGTCAGATGGTCGCCCCTGTTCAGGGGGAATTCTTCGTCGTCGAACGCGATGGCGCCGTCGTGCTGCACCCAGATACGGGCGTGCTTTTCAAACAGTACGTCAGCGAAGCGCTGATGGATAAAATGACCAGCGGCGAAGGCCACCTTTACGATAAGAAAACCGACGCCTGGTATTACTACTACTCATTTACCAATCCGGACTGGTTTGTCATCTACAGGGTCTCTGGCGCAACGCTTACCGATATCACCCGACACGAAACGACAATCGTAGGCTGGGGTTTCGCGCTGGCGGCCATCATTATCATTCTCTTCGGCCTCTATCTACGTCATGCCTCGCGTACCGTGTTGATGACCATTATCAATGCGATCAAAACGGGCGATGTGAGCCAGGCGCCGCGTCTGGAAGCGATGCTGAGCCGCACCATTCAGTCCAATAAAGAGCGTGAGATGGCGTATGTTCGTCAGGCCACTCACGATGCGCTGACCGGCTGCAAAAACCGCCGTGCGTTCGATAACGATGTGGAGGAATTATTAAATGCCCACCAGCCTTTCGCGATGGCGTTGGTTGATATTGATAACTTCAAGTCAATTAACGACACGTGGGGACACCTGAGCGGCGACATTGTCCTGCGTAACGTGGCGCGCGAGGGGATCCAGATAATGCAGCCCCACCACGTCTCGGTCTATCGCTATGGTGGTGAAGAGTTCGCGGTAATTTTCCAGGCCGAGCAGATCGCTGCTGCATTTTCATTGCTTGACGCATGGCGCACCGCCGTTGCAAGACGCGTATGGCGGGAAGACAATCTTCACGTCACGTTCAGCGCGGGTCTGGGTGAATGGCACTTCGAACCGCTGGAACAATTTGTAGGTAGCGTTGATAACGCGCTCTACAGTGCTAAAAAGCAGGGAAAAAACCGTATTGTTCGCACTGCCGTCGGCTGACTTTCTCTCTTACTCGAAGAATTGTAACCGGTTTCAGAAAAATGCCGCTTTCTTTGTGATGCCTGACACACAATCGCGGTAAAGCGGTTGTTGAAGCTCTCTGCGCAGGATAATTATCAATAAACACATGTAGATCGAGGCTGATTATGAAGAACATCGTTTTATGCTGTGCAGCGGGAATGTCAACCAGCATGCTGGTTCAACGTATGAAAGATGCCGCGCAGAAAAAAGGGGTTGAAGTCACCATTAAAGCCGTTCCGGTTGCGGAGTTTAAAGACAATATCGCGACGGCCGACATCGTATTGCTGGGGCCACAGGTCAAATACGAGCAGGCTAAACTGCAGGCACAGGCCGACCCGCTGGGTAAAAAGGTCGCGGTGATCGACATGATGGATTACGGCATGATGAAAGGCGATGCCGTACTGGAAAAAGCGCTTAAACTGCTGGAGTCATAATGGAAGACTTAGAAACCACAATCATGGAACTGCTGGTCAACGCCGGTGCGGCCCGCAGTGCGGCCCTGACGGCTCTGCAGATGGCGCGTAAAGGTGAGTTTGACGAAGCTGAAAAAGCGATGGAAGAATCCCGCGAATATGTGAAGCACGCGCATACGATCCAGACGCAGCTTATTGGACTTGACGAAGGGACCGGGAAACTGCCTGTTAACCTGATCACCGTTCATTCTCAGGACCACCTGATGAACGCAATGGTTATTCAGGATCTGGCGGGCGATATGATTGAGCTTTATCGACGCATCCCGCTAGTGAATTGAAGAAATGCAGATATAAAAAAACCCGCCGAGGCGGGTTTTTTATTTACGGCATCAACGATTACTCGTTGTCGGAACCGCCCAGACCTGCGTTCAGCAGTTCTGCCAGGCTCGCGGATGCATCTTCAGCAGTAACCTGCGGTGCAGCTGGCAGTTCGCCCGCTGCGCGACGACGCATACGATCCTGATGGTACGCATAACCGGTACCGGCAGGGATCAGACGACCCACGATGACGTTCTCTTTCAGACCGCGCAGTTCATCACGTTTACCTGCAACAGCGGCTTCGGTCAGGACACGAGTCGTTTCCTGGAACGATGCTGCGGAGATGAAGGACTCGGTTGCCAGAGACGCTTTGGTGATACCCAGCAGATCGCGTGCGAAGGTCGCACCGATTTTGCCGTTCGCTTCCAGATCGCGGTTAGCGATCTTAACGCGTGAGTATTCAACCTGCTCGCCTTCCAGGAAGTCGGAGCTGCCCGCGTTTTCGATGGTTGCTTTACGCAGCATCTGACGAACGATAACTTCGATGTGCTTATCGTTAATCTTAACGCCCTGCAGGCGGTATACGTCCTGTACTTCGTTAACAATGTAACGAGTAACAGCATGCACACCACGCAGACGCAGGATGTCGTGCGGCGCTTCTGGACCGTCGGAAACCACGTCACCACGTTCTACACGTTCGCCTTCGAACACGTTGAGCTGACGCCACTTAGGAATCATCTCTTCGTACGGCTCGCTGCCATCTACTGGTGTGATAACCAGACGGCGCTTACCTTTAGTCTCTTTACCGAAGGAGATGATCCCGCTGATTTCAGCCAGGATTGCAGGCTCTTTCGGACGACGAGCTTCGAACAGGTCCGCAACGCGTGGCAGACCACCGGTGATGTCCTTGGTACCGCCGGATTCCTGAGGAATACGCGCCAGGGTGTCACCAGAGCTGATCTGTACGCCATCTTCCAGCTGTACAATCGCTTTACCCGGCAGGAAGTACTGCGCAGGCATATCGGTACCCGGGATCAGAACGTCGTTACCCTGAGCATCAACGATTTTCAGTGCAGGACGCAGATCTTTACCGCCGGTAGTACGTTCAGCAGAATCCAGAACCACCAGAGAAGACAGACCGGTCAGCTCGTCGGTCTGACGAGTAATGGTCTGGCCGTCGATCATGTCAGTAAAGCGGATGAAACCACTTACTTCGGTGATAACCGGCATGGTGTGTGGATCCCAGTTTGCAACGGTTTCACCGCCGGCAACCTGCTCGCCATCACCTTTCGCCATAACCGCACCGTAAGGCACTTTATAGCTCTCTTTGGTACGACCGAATTCGTCGATCAGCTTCAGCTCGGTGTTACGAGAGGTCACAACCAGCTTGCCTGCGGAGTTAACAACAGACTTCGCGTTGCTGAGCTTGATGCTACCTTTGTTTTTCACCTGAATGCTGGATTCAGCAGCCGCACGAGATGCCGCACCACCGATGTGGAACGTACGCATCGTCAGCTGTGTACCCGGCTCACCGATGGACTGTGCCGCGATAACGCCGATGGCTTCACCTTTGTTGATGATGTGGCCACGCGCCAGGTCACGACCGTAGCAGTGCGCACACACACCAAAGTCGGTGTCACAGGATACAACGGAACGCACTTTCACAGAGTCAACAGAGTTCGCTTCCAGCAGGTCACACCACTGTTCGTGCAGCAGCGTATTGCGTGGAACCAGAATGTCTGCGGTGCCCGGCTTCAGAATGTCTTCCGCGGTCACACGACCCAGTACGCGATCGCGCAGCGGCTCTTTAACATCACCACCCTCGATAACCGGGGTCATGGTGATACCTTCGAGGGTGCCACAATCGTCTTCGGTCACAACCAGATCCTGCGCAACGTCAACCAGACGACGCGTCAGATAACCGGAGTTCGCTGTCTTCAGTGCGGTATCCGCCAGACCTTTACGCGCACCGTGCGTGGAGATGAAGTACTGGAGTACGTTCAGACCTTCACGGAAGTTCGCGGTGATTGGCGTTTCGATGATGGAGCCATCTGGCTTCGCCATCAGACCACGCATACCTGCCAGCTGACGAATCTGTGCTGCAGAACCACGCGCACCGGAGTCGGCCATCATGTAGATGCTGTTGAAGGAAACCTGCTGCTCTTCGACGCCGTCACGGTTAATCACGGTTTCGGTTTGCAGGTTATCCATCATCGCTTTGGATACACGATCGTTCGCCGCTGCCCAGATATCGATAACTTTGTTGTAGCGTTCGCCCGCGGTTACCAGACCAGACTGGAACTGCTCCTGGATCTCAGCAACTTCAGCTTCCGCTTCAGAGATGATCTCGTGTTTCTTCTCTGGGATGACCATGTCATCGATACCAACAGATGCACCTGAACGCGCTGCATAAGCAAAGCCGGTATACATTGTCTGGTCAGCGAAGATAACGGTCGGCTTCAGACCCAGAATGCGGTAACAGGTGTTCAGCATTTTGGAGATCGCTTTCTTGCCCAGCGCCTGGTTGACGATGGAGAAAGGCAGACCTTTCGGTACGATCATCCACAGAATGGCACGGCCAATGGTCGTGTCTTTCAGGCTGGTCTTCGCAACGAATTCGCCGTTTGCATCTTTTTCGTATTCGGTGATACGCACTTTAACGCGCGCATGCAGAGAGGCCAGGCCAGCGCGATAAATACGCTCAGCTTCTTTCGGGCCAGTCAGCACCATGCCTTCGCCTTTGGCGTTAACACAGTCACGGGTCATGTAGTACAGACCCAATACAACGTCCTGAGAAGGAACGATAATTGGTTCACCGTTCGCTGGAGACAGGATGTTGTTGGTAGACATCATCAGCGCACGCGCTTCAAGCTGGGCTTCCAGCGTCAGCGGTACGTGAACAGCCATCTGGTCACCATCGAAGTCGGCGTTATAGGCCGCACAAACCAGCGGGTGCAGCTGGATAGCTTTACCTTCGATCAGGACTGGCTCAAATGCCTGGATACCCAGACGGTGCAGGGTTGGTGCACGGTTCAGCAGTACCGGGTGTTCGCGGATAACTTCGTCCAGGATATCCCAAACGACAGCTTCTTCACGCTCAACCATTTTCTTAGCGGCTTTGATGGTGGTGGCCAGGCCACGCAGCTCCAGCTTGCCGTAGATGAACGGTTTGAACAGCTCCAGTGCCATTTTCTTCGGCAGACCGCACTGATGCAGACGCAGGTATGGACCTACGGTGATTACAGAACGACCGGAGTAGTCAACACGCTTACCGAGCAGGTTCTGACGGAAACGACCCTGCTTACCTTTGATCATGTCGGCCAAAGATTTCAGAGGACGCTTGTTAGAACCGGTGATCGCACGACCGCGACGACCGTTATCCAGCAGGGCATCTACCGCTTCCTGCAGCATACGTTTTTCGTTGCGTACGATGATGTCCGGCGCAGCCAGATCCAGCAGACGTTTCAGACGGTTGTTACGGTTGATAACGCGACGATACAGATCGTTCAGATCGGACGTTGCGAAACGACCACCATCCAGCGGAACCAGCGGACGCAGATCTGGCGGCAGAACCGGCAGAACGGTCAGGATCATCCACTCTGGTTTGTTACCAGACTGAACGAACGCTTCCAGCAGTTTGATACGCTTGGTCAGCTTTTTACGCTTGGTTTCGGAGTTGGTTTCGTTCAGCTCTTCACGCAGCTGCTCGCACTCCTGCTCCAGATCCATGCTCTTCAGCAGGGCCTGAATAGCTTCCGCACCCATCTTCGCGTCGAATTCGTCACCGAACTCTTCCAGCGCGTCCAGATACTGCTCTTCAGTCAGGATCTGGTGACGTTCCAGGTTCGTCATCCCGCCTTCGATAACTACATAAGATTCGAAGTACAGAACACGTTCGATATCGCGCAGCGGCATATCCAGCAGCAGACCGATACGGGACGGCAGAGATTTCAGGAACCAGATGTGAGCCGTCGGAGACGCCAGCTCGATGTGGCCCATACGCTCACGGCGTACTTTAGTCTGGGTCACTTCAACGCCGCACTTCTCACAGATCACACCGCGGTGTTTCAGGCGCTTGTACTTACCGCACAGGCACTCGTAGTCTTTTACTGGCCCGAAAATACGCGCACAGAAAAGGCCGTCACGCTCAGGTTTGAACGTACGGTAGTTGATGGTTTCCGGCTTTTTAACTTCACCGAAAGACCATGAACGGATCATGTCTGGCGAAGCCAGAGCAATTTTGATCGCATCAAACTCTTCGGTTTTAGTCTGCGCTTTCAGAAACTTTAATAAATCTTTCACGGATTTGCTCCCGTCGGAGTTAGCACAATCCGGTGCCGGGGGTTAACCCGGCACCAGTGACCTGTTTGAGCGAGAATTACTCGTCTTCCAGTTCGATGTTGATACCCAGCGAACGAATCTCTTTCAACAGTACGTTGAAGGATTCTGGCATGCCTGGTTCCATCTGATGGTTGCCGTCCACGATGTTTTTATACATCTTGGTACGACCGTTCACGTCATCAGACTTAACGGTGAGCATTTCCTGCAGGGTGTATGCCGCGCCGTATGCTTCCAGCGCCCACACTTCCATCTCCCCGAAGCGCTGACCACCGAACTGTGCCTTACCACCCAGCGGCTGCTGAGTAACCAGGCTGTAAGAACCGGTAGAACGAGCGTGCATCTTGTCGTCGACCAGGTGGTTCAGTTTCAGCATGTACATGTAACCTACGGTTACTGGACGCTCAAACTGTTCACCGGTACGGCCGTCAAACAGCGTAATCTGACCAGACGTTGGCAGACCACCCAGTTGCAGCAGCTCTTTAATTTCAGCTTCTTTTGCACCGTCGAATACCGGCGTTGCAATTGGCATACCTTTGCGCAGGTTCTCTGCCAGACGCAGCACTTCTTCATCGCTGAAGGTGTTCAGGTCGACTTTCTGACGCACGTCGGTACCCAGATCGTAGGCACGCTGGATGAATTCGCGCAGTTTCGCGACTTCCTGCTGCTGTTTCAGCATGGCGTTGATCTTGTCGCCGATACCTTTCGCAGCCATACCCAGGTGGGTTTCCAGGATCTGACCAATGTTCATACGAGACGGTACGCCCAGTGGGTTCAGTACGATATCTACCGGCGTACCGTTAGCATCGTGCGGCATATCTTCGATCGGGTTGATCTTAGAGATAACACCCTTGTTACCGTGACGACCTGCCATCTTATCACCAGGCTGGATCTGACGTTTAACAGCCAGATACACCTTAACAATCTTCAGCACGCCTGGTGCCAGATCGTCGCCCTGAGTGATTTTGCGGCGTTTCGCTTCGAGTTTTTTCTCGAACTCGTGTTTCAGTTCGTCATACTGCTCAGCCAGCTGTTCCAGCTGATTTTGTTTCTCTTCGTCGGTCAGGCCGAGTTCCAGCCAGCGATCGCGTGGCAGTTTGTCGAGCTTCTCAGCTTCAACGCCACCGGCAACCAGCACCGCATAGATACGGCTGAACAGACCTGCTTCGAGGATCTGCAGTTCTTCAGACAGGTCTTTCTTAGCCTGTTTGAGCTGCATCTCTTCGATTTCCAGCGCACGCTTATCTTTCTCAACGCCATCACGAGTGAAGACCTGAACGTCGATAACCGTACCGGAAACACCGTTTGGTACGCGCAGAGAAGAGTCTTTAACGTCAGACGCTTTCTCACCGAAGATAGCACGCAGCAGTTTCTCTTCTGGGGTCAGCTGGGTTTCACCTTTCGGCGTCACCTTACCTACCAGAATATCGCCGCCGGTCACTTCCGCACCGATGTAAACAATACCGGATTCATCCAGCTTGGAGAGCGCAGCTTCACCCACGTTAGGGATGTCGGCAGTGATCTCTTCTGGCCCCAGCTTGGTGTCACGGGACACACAGGCCAGTTCCTGAATGTGGATGGTGGTGAAACGATCTTCCTGAACCACACGCTCGGAGACGAGGATGGAGTCTTCGAAGTTGTAACCGTTCCACGGCATGAACGCTACGCGCATGTTCTGACCGAGCGCCAGTTCACCGAGGTCGGTGGACGGACCGTCTGCCAGCACGTCGCCGCGCTCAACTGGCTCACCCAGAGATACGCAAGGCATCTGGTTGATACAGGTGTTCTGGTTAGAACGGGTGTATTTGGTCAGGTTGTAGATGTCGATACCCGCTTCGCCCGGATACATCTCGTCTTCGTTAACTTTGATAACGATACGGGATGCGTCGACGTACTGAACGGTACCGCCACGCTTAGCAACTGCAGTAACACCAGAGTCAACGGCAACAGCACGTTCCATACCGGTACCAACCAGCGGCTTATCAGCACGCAGAGTTGGAACGGCCTGACGTTGCATGTTCGCACCCATCAATGCACGGTTGGCGTCATCGTGTTCCAGGAACGGGATCAGGGACGCACCGACGGATACCACCTGCTGGGTGGATACGTCCATGTAGTCAACCTGGTCGCGGCTGAACAAGCTGGATTCGCCTTTGCTACGGCAGGTAACCAGATCTTCTACAAAGTGGCCTTCGTCATCCAGGTTGGAGTTCGCCTGAGCGATAACGTAGTTGCCTTCTTCGATAGCAGACAGGTAATGAATTTCGTCGGTAACCACACCGTCGGTCACTTTACGATACGGGGTCTCAAGGAAACCGTATTCGTTCGTCTGTGCGTACACGGACAGGGAGTTGATCAGACCGATGTTTGGACCTTCAGGCGTTTCGATTGGACATACGCGACCGTAGTGAGTCGGGTGTACGTCTCGAACTTCAAAGCCTGCACGTTCACGGGTCAGACCGCCTGGGCCGAGTGCAGAGATACGACGTTTGTGCGTGATCTCAGACAGCGGGTTGTTCTGGTCCATGAACTGAGACAGCTGGCTGGAACCAAAGAACTCTTTCACTGCTGCAGAAATCGGCTTGGCGTTGATCATATCCTGAGGCATCAGGGTATCCAGATCGCCCAGAGACAGACGCTCTTTCACCGCACGCTCTACACGTACCAGGCCT
This sequence comes from Enterobacter cloacae complex sp. P17RS, assembly GCF_014895885.1. NCBI lineage: Bacteria > Pseudomonadati > Pseudomonadota > Gammaproteobacteria > Enterobacterales > Enterobacteriaceae > Enterobacter > Enterobacter cloacae complex sp. P17RS. Next base: position 23,638 of record NZ_JADBQK010000035.1, read on the forward strand.
ACGCGGAACTGGTTTTCCGCCATTTCGCCTACGGAACGGATACGACGGTTGCCGAGGTGGTCGATATCGTCCACTTCGCCTTTACCGTTACGGATATCGATGAGCTTCTTCATCACTTCGATGATGTCGTCTTTGCTCAGGATACCGGAACCTTCGATCTCGTCACGCAGCAGAGAACGGTTGAACTTCATACGACCTACCGCGGACAGATCGTAGCGGTCTTCGGAGAAGAACAGGTTCTCGAACAGGCTTTCAGCCGCTTCGCGAGTTGGTGGCTCACCAGGACGCATCATGCGGTAGATTTCGACCAGCGCGCTCAGACGATCGTTGGTTGGGTCGACGCGTACAGTCTCAGAGATGTACGGACCGTGGTCCAGATCGTTGGTGAACAGCGTTTCGATACGTTTGTGGCCAGACTGGCTCAGCTTAGCCAGCAGATCCAGGCTCAGCTCCATGTTCGCTGGGCAGATCAGCTCGCCAGTTGATTCATCAACGTAATCTTTCGCGGCTACTTTTCCTGCAATGTATTCAACCGGAACTTCGATGTGTTTGATATCATCTTTTTCCAGCTGGCGGATGTGGCGCGCGGTGATACGGCGACCTTTTTCCACATACACTTTGCCGTCGGCTTCGATGTCGAACGACGCGGTCTCACCACGCAGACGTTCCGGCACCAATTCCATCTGCAACTTGTTGTCGCGGATTTCAAAGATCACTTTCTCAAAGAACAGGTCCAGGATCTGCTCAGTGGTATAGTTCAGTGCACGCAGAATGATGGTTGCAGGCAGTTTACGACGACGGTCGATACGGACAAACAGGTTGTCTTTTGGATCGAATTCGAAGTCCAGCCATGAACCACGGTAAGGAATGATGCGTGCGTTATACAGTACTTTACCGGAAGAGTGTGTTTTACCTTTATCGCTGTCGAAGAAGACGCCCGGGCTACGATGCAGCTGGGAAACGATAACACGCTCAGTACCGTTGATAACGAAAGTACCGTTGTCCGTCATGAGTGGAATCTCACCCATGTAGACTTCTTGTTCTTTAATGTCTTTTACGGTGCCTTCCGGCGCTTCGCGCTCGTAGATCACCAGACGCAGTTTTACGCGCAGCGGTGCGGAATAGGTCACGCCACGGATCTGACATTCCTGAACGTCAAACACCGGTTCGCCAAGGCGGTAGCTGACGTACTGCAGCTCGGAGTTACCGCTGTAGCTCTGAATCGGGAACACGGAACGGAAGGCTGCTTCCAGACCGTACTGCCCTTCAGGATCTTGCTCGATAAACTTCTGGAACGAGTCAAGCTGGATAGAAAGGAGATATGGAATGTCCAGAACTTGTGGACGTTTACCAAAATCCTTACGAATACGTTTTTTCTCGGTATAGGAGTAAACCATAGGGTTCCTCAGCTCGCTGACAAGTCGACCCATCTGTCCGACGAAGGGACAGTTTGTGCAACACCATTTTGTGGACCGGAAAATTGAATACTTTCCGCAATACCTGTTGCTATCACGCTTAAACCATTTCATTGCGATTTACACAGAGCGAGCACCCTGTCGCAGTATATTAAGTCGTCGATAGAAACAAGCATTGTCAGGACAATCAGCAGTCAAACAGTGTGAAATGCTACTGATGCCTTACAGCGCAAAAAGGCTGGTGACTAAAAAGTCACCAGCCATCAGCCTAATTGCTTAGGCTGCAACCAGAAAAGTTGGCTTATTTAACTTCAACTTCAGCGCCAGCTTCTTCCAGAGATTTTTTCAGTGCTTCTGCGTCGTCTTTGCTCACGCCTTCTTTCAGCGCAGCTGGAGCAGATTCTACCAGGTCTTTAGCTTCTTTCAGACCCAGGCCAGTTGCGCCACGTACTGCTTTGATAACAGCAACTTTGTTCGCGCCAGCAGCTTTCAGAATTACGTCGAATTCAGTTTTTTCTTCAGCAGCTTCAGCCGGGCCAGCAGCTACAGCTACAGCAGCAGCAGCAGAAACACCGAATTTTTCTTCCATTGCAGATACCAGCTCTACAACGTCCATTACGGACATAGCTGCAACTGCTTCAATGATTTGATCTTTAGTGATAGACATTTAAATTGTTCCTGAAAATCAGAATAAGTTTATACGTAAGCAAATGCTTTATAAAGATAACTGCGATTAAGCAGCTTCTTTCGCATCGCGTACAGCAGCCAGAGTGCGAACCAGTTTGCCAGCCGCAGCTTCTTTCATGGTTGCCATCAGGCGTGCAATTGCTTCTTCGTAGGTCGGCAGGGTTGCCAGGCGATCGATTTGCGATGCCGGGATCAACTCACCTTCAAAGGCTGCAGCTTTGACCTCAAATTTTGCATTCGCTTTCGCGAACTCTTTGAACAGACGAGCAGCAGCGCCCGGGTGTTCCATAGAGTATGCAATCAGGGTCGGACCAACAAACGTGTCTTTCAGGCACTCGAACTGAGTACCTTCAACTACGCGACGCAGCAGGGTGTTACGAACAACACGCATGTATACGCCAGCTTCACGACCTGCTTTACGCAGTTCAGTCATTTTGTCTACAGTAACGCCACGGGAATCCGCAACTACTGCAGACAGCGCGCCTTTGGCTACTTCGCTGACTTCAGCAACAATCGCTTGTTTGTCTTGAAGATTTAAAGCCATTAGCTTTGCTCCTGGATGTTTGCCGGAACTCATGTTCCGGAACTCACTTCACTCAACCCAACGGGAAGAGCGTCTTAATACGGTGAGCAGAAACAAGCCAGAGTATTAAAAATAATCTTAGCGTTCTGTCACCGTCTACGCAGGGGATTAAGTTTCTTGCGAAACACCTGCGGTCTTCGACGGAGGCCTGGATAGGCCAGGCTCCAACGAACAAATCTTTTAGCCGCTAACTTTCGTTAGCAAACGTGGGGGTAAGATTGTAGACAAAATCACCGCCCACGTAAAGGCATTAGTTTGCAGCAGCGCTCAGGCCAGCCTGGTCAACTGCAACACCTGCACCCATGGTGGTGGAGATGCTAACTTTCTTGATGTACACGCCTTTCGCCTGAGTTGGTTTAGCTTTTTTCAGCGCAACCAGCAGAGCTTCCAGGTTTTCTTTCAGTTTGTCAGCGTCAAAGTCCACTTTACCGATGGTGGTGTGGATGATGCCGTTTTTGTCGTTACGGTAACGAACCTGACCTGCTTTAGCGTTCTTAACCGCTTCAGCAACGTTAGGGGTTACAGTACCCACTTTCGGGTTTGGCATCAGGCCGCGTGGACCCAGAACCTGGCCCAGCTGGCCAACAACGCGCATTGCATCTGGAGAAGCAATAACAACGTCAAAGTTCATTTCGCCTTTCTTGATCTGATCAGCCAGATCTTCCATACCTACCAGTTCAGCGCCGGCAGCTTTAGCAGCTTCAGCGTTTGCACCCTGAGCAAATACAGCTACGCGAACGGAACGGCCAGTACCGTGTGGCAGTACAGTTGCGCCACGAACGTTCTGATCGGATTTACGAGCATCGATGCCCAGGTTAACGGCAACGTCAACGCTTTCAACGAACTTAGCAGTCGCCAGTTCTTTCAGCAGAGCAATAGCTTCGTTGATGTCGTACTGTTTGGTCGCATCAACTTTGTCACGGATCACGGACATGCGCTTGGTCAGTTTAGCCATTTCTTAGTCCTCCACTACCAGGCCCATGGAACGTGCAGTACCTTCGATGGAGCGAGTCATCGCTTCAATGTCGGCACCAGTCATGTCGGCAGCTTTGGTCTGCGCGATTTCCTGCAGCTGAGCGCGGGAAATTTTACCCACTTTGTCTTTGTTCGGTTTACCGGAACCAGACTTGATACCAGCCGCTTTCTTCAGCAGAACTGCTGCTGGAGGGGTTTTGGTAACGAAAGTGAAAGAACGGTCAGCGTAAACAGTGATTACGACTGGGATTGGCAGACCTTTTTCCAGGGATTCAGTTTTTGCGTTGAACGCTTTACAGAATTCCATGATGTTCACACCCTGCTGACCCAGAGCTGGACCAACTGGTGGACTTGGGTTCGCCATACCAGCTGCAACCTGCAGCTTGACGTAGGCTTGTACTTTCTTAGCCATTCTAAAATCCTCTGATTGGGTAATAGCGCCTCAGGGAGGCTCCCCGTGAATAAAATTCGTTTTACGGGCCGGGACCCATAAAAACAAAAGGCGCGAAATTGTATTCCAATCCCGCGCCTTGTGCAACGATTAAATCGTCGCTTTTTTGATCGCTGCTTAGGCTTTTTCTACCTGGGCAAAGTCCAGCTCTACCGGGGTCGCACGACCGAAGATAGAAACAGAAACTTTCAGGCGGGACTTCTCATAGTCCACTTCTTCAACCACGCCATTAAAGTCAGCAAACGGACCGTCATTAACACGAACCATTTCACCCGGTTCAAACAGCGTTTTCGGACGCGGCTTATCACCCACCTGCTGCAGGCGGTTCATAATCGCATCAACTTCTTTGTCGCTGATTGGCGCCGGACGGTCAGACGTGCCGCCGATAAAGCCCATCACACGCGGCACGCTGCGCACCAGGTGCCAGCTCGCGTCGTTCATAACCATCTGAACCAGCACGTAACCCGGGAAGAATTTGCGCTCGCTTTTGCGACGCTGGCCGCCACGGATCTCAACCACTTCTTCGGTCGGAACCATAACTTCGCCAAACAACTCTTCCATGTTGTGTAATTTGATATGCTCACGCAGCGACGTTGCTACGCGGCCTTCAAAACCGGAAAACGCCTGAACGACGTACCAGCGCTTTTTAGGGGCTTCAGACATCTCAGAACCTCAGGCCAGTGATAAAGGATACCAGGCGAACCAGAATACCATCCAGTCCCCACAGGATCAGTGACATTACAGCGGTAACCGCCGCTACGATCAGCGTGGTGTGCAATGTTTCCTGGCGAGTCGGCCAAATGACCTTGCGGACTTCGGTACGCGCTTCGCGGGCAAACGCAACGGTCGCTTTGCCTTTTGTCGTCAACAGCGCGACACCACCCGCCGCAGCAATCAGAATTACCACTGCAAGCGCGCGTAGCGGCAGCATCATGTCACGATAAAGATAGTTGCCGACAATCGCCACAATCAGCAGCACGGCTACAACTACCCATTTCATCGCTTCCAGGCCGCGCCCGCTCCCTTGAGCTTCGGTATTCGCACTCATAAACCAACCTGTCAGAAGTATTCTACAAACATTTTCACCCCGCGAGTGCGAGGCAAACCAATCGAAATGCTATTCGCTTTTCGTATTATACGCTCTCCGCAGAGCCTGTCTCAGCAATGATTATGACAAAATTAATCACTGATGAGCCAGGTTCTGATATGAAAGCGTGCAAAAAGGGCATCAAATGATGCCCTTTTATTGCGCATTGCGTCAAATGTTATCAGCGATTAGCCGAGAACTTTAGCAACAACGCCCGCGCCAACGGTACGGCCGCCTTCACGGATTGCGAAACGCAGACCGTCGTCCATCGCGATTGGGTGGATCAGAGTCACAACCATCTTGATGTTGTCGCCTGGCATTACCATCTCTACGCCTTCTGGCAGTTCGATGGTACCGGTCACGTCAGTTGTACGGAAGTAGAACTGTGGACGGTAGCCTTTGAAGAACGGAGTATGACGGCCGCCTTCGTCTTTGGACAGGATGTACACTTCAGATTCGAACTTGGTGTGTGGCTTGATTGAGCCTGGCTTCGCCAGAACCTGACCACGTTCGATTTCTTCACGTTTGATACCACGCAGCAGAACACCAACGTTCTCACCAGCACGGCCTTCGTCCAGCAGTTTGCGGAACATTTCAACGCCAGTACAGGTAGACTTCGCAGTCTCTTTGATACCAACGATTTCAACTTCTTCACCAACTTTGATGATACCGCGCTCTACACGACCGGTAACAACGGTACCACGACCGGAGATGGAGAATACGTCTTCGATTGGCAGCAGGAATGGCTTGTCAATCGCACGCTCTGGTTCTGGGATGTAAGAATCCAGGAAGCCAGCCAGTTCGATGATTTTCGCTTCCCACTCAGCGTCGCCTTCCAGCGCTTTCAGCGCGGAACCACGAACGATTGGAGTGTCGTCGCCCGGGAAATCGTACTGAGACAGCAGTTCACGAACTTCCATCTCTACCAGTTCCAGCAGCTCTTCGTCATCAACCATGTCGCATTTGTTCAGGAACACGATGATGAAAGGAACGCCTACCTGACGACCCAGCAGGATGTGCTCACGAGTCTGAGGCATTGGGCCGTCAGTCGCAGCAACAACCAGGATCGCGCCGTCCATCTG
>NZ_JADBQK010000036.1:0-844 GCF_014895885.1 Enterobacter cloacae complex sp. P17RS
TACTTATATCTTTATAGCTTCAAAAAATCCTATCCATAAATTTTGATCTTTATATACTAGCCAGTACTCATTGGTATAGAGTCGTTTGTCTCGTTGTCTGTCCGGGAGATGACTCTGCTCATTTTTATAACGAACATGATCATCTCTATACTCCTGATCAATGCGTTGCTGCTCGCTTCGAAAAAAAGATTCATCTAAAGCGGCAATTGCTAACCAATCAGATTTAACAATATTTGCTAAGAGAAAGAATATTATCCATTTAATAATCTTTAACATCACTCCTCCTCAACTAAGGATAATCAAATCCATCAATAAATGGTGTAGGGTCAAGGTGATTAATTATTCCGGGAGATCTTTCTGTTGTTCGTACCTCAAAATGAAGATGGGCCCCTGTAGCTACACTAGTCATTCCATTTGCATTACCAGTACATCCAGTTTTCCCAAGAAGATCCCCACATTTCACGGATACCCCATTGACGAGTCCAGAATGTATTTCAGATAAATGAGCATAGAAAAAATAGATTTTACTAAGTTCACGCCCGTTGTATGAACATAAAATTATCTTCTCTTGTGGTAAATCATTTGTCTGGACGACAAGAGATAATTGCAGACCATACCCATGGACACCCTGATTAGCAATAAAAGCTATACGTCCATCCGCCACAGCATATATAGGTGTTCCTGGTTCTGCTTGTATGTCCACACCTTGATGCTGATAACGATGTCCATCAGGTGCAGTTCTCCACCATCCGAAACTTGCACTTTTAGAACTGGGTAACCCACGAGTTCTGATGAGACAAATACCCAAAGGATTATGCCATTGTGCTGGAGCTGGAGCTGGAGC
>NZ_JADBQK010000036.1:992-35358 GCF_014895885.1 Enterobacter cloacae complex sp. P17RS
AGCTGGAGCTGGAGCTGGAGATTGTGAATTCATAGCCGCTACTGTGGGCAAATTAATTTCTGGATTATAATCAGGATTTATTTTGTGAATAATATCTTTAGTAGAAAAATTCTTGCCCCCAGGTTCCACTCTGTAATGATCTGGGATAATAATAGAATCGAAATATCCAATCATCCATGCCACAAAAGCCGTCCTGAAAGAACCATCAATCGAGTAAAAACGCTGCTCTGCATCTGCATTTTTCAGATTAGATTGCAGACGATTCTCATATATCAATTCAGTTGGTTTATTATCTTCCTCATATTTATTATGGAATATTTCTCTTCCATTCATAATAATATCAACGGCCCCCAATGTTCCATTCATATGGACCAGATAGGCAACTTTGACTATTTCATCAGGTTCAAGTGCTCTGATAGACTGTAAGTTCCAATCATTAACTAATTGCTCAATACTCTGACGATCAAGCAATCCAATCATATCAATATTGTATGCTGCATTAGCTCGCAAAGATAACACAGTATCCTTATCGATCTCTGTTATGGAACCATCACCCAATTCTCCCCAAAGCTTTTTATTTTTATAAATTAATTTCTGGTAGGAATATTTTTCTGTTATAAATTGATAAACCTTGGATTCAGTTTTAGCACAAAGAGATAACCATGTCTCAGGTTTAAACTGGCCTAACCCTACCGCCCCCGAACCGGTAGAATTAGTGGCGTTTGCTTTCCATCTTGACTCTGCATAAATTAATGCAGCAAGCCCCTCTGGCTGGAAATCGTATTTTTTAGCCGCTTCAATGACATAATCGCGATATTGCTCTGCCTCCGGCGGAAGGCGCAATCCTTCACTGACGTTACCAATATTACTCACACTGGTGGGAGCACCACCTTCGGTTCTGGTGGTTTGGTTTACAGAAGGGGTCTGGTTTTCTTTTGTTTTACTTTCTGATGGACTGGAAGCAGTTGAGCTTCCTTTCTGTTTTGCTTTTTCCTTTTCCTGCTGTTTGCTCGATTGCTGGGTACCTTGTTTAACGCTGGTACTCCCTTTTATTATCATTTCTCTGGACGAGATCCGCAGGCTTAACGTCCCCAAAGGCAATTTTTTATGGTCGGCAATCAGAATGTACTCTTTTTTATTTAAATGTTGCAGTTCAATCTTTATACCTTTGGTACTGTCTTCAATAAGTAGACCAGCAACAACACCTGTGCTGTCTGTCACGTAATCATAGGTCTTACCATCAAAAGTAACTCTGAGTTTTGCATCTCTAAGCGGGCGCCAGACAAGATCGTAAATTCTCAAAGTCAATTGAGTATCATAGACTTTGTCTTTTGATGGTAAACTCAATACCTGACCGGGCTGGATAATATGCTGCTCTGCTTTAGTGAGAAGCCCATTAATATTGGCCAGTTCATTAATATCAATGCCGAATTTACGACTAATTTTCCACAAGCTGTCACCCTTTTGAACTGTATACTGTTCCATGGCTATTCCTTATCTTGCTCGTTTAATTCACCATCATATTGCGGACCATGTTCATCAAAATCCTGGTCATCATCAACTTCATCTTCAATTCCAAGCTCATTATCATAAGAAAATATGCTCGTCCATTTATTATCGCCAATTATTGCATGAAAATTTTTACTTTCAGGCTGTTCAAAGCAGCCTGACCCTCCATCATTAAAAGCAGAACTCCATATTTGTTGTTTTGATTCACTATCAAAAAGGCTCACTTTCATAGTAGTTGGCGCAGCATTACCAAAAGAATCTAACAGCATAAAACTCATTGACTGGGGACCACTATCAGGAAGTTCAGGAATGTTTGACTGTATAAAAGTTGGGCCACTATAGAGAAGCTTACTTTGCTTCATCATAATATCACCAGGGCAGCCTAACTCGATGTTTCCTCCGGACAGGCGGATGTATGCCCCGCCAGCACAGGTCAACGTTAAAGTTTTTGCCGCTGTAAAAGTCATATCCTCTGTTGTACTGGTCACAGAAATATTTTTCTTAGCTATTACTTCAATATTCCCTGACTGAGCCTGTGATATTAGATCACCTTTGGCTGCAATAGTCTCTATACCCTCAGTTTCGGTAAAGATTGAAATTTTTTCTGAAGCGGCAAGGGTAATGTTTTTCTTTGCTCCTAGTTCAACATTTTGTCCTGCAGTCATATAGATATTTTCACTTGCAACTGTCTGAAGATGGCTACCACTGGTTAAAGCAATACCTTCAGGCGCACTCATCAGTAGTACAGCCTGCTTTAGAGAAATTAACTTCTCTTCCATCAGTGCCTGTTGTTGCTCATAATGCAAGAGTTGTGCTTTTGCTGCTGATGCAGCCTGTGACAGAGACTCCATTTGACTAACGGCCTGCGTCAACAAGGAATGTGCTGCAGCCATATCCAGCACTTTCCCCTGCGCCTCAGGCTGGCTGTCTGCAGTAATGAATATCCCTTTTCCCGCCCGGATCCCTCCCCATTCATCAGTGCGCAGCTCAAAACCTTCCCCCCGCAATGCCCTTTCTGCATTGACCAGATGTCCTAAATTAAGCTGCGTCTTGCCCCCGTACTCCGTGCTGAGCTTAACGTGCTCCTCACCCCGCTTGTCCTCCATCCGCAACTTGTTCAGGCCGGCTGTACGAATAACATTGCGCGTGCTGTTGGCCTCAGTGACGTGGTCGACGTGGCGGGAGTCGTGAAGGGCATGGGCAATATACGGACGATCCGGATCGCCTTCGTGGAACGCAATGGCAACTTCTGTACCCTGTATCAGCGGAAAGTGGAAACCGTATTTGTCACCACCGTAAGGTTTGGCAAAGCGCACTGGCATGCTTTCCATGCCTTGCTTTTTGTCATCACGGTCGGCATCAAACTTCACCCGGTACATGCCCGATGCATCCTGCCAGGCGTAAATATCGTTATCTTTGGCGCTGGTCACGCGCGCCATCATCGTACCGCTGACCACCGGGCGCTTTTTGGCGGCAGGACGCCAGCAGCGGTTCTCATAGTACGGCATCGCTACCCATGTCACTTTCAAGGCATTCTTACGGCTGCCGTAATATCCAGTGCGGATAATAACAACACCATTCTCCGTTTCCCGGGGCAGCGTTGGCGGAATAGCCGTTTCCGTGATGGTCAGTACCTGTGCCGGACCCAGGGTATGGTCCGTACTGCTGCCGGTCACTGTAGTCTGGGCGGATAAAAAACGTTCATGCTCCAGACGAGCCCAGAAGTTACCTGTTTCGGTTGCAGGGGTAATTTTGTCACCCCGCTCGAGGTGACGCGGACGATAGTGATACACATCACCATAAGTGATACAGTCACCGTCGCCCCGGGTCATGTCTGCCGGGACGGACGTTAGAATATTCTGCGCTTCGCGATGGTTATAGTCGCTGGCGGTGACCGAACGTTCCACCACGTTGTGCCAGACGTGGATATCCCACACCGAGTCAACGGCATTGTCATTGGTGCCCGAAGGGCTGTTAAGTGGCAGTTTTTTACCGAATGTCCAGGCGCTCTGCTTATCCGCAAAGTGCACCACTTCAGTCTGGGTATCCGGTTGCAGGGTGAAGAAGTAAAAAATCCCCACCTCAGCCAGCAGACGTTCGATAAACGCGAGGTCACTTTCCTGGTACTGATTTATCTGTTCCCGTTTTGGGTAAGTTTGTTTAAGCTTGAATTCATATTCCCACCTCTTCAAACCATGCTCGCCAAGAATTTGCTCTACCACTTCCGGCACTGATTTGTTGACGAAGAAACGGTGAGTACGAAACTGCTTATCCAGTAAGGATATAAAAGGTTCCAGAATAATTTCATACGTAACCTGATCGCGTGAACCGGCCAAGCGTCGGAAATTTGTCACCACACCATGAACAATTTTACCGACAACAGAATCTAATAGTTTCCCCACCCCCATGCTCAGCGTAGCGGTTTTACTTAACATCATTTCAGCCGTAAGATCCGGATGTGAACTGGTAAAACGAATGGTGTAATGATAGAGAGCACTCATTTGTTCTAAACCATCAAAACGTTCCACATCCAATGGATAAGGGCAGGAAGGAATATCCAGTTTATAGCGATTAAGAATGCCCTCTGTCATTTTAAATATATTTTCCATTTCTATAATTCCTGTCCTGGGTTAGAATGATATTAAATAGAACCAAACTCAACAAATATGATGAATACTATCTATAATGTTCCCATTCATCATAAATGTATTTCAAGGCGAATTTATAAAGGCCATAACCTATGAGAAAGGCTACTATACCTGCCCCACCTAGAATAAAGCGGTAAGTATTGGCTGAAAAAAAGAAACAGTAGAAAGAGTAAATCATACTGACAGTTCCTAGCGTCATCCCGATACTGGCTACGATCCGTGAAACAATGATAAGTATAAAACCTTTTATATTCATAAACCTCCAAAGAAGTATTCGCAGACATTATTAAACTCTTCAGGATTTATCTTTGCAATTTCACAAGCCGTCTCATAAGGCCTAACAATGTCCTCAACAAGATAATAAAAAAGATCAAAATCACCCATACTGTTTAATTTCTCATACATTATGGGGTTTCTTTCATGCAAGTACCGTGATGTATAAATAGATCTTGATGCTTCAGCACCAACTCCCAATATACCACCAGCAACAGAACCAGAAAAAAAGGCTCCAACTCCTTGAGATATAATCGCCCTTCCGAGGTTAACCCCCGTAAACTGCGAGAACATGATTTTACCTATAACACTTCCAGATATATTTCTTGAAAAATGTGAAATTTTATGCATGTCTACATGAGAAACAAAATCATCTATAAATGGTTTAATAACCTTATAAATAACCTCATCGTTAAAAGTTACTTTTTTAACCAGTGCTGCTAACCGAAATTTATCATCCTGATTCTCTCTGCGGTGTTCCGTATCTATAAAATCATAGCCAAGATAGGCAAGGCTGACGGGTAAGGAAATAACACCTTTCGCCACAGCACCGATAAACCCAGACCCATCGATATGAATGGCCTCAAGCATATCTCTGGCAATCTCTTTTGCGCTGTCCATAATTGCTACCCTTTAGATAAACCAGTTAATCAAACGCCAGCATAATCCCTTCTTCGTCATCCCAGCCCAGCGTCAGGCTGTGTGGCTTCTGCTTCGCGGCCATGTGCGTGAGCAGCTGCTGGCTCAGCACCGGCAGGATTTGCTGGTTCAGCAGGCTTTCGACGTTGCGTGCGCCAGTGTCCGGCAGCAGGCAGGCGGCGGTCAGGGCGTCATACAGGCTCTCATTAATCTGCGTGGTCAGGCCGTAGTGGCGATGCAAGCGCTTGCTAACCTGTAACAGCTTCATTTCCACGATGGTACGCATGGCCGCTTCCGCCAGCGGACGGTAAATCACGGTCTGGAAGCGGGCCAGTAACGCGGGCTGGAAGTGGTCACGCAGGATCGGACGCAGCAGTTCGTGCAGATCGCCTTCGGTGGATTCAGGTTGTTCGTCCAGCAGCTGCATCAGGTGGTCGCTGCCGAGGTTGGAGGTCATCAGAATAACGGTGTTGCGGAAGTCGATTTCACGACCTTCACCGTCGCGCATAAAGCCACGGTCGAACACCTGGTAGAACAGGTTCATCACGTCGCGGTGCGCTTTTTCGACTTCATCGAGCAGCACCACGCTGTACGGTCGCTTACGCACGGCTTCGGTGAGAATGCCGCCCTGACCGTAGCCAACGTAGCCCGGAGGGGAGCCCTTCAACTGGGAAACCGTATGCGGCTCCTGGTATTCTGAGAGGTTAATCGTGATGAGTGACTTCTCGCCGCCGTACATGACATCGGCCAGTGCAAGCGCGGTTTCGGTTTTCCCCACCCCACTCGGGCCCACCAGCAGAAATACGCCCTGAGGGCCATTCTCAGATGTAAGACCCGTTTTTGCCGCACGCAGGCGCTGCGCGATGGCCGCGAGCGCCACATCCTGCCCGACCACACGTTTGCCAATTTCATCTTCCAGGGTAAGCAGTTCGGTCTGCTCATCTTTCATCAGCGATGACAGCGGAACGCCTGTCCAGTCAGCAATCACATTGGCAACGGTGCGCACATCCACATCTAGCGAGAGCAGCGGGTTGCTGTGCTGCATGCCGTGCAGTTCCTGCTGCAGCGCGTGCGTCTCGCTCTGACGGGAGATGTCCTGGCGGCTTTCCAGCAGTTGTTCGGTGAGTTTCAGTTCCTGCCCGTATTGAGTTTCAAGCTCGTCGAGAGCAACGATAAGATCGTTCTCTTCCTGCTCAATGACGGTCAGGCGTTCACCATGGCTCTGATTGCCGACAGCAATATCTTCCAGCAGTGCCTGCTTCTCCATTTCAAGAGAGGTGATCTGCGAGCGAATGCAGGTCAGCTGCTCCGGCACGGTGTCGAGGCTCATGCGGACGCGCGCTGCGGCGGTGTCGAGCAGGTCAACTGCCTTGTCCGGCAGCTGGCGGCCCGTCAGATAGCGGCGAGAAAGCGTAACTGCCGCACGCACCGCATCATCGGTAATATGCACATTATGGTGCTCAGCGTAGCGGGATTTCAGGCCGCGCAGCATCAGGCAGGCAGTGTCGTCATCCGGCTCGTCCACTTTGACCATCTGGAAGCGGCGCTCCAGTGCGGCATCGCGTTCAAAGTACTGCTTGTACTCACTCCAGGTGGTGGCCGCAATGGTACGCAGTTCACCACGCGCCAGCGCTGGTTTCAGCAGGTTCGCTGCATCGGCGCCGCCTGCCTGGTTGCCTGCGCCGATGATGGTATGCGCTTCATCAATAAACAGCAGGACCGGGGACGGTGATTGCTGCACCGCATCGATGATGTTTTTCAGCCGCTGTTCGAACTCCCCTTTCACGCCCGCGCCGGCCTGCAGCAGGCCCAGGTCGAGGGTGCGCAGAGTGACCGTTTTCAGGGATTCAGGCACATTACCCTCGGCAATACGCAATGCCAGACCTTCAACCAGTGCGGTTTTCCCCACGCCCGGCTCGCCGACCAGAATCGGGTTGTTTTTGCGGCGACGAGAAAGGATGTCCACCATCTGCCGGATTTCTGTGTCACGGCCAAACACAGGATCGATCTTCCCTTCCTTCGCTTTGGCGGTGACATCGAGGGTGAATTTGTCCAGCGCGTTCTGCAGTGCAGGACTCAGTTCCCCCTCTTCCATTTCCTCACCAGCCGGACGCCCGACAAACTCCACTTCACCGCCGTGGTTCTGTGCCAGCTCAGCTTCGCGCTGTATTTCCGGACGCTCATCCGATTGCGCATCCAGCAACGGTCTCAGGCGCTCCAGCTGGCTCTGGCCAAGCGTTAACAACGGCCAGAGGCCGTCACAACGAGCCAGTTTTGGTTTTTCCACCAGCGCCATCAGCAGATGGACGCTGCGAATGTGCTCTTCACCATTGAGTGAGGCCAGTAGCCAGGCTTGCTGCATCAGAGTCTGGATGTCTTCTGAGAGCTGGGGCCGATGGCGCACGGAGCGAGGTTGTTTATCCAGCCAGCCGAGCAGATCCTGCCAGATGCCATCCATATCCCACTCGTAGCGGCGTGCCAGCACAGTGAGATCCCCCTCGCCTTGCTCCAGCAGCTTCAGCAGCCAGTGCTCCGGCAGAATTTCGGCATGGGCACGGGTCTGGCAGAGCGATGCCGCCCCTTCCATCGCGCGGGCGCAGTAAGGGTTCAGACGACGTAACAGGATGGCTGGATTTTCCATGAGATTCTCTCTTTGTCGGTTCCTGGACACGCTACCGCCCCTCGCTGTTCACCAAAGCGCATAAGGTCAGGCAGGCAGGTTGTGTTTTCTTTGCTGAGCGCCCGCGTCGCAGGCGCTCAGCAAAAAACTGCGGGCAGGAAAAACCTGCCCGCATCAGGATTACGCGGTGGCGCGTTCGTTCCAGGAATCGGAATGAATGATGTTGCCGTCTTTGTAGGTCCAGGTGATTTTTTCGTAACGCAGCTCGATCTGCTCAAGGTGGTTATGCTTCTCGAAAGAAGGATCCTTGATGTCGTGCATTACCGGGTTCACTTTCACCACCTTGACGTTTTCAAGTTTGGTGTTGAAGTACTCCACTTCCTGGCCCGCATCGTTGATTTTGTACCACTTGAACTCAGCGGATTTCAGGGTCTGACCCGTGGTCACCGCCTTGTACAGGTACGGGCTGGAGGAGTCGATTTCCTTAGTGAACAGGAACGGCGTGTGGATACGGGTCCCGGTCAGCTTGCCGGTGTTGTTATCGGTAGGGATGTACAGGTTGTGCTGCTGTGCCACCACTTCGATGCTGCCTTCACGATCCTGAACGTCCACAGACCCTTTAATGTCCGCGCCGCCGTCGTCCTTCAGCCAAAGATAAACAGGAATTGCCATGTTAATTACTCCGTTTTATTTTCTGAGACGCCATCATCCTGCGATGACGCCGGGTGTTTGCCGGGTATCTGACAGGCATTGGCCTGCGGTACCAGACTGATTTCGACACGACGGTTGAGCGCCCGCCCTTCCGGAGTGTCGTTGGTTGCGACAGGGCGGCTTTCGCCATAGCCCTGCACCGCAAAACAGCTTTCCGGCACGTCGCCGGTGTCACGCATCCAGCTGCGCACCGCTTCGGCACGCTTAAGAGACAACGTCTGGTTCAGTTGCGGATTGCCGGTGTTATCGGTATGCCCTGATACGACAATCAGCCAGCCTGGCTTCGCTTTGATGCCAACCAGTGAATTCACCAGCATTTTGGTGGAGCCTGCTTTCAGCTCGAACTTGCCGGAATCGAACAGCGACATGCTGTCGAGGCGAATGGTTTTCGGCCCCTGAATGATTTTCTTAAAGATCGGTGGAGGCGGTGGCGGAGGTGCCCAGTCGCTGAGAGCTGCCTCAACGAGCGGAACCAGACGCAGCCCCTGATACAGCCCCAGGCGATAACGTAGTGGTTCCCCACGACGCAGCCAGTCGTCGAGCAATGCGCCATCAGCCCGCAGACGCTGCTGCGCATGCAGTTTCGGTTCAACTGGCTTACCGCTCAGTTGGTGATACAACGCAAGATGATCGCCAACGTTACGGATGAGGCGCTGGTTATTCACCCAGGACGCCAGCATCGCCAGCGCAAGGAAAATACCCCCGAGTAGACCGGCATAACCCCAGAACACCATCCTACGGCTGACACCATGTCGGCGTGGTAGCGCAGGCAACAGCAGTTCTGGTAGCGGCAGTGGCTCTGTGGCCACGACCACATCCGGTGGCAGCGCCGTCACGGAGGTAATGTGCTGTTGCCAGAGGTTGCCCACGATGCCGTTCACCCGCACCATGCACATGCCCTGCACACAGGGCTTCATCACGGGTAACTCACCCCGCCTTACCGACAACAAGTCATTCACCGCGCTATTCTGCCAGGCAAGCAGACTGTCCAGCCACAGGCCCTGACTCAGACGGGAAAGACGTCCGTCAGTTCCAGCCTCCCGGGCCCACTCCGTCAGTGACACATTGCCCTGGCCAGGCTGATATACCTGAATACCGCTCCGCTGGTTTACCGTGGTAAACCAGACAGGCTCGGCTTCCGCACACGCCGACGGTGGTGATACCCAGGTTACGGTCCACAGTGGAGGGATGGAGCCAAATGCTGCGCGGCACTGGACGACAGCACGGTGCCAGCCCCGCAGAGACTGGGTAAAATCATCACCGGATTTGTGCTGCTCAGGCACCACCGCCAGCATGACCGAGATTTGCGACACCAGAGCCGGGCGCACCAAACTCAGGTGCTGCGCAAAGAGCGGCAGTTGCTCTGCGTCCTTTACCCACAGATACCAGCCCTGCCGGGTTTCCCGGTGACGGATTCCGGACACAAAGAGCGGAGCGTTATCACCACAGACAAAGATTACCGCCCCCTGAAAATCTTCCGGCGGCAGGCTTTCATCCACAATCTCACGAACAGCGGTTGCCCGCGCCAGAGAAGCCCGACGCAGGCACCAGAAAATAACTCCGGCCACCAGAGCAACCAGAAGACCGAGTGCCAGACGGCTGCCCGTGGACAGTGGCCAGAATCCCAGAATGAGCCACAACGCCAGAACGGCACCCAGAGCAGTTAACAGACTTCGGTACGCATCCCGCATCACTTACCCCGGCCTGACAATCTGGCTTACCAGCCCGGTAAGCGAAGACGAAAGGAAAAACCAGAGCGCAGTCAGAGCGACGGTGGCCACTACCCAGTTCAACCAGTACCAGCGACGACCGCTACGCAGGCGTGATGCGCGCACAACAATGGGGGCATCCTGTGCCAATGTGAAGGCGGGCACCCGCTCTGCGAGAGCGCGAACAATATTTTCCCGACGCTCATCATCCTGAGCGCGATACTGACCCACGAACCCCAGTTGCAGAGTCCGGTACATACAGGTCAGGACGGCGGTATCAGGGGCAGTTTCTTTCAGCAGATTACGGATTCTTTCCCATAGATCTTCACCAGCATTGAGGGTACCGAAGAAATGTGCCTGCAGCGGATCACGGCGCCAGGTCAGGTAGCCATCATCGGTGGTTCCCCGGTTCATCACGCTCTCATCAAGCAGTGCACAAAGGGTATACACCATATGGTCACGGCTGATGTCGCTGTAACCTGCCTCCGTGAGCGCAGCTTTCGCCTCCCGAACCAGACCGCAGGCACGGCGATAGAGCCCTTCCCCGTCACGCACTTCCTGACCACTCCGCAGTTGGCTGGCCATCAGCCAGCCCGGGTAGAAGATATGTTCTATCTGACTAAGTTCAGATTTATTCATGTACGCAGCACCGCAAAGAGTTC
This sequence comes from Enterobacter cloacae complex sp. P17RS, assembly GCF_014895885.1. Taxonomy (NCBI): domain Bacteria; kingdom Pseudomonadati; phylum Pseudomonadota; class Gammaproteobacteria; order Enterobacterales; family Enterobacteriaceae; genus Enterobacter; species Enterobacter cloacae complex sp. P17RS. Next base: position 11,764 of record NZ_JADBQK010000036.1, read on the forward strand.
GAGATCAACATCCCCCAACGAGCGTGGGGTATAGAAGGTGCAACAGCCCATCTCAAGCATTGCGCGAGCCGCCTCACTGCTCAGATCCAGCGAGAAATACTGGTTCTCAAGGCGCAACGGGATAGCGGCCGGAACATGCGTCAAAGGCTTAATCAGCATCCCACTCAGAGCCACATTCACCACATCCGAAACATCATCGAAGCTGCCCGCTTTACACAACTGCGGGAATTTAGTCTGAAGCTCATGGTTCGGCATGGAGGAGCGTACTGAAAGATAGAAGTCCGCCCCTTCGCGCAGACGTGCGTCGTGCAGGGCACCTTTCCAGATCTGGTCCTGATGCTCCAGGTGGATACTTATTACCCGCGACGGAAGGCTCGCTTCCAGTAGTTTGTCCAGCAGTGCCAGCAGCGGCGGGAATACTCGTTCCGGTGCATCGTGCTGGTAAGCAGGAATATCGCTGGCGTCGTGCTCAAGTGAGAAAGTCAGCAGGCTGCCGGCCAGACGGGTCAGTTCGCGATACAACAGTTCCGGGTGGCGCTCAGGCGTCTGAAGCAGTTCTATCAGCACCGGCTCGGCGCTGTTCAGGGCATTCAGCAGCCAGAACAGGGAGACATCCGCGACAGCAAAGTCTGCCATCCGCTCATTGCTTTCACGGCGCATGGCCATCAGGCGACGGCGGCGGACCTGCAGACGAACCAGTAGGTCCCCCAGTTCTGTGGTCAGCCACGGACTTGCAGAAACGGAAAGCATCGGGGGAATGAAAGCAGGATCACGGCCCCACTTCCCCTGAGCATTACGTACCAGACGGGTCACCGGACAGGTTAGGTATGCCGTGTTTTCCTGGCTGGACAGACGCAGGGTTAGCGCATTACGTAGAATGGCGAGTTCCCCACTTTCATGACCAGCAAGTTCCTGCACCACCACACGCTCTGCTTTCCAGCGACGGGGGCGTTCACTGTCCTGTCCATTATCGAGGTTGCCACCACTGGCACTCAGCAGTGGCAATGCGGCAACCACCTCAACAGCCTCAGCGCCGTTTGCGGCAGACAAATCACAAACCGGCGGAATATTATCCGCCAGGTCCGTATCAACGATTGTGCCATCCTGGAAACGTATGACCAGACGGATGGCATTCAGCCGCGAGAGCGCAAGTGCAGCATCATCAAACTCTGCTGCAACCACGCCCCAGGGATGAGAAATACCCATCCGGGCGACCATATTGGCAACGTGCTCACTCCAGCGGACCTGCTGCTGGAACTGTTGCGGGGCCAGAGCGGCCCCATCCTCCCAAAGTGGGCGGTAAATTTTCATCCCTGATCACCCCTTACCTTACGATTTTGCTTTCGGCATCTGGGAAACCAGCGACAGGTTGACGTCCATACCTTCCACCTGGAAGTGCGGGATAGCGTACAATTTCACGCGGAAGAAGCCCGGGTTGTCCTCAATGTCTTCCACCACTACTTTCGCGTCACGCAGTGGGTGAGACGCCTGAAGTTCATCGCCCGGATCGGTCATTTCGGTCACCAGGCTGCGGACCCAGGTATTCAGTTCCAGCTCAAGCAGTCGGCGATCCTTAGTGGTTCCGATGTTTTCGCGCTGAATCAGCTTCAGGTAGTGGGCGATACGCGAAAGCAGGAAGATGTACGGAAGACGCGCATTGATGCGGCTGTTCGCCGTTGCATCTGCGGTGTCATACAGCGCCGGTTTCTGCGTGGAGTTAGCCGAGAAGAAGCAGGCGTAGTCGCGGTTTTTGTAGTAGGACAAAGGAATGAAGCCCAGATTCGCGAATTCGAATTCACGGGTTTCAGGAATCATCACTTCGCTCGGGATTTTTACCTGATTGCCAGTACCGAGATCGTACAGATGGATAGGCAGGTCCTGAACCGCACCACCAGCCTGTGGCCCACGGATCTGTACACACCAGCCATTATTGATAAAGCTGCGCACCATGTTGGACGCAAAAGCAAACGATGCGTTGGTCCACAGGTATTTGTCGTGATCCGGACCTTTGACCTCTTCGACATAATTGAAGCTGCGAACCGGAACGGTATCCGGGCCATAAGGCAAACGTCCCAGTACGCGGGGCATCACCAGACCGATGTAGCGCGCGTCGTCCGTATCGCGGAACGATTTCCACTTGATGTACTCGGCGCGGTCAAAATAGTTACCAATATCTTTAATTGCCGCAACGTCTTCCATTGACTCCTTGAGGAAGAATTTCGGGCCTGCCGAGCCGATAAACGGCATATGTGCCGCAGCAGAGACTTTAGAGATATTGCGCAGCAGAGCGACATCCTGCGCTGAAGCGTCGAACTCGTAAGCGGAAATCAGCGCCGCAATCGGCTCGCCGCCCGGGGTATCATATTCGTCGATGTAGGTGTGTTTATACAGACCACTCTGGATCACCTCTGGACAGTCTTCAAAGTCCTGGCGCAGGTCTTCTTTAGACATACTCAGAAGCTCAATTTTCACGTTCTGGCGAAAATCGGTTTTATCCACCAGCGACTTCACACCGCGCCACAGGCTCTCAACCGCCTGAAATTCATCATGGTGCATTACAGCGTCCAGCTGGCGGCTGATCTGAAAATCAAGCTCAGCGATGTGGTGATCAATCAGGCTTTTATCCAGTTTTTCTACTTTCGAGGCTGCTTTGGTCAGACACTCCAGAAAGACCTGCATACCTGCAGTCAGACGTTCATCGGCGGTGGCATCCGACATCGCCTGTGCATCTTGCCAGATATCCAGCGCGCTCAGCTCAGAGACCGGGCTCAGATTGATTTTCTCAAACAGGGAAGCGTAAACCCCACCCGCTGCTGGGCGCTCCAGCACCACGCTTTCACCGCCAGTAATATTATTTTGTACAGACATGAGCATTCCTTGATTAATCCGTTAAAACAGCCTGATGGTTACGATTTTTTTGACGCCAGTGCGGATAATTCATTTCGCAACTCAGCGCTAAGCGACTGGTCAAGAACGATTTTTTCCAGCTCTTTTCGGAAAGTCTGGTTATCCAAAAGGTTGGCTTTCAAATCACGGAGCAAGTTGCGCATCGCCAGCATCGCCTTCAGTTGCGGTATCTGAGCAGCCACCTGCTCTGGCGTGAAATCTTTCATGCTCTGGAAAGTCAGCTGAATGTTGTCCTCACCGCCATCATCAGCCAGCGTATTTTTAACGGTCAGATTAACTTTTGGGGAATATTCGGAAAGAACGCTATCAAAATTGTTCTTCGTGATATTAACCTTTTCGCGCTCAAATATTGGCGCTGTGTCCTGCCCATTACTAAAATCACCCGCAACAAGCAATTTCAATGGTAATTCCATTTTCTTGCTTGCTCCGCCAGTATGCAGGTCAAGCTTTAGGTTAATACGTGCCTTAGGCACTTCATTCTGAAAACTGTCAGCCATCTCATCATCCCTCTTTGGTTTTGCTATGCCAACTTCACGGTATCGCGTTGATGCGCAATCATAGAATAATGATCGACACAAAATCAAATACGCAGATCATTAACCCGCAATGAGAAATTTCTTAAGAATTTTCTGCTAAACTATTATTGTGTAATGCCCTGCCAAGGCAGAAAAAGGAACTACTCTTTTCGCGCAAACCAAATATTTATATCGTTAAAAGGATCGCAACCAGTGAGATACTAATAAAAACAACTTATTTTGATTTGCATCACGACACCTTGTCAAAAAAGCATGAATTAACTGAAAGAAGCTATTGAGGGACGCAAAAAAGAAGATACGAAAGAAGTATGAAAAGTGAATATTTTATTGATGGCATGAATAATATATAAGATTTTTCCTTATGAAAATTCTTATTTATTATATGTAGTAAAAAATTCATTTCCGGATACTTAACGAGTCGTCAATCATTAATACCGTGCTTGCTCGTGAATTGACTTTATCCTTGCACAGAGGCTTCAGCTCGTCGCACAAGAAGGAGGGATGCTCTCAATGCGGCTGTTTATAAAATCTGTAAAATCAAACACCTCCTGGATCGTCGCTTTTTTAATCAAAAACGAGTAATAGCACATATCGTATAACGGTGTTACATTATACCGCCCACCCAACGTCAGCTATGGCCAGGTAACGCCGTAAAGATCGGTAAAGCCTGCAACCATGACCTTGTACTACGGTCTAATAGGCACGTGGTATCGCACTAAGCGTTACTTTCACCGGCTCTACATAGGTTTCTCTATTTTGTCTCAATCCAAATTTCAACGCGCGTTTTTACACCCGCGTTACTGGTTTACATGGTTTGGTCTTGGCGTTCTCTGGCTGCTGGTACAGCTCCCCTACCCTGTGCTGCGTATGCTGGGGTCGAAACTGGGCAGCGCATCCCGCTATTTCCTGAAGCGTCGCGAATCTATCGCGCGTAAAAACATCGAGCTTTGCTTTCCTCAGTACAATGCTGAAGAGCGCGAAAAACTGATCTCTGAAAACTTTAAATCCATCGGCATGGCGCTGCTTGAAACCGGCATGGCCTGGTTCTGGCCGGATGAACGCGTCCGCAAATGGTTTGATGTAGAAGGACTGGACAACCTTAAACGCGCTCAGCTGCAAAAACGCGGCGTGATGGTTGTTGGCGTGCACTTTATGTCCCTGGAGCTTGGCGGGCGCGTGATGGGCCTTTGTCAGCCAATGATGGCAACCTACAGACCGCACAATAGTGCACTGATGGAGTGGGTTCAGACGCGAGGCCGCATGCGTTCCAATAAAGCGATGATCAGCCGTAACAACCTGCGCGGTATGGTTGGCGCCCTGAAGAAAGGTGAGGCCGTCTGGTTCGCTCCTGACCAGGATTACGGACGCAAAGGCAGCAGCTTTGCCCCCTTCTTTGCCGTGAAGGATGTAGCGACGACCAACGGGACTTTCGTCATTTCGCGTTTGTCAGGTGCCTCCATGCTGACCGTGACGATGGTGAGAAAAGCGGATAAGTCAGGCTACCGTCTGCACATCTCTCCGGAAATGGCTAACTATCCGGAAAACGAGTGTGAAGCGGCAGCGTTTATCAATAAGGTCATCGAAACTGAAATCATGCGCGCACCGGAGCAATATCTCTGGATGCATCGCCGTTTCAAAACGCGTCCTCTTGGCGAAGCCTCCCTCTATATTTAAGCCCTGCGTGAAGGTTAGTTTCGCTAAGAAACTAGCCTTTTCAATCACCTGTCATCTCACTGCAAAACCGTCTTTGATGGCGTCGCCCAAAGTGAATTTATTGCGCTGTGAAATCAAACTGTCGCCGTTCCACGACACTCGTAAGTGGCGGAAATTATTTAAAAAAATCCCTCTTGTCACCCCTCATTTTTAAGCGTACATTAGCGCCGTCTGGCACCAGGAAAGCACAGAATTCTGAGCGGGAGTCATCGGCGTAACGGGAAAATTCTCATTTCTGTTTAGCCGGGATTTCAGTTCTCTATAATCAGTTGGACTCTGTTTTTAAATGCGTACCACAAGATACGCGGAGCGATGAAACGTGAAATATTTCTTTATGGGCATTTCGGTGATCGTTTTAGTCTGGGCCGGAACCTTTGCCCTGATGATCTAGTGAGAACATGCAGTCAAAAAAACAGGAGCCATTTGGCTCCTGTTTTTTTGTCATGAGGACACGGGGTTTTCAGCAACGCTCTTTGCTGAGAGCAGGCCATCGGCACGGAACATACTCTTGATGCCCCTCACCGCCTGACGAATACGGTCGCTGTTTTCGATTAAAGCAAAGCGCACGTGGGTGTCGCCATAATCACCAAAGCCGATACCCGGGGACACACACACCTTCGCGTCCTGCAGCAGCTTTTTAGCAAACTCCAGCGAACCCATCGCTGCGTACGGTTCCGGAATTTTCGCCCAGACGTACATGGACGCTTTCGGCATCTCCACCATCCAGCCAGCCTCATGTAATCCTTTTACGAGTACGTCGCGGCGACGTTTATACTGAGCAGCAATGTCGTGAACGCACTGCTGATCGCCCTCCAGAGCGGCAATAGCGGCAACCTGCAGCGGCGTGAAGGTACCGTAATCGTGGTAACTCTTGATACGCGCCAGTGCACTTACCAGCGTTTTGTTACCCACCATAAAGCCAATACGCCAGCCCGCCATGTTGTAGCTTTTCGACAGGGTAAAGAACTCCACCGCCACGTCACGCGCGCCCGGAACCTGCATTATCGACGGGGCTTTCCAGCCGTCATAGACGATATCGGCGTAGGCTAAATCATGAACCACCAGCACGTCATAACGCTTGGCCAGAGCGACAACTTTCTCGAAGAAATCAAGCTCCACGCACTGGGCCGTTGGGTTCGACGGGAAACCGAGGATCATCATCTTGGGTTTCGGGTAGCTTTCGCGAATGGCACGTTCCAGTTCGTTAAAGAAATCGACACCTTCCACCAGCGGAACAGAGCGCACCTGCGCCCCGGCAATCACCGCGCCATAGATATGGATTGGGTAACTTGGATTGGGTACCAGCACCGTATCACCGTGATCCAGCGTGGCCAGCATCAGATGTGCCAACCCTTCTTTCGAGCCGATGGTGACAATCGCCTCACTTTCAGGATCGATATCAACCTGATAACGATCCTGATACCAGCGCGAGATCGCGCGACGTAACCTGGGAATACCGCGCGAGGTTGAGTAGCCATGCGTATCCGGGCGCTGGGCAACCGTGCAGAGCTTTTCAACGATATGCTGTGGCGTTGGGCCGTCAGGGTTACCCATGCTGAAATCGATAATATCTTCGCCGCGCCGACGCGCAGCCATCTTCAGTTCAGCAGTGATATTGAAAACATAAGGGGGAAGACGATCGATACGTGTAAAACGGCGTTCAGGACTGAATTCAGCCATAGATTCCTCAGATTAACGTTAGCGCCCGGACCGTCCGAGCGACGCTGCCACCGATGTGGCGTGCTTAGAAAATAACCTGAAAAAAATCACCCTGTCGAGAGGGAAATGAAAAAAAAGCGCCCGCGTGAAAACCGGAACACTGCAATGCCTGAAAATGGAAACAGGGTCTGATATTGGCTTTCCGTTAGCCGTTATTTAACACAATGATATCAAAACAGTTACCTGGTGATTTGGCGCTGAGAAAAAATCGGGTAGCATCAATCCTCACCTGACAATCCCCTTTGTAAAATATGGTTTTTCCTCATTTGATAAACCCGACGGATAGCTGGTCAATACGCCCCAGGTTTTTTATCATGGTTCTTTCCCGTTTGCCCAGGTCTGCTCCGTGCACGAGATATTCACTATGCTGCTGGCGGTTTTTGACCGTGCGGCATTAATGCTGATTTGCCTGTTCTTCCTGATTCGCATTCGCCTGTTTCGCGAGCTTTTGCATAAATCCGCACACTCGCCGAAAGAGCTGCTGGCCGTTACCGCCATCTTTTCTCTGTTCGCACTGTTTAGCACCTGGTCCGGGGTGCCGGTAGAGGGTTCGCTGGTTAACGTGCGCATTATCGCCGTCATGTCCGGCGGAATTTTGTTTGGCCCGTGGGTGGGTGTCATCACCGGCGTGATTGCCGGGACCCATCGCTACTTGATTGATATCGGTGGCGTAACGGCAGTGCCATGCTTTATCACCAGCATTATCGCCGGGGTGCTTTCCGGCTGGATCGGCCGCAAGATCCCCAAAAAACAGCGCTGGCGCGCCGGGATTGCTGCGGGCATGGTGTGCGAAACGCTGACCATGGTCCTTGTCGTCGTCTGGGCCCCCACCACCGCGCTGGGGCTGGATATCGTCTCGAAAATCGGTATTCCTATGATCCTGGGCAGCGTCTGCATCGGTTTTATCGTGCTGCTGGTACAGAGCGTTGAAGGGGAAAAAGAGGCCAGCGCCGCCCGTCAGGCCAAGCTGGCGCTGGATATTGCCAACAAAACGCTGCCGCTCTTTCGCCACGTTAACGCGGAGTCGCTGCGCCAGGTCTGCGAGATCATCCGCCACGACATTCACGCTGACGCCGTCGCCATTACCAATATCGACCACGTGCTGGCCTACGTAGGCGTTGGAGAACACAACTATCGCGACAGTGATGACACCATTAGTCCGACCACCAGACAGGCGATTAACTACGGAAAAATCATCATTAAAAACAATGATGAAGCTCACCGAACGCCGGAAATTCACTCGATGCTGGTGATCCCGCTATGGGAAAAAGGCGTTGTAACGGGCACGCTGAAAATTTATTACTGCCACGCGCATCAGATCACCTCCACGCTGCAGGAGATGGCCATTGGCCTGTCGCAGATTATCTCTACTCAGCTGGAGGTCTCCCGGGCAGAACAGCTGCGTGAGATGGCAAATAAGGCAGAGCTGCGCGCGCTGCAGAGCAAAATTAATCCCCATTTCCTGTTTAACGCGCTCAACGCTATCTCCTCTTCCATTCGTTTGAATCCGGACACCGCGCGCCAGCTGATTTTTAACCTGTCGCGCTATCTGCGCTACAACATCGAACTGAAAGATGACGAGCAGATAGACATTAAAAAAGAGCTTTATCAGATCAAAGACTATATCGCGATTGAGCAGGCGCGCTTTGGCGACAAGCTCACGGTGATTTACGATATTGATGAAGAGGTCAATTGCGTGATCCCGAGCCTGCTGATCCAGCCGCTGGTTGAAAACGCGATTGTTCACGGTATTCAGCCCTGTAAAGGCAAAGGGGTGGTCACCATCAGCATCACCGAAAGCGGCAACCGGGTGCGAATTGCGGTGCGCGATACCGGCCACGGGATTGACCCAAAAGTCATTGAGCGCGTGGAGTCTAACGAGATGCCCGGGAATAAAATCGGGCTGCTGAACGTGCACCACAGAGTCAAGCTTCTCTACGGCGACGGGCTGCATATTCATCGTCTTGAACCAGGCACTGAAATCGCTTTTTACGTCCCGAATGAGCGCTCCCCTGTTCATGCGGCGACATCTTTATTACCTCAGGGTGAGTAATATGAAAGTCATCATCGTTGAAGATGAATTCCTGGCTCAACAGGAACTAACCTGGCTTATCAAAACCCACAGCCAGATGGAGATTGTGGGTACGTTTGATGATGGTCTGGACGTGCTGAAGTTTCTGCAGCATAACCGGGTTGACGCGATTTTTCTGGATATCAATATTCCCTCGCTGGACGGCGTGCTGCTGGCGCAAAATATCAATCAGTTTGCCCATAAGCCGTTTATTGTGTTCGTTACCGCATGGAAAGAGCATGCCGTAGAAGCCTTCGAGCTGGAGGCATTTGACTATATTCTGAAGCCTTACCAGGAGTCGCGAATTGTCAGCATGCTGCAAAAGCTGGAGGCCGCATGGCAGCAACAGAGCGCTCCGGCTACCGCCAGCCCGACGATACGGGAAAACGACACCATTAATCTGGTCAAAGATGAGCGCATCATCGTGACCCCGGTCAACGATATCTACTATGCCGAAGCGCACGAAAAGATGACGTTTGTCTATACGCGGCGGGAATCGTATGTCATGGCGATGAACATTACTGAATTCTGCAGCAAGCTTCCGGCAGCCCACTTTTTCCGCTGCCACCGTTCGTTTTGCGTCAATTTAAACAAGATCCGCGAGATCGAACCGTGGTTTAACAACACCTATATTTTGCGCCTGAAGGATTTGGATTTTCAGGTACCGGTGAGCCGCAGCAAAGTGAAAGAGTTCCGCCAGCTGATGCACCTGTAACGAAAGAGCCCTCTCCCGCGGGAGAGGGTAATGATGCATCAGAGGATTTGACCGAGAACCTGACGCAGATGGGCACCCGAACCCAGAAGGCCTGGGTTATCATGCACGATGAGATAAACGGGAATGTCCTGTACGTAGCTTCTGAAACGCCCTTTATCTTCAAACCCGCCGCGGAAACCGGAGGCTTTAAAGAAGTCGAGGAAGCGCGGCACGATCCCGCCCGCAATATAGACCCCGCCAAAGGTGCCCAGCGTCAGCGCCAGGTTGCCGCCGAACCGTCCCATAATGACGCAGAACAGCGAAAGAGCGCGACGGCAGTCGATGCAGCTGTCCGCCAGCGCGCGTTCAGTGACGTCTTTCGGCTGCAGGTTTTCCGGCAGACGACCGTCCGATTTCACAATCGCACGATACAGGTTCACCAGCCCCGGTCCTGACAGGACGCGCTCGGCGGAAACGTGGCCGATCTCCGCGCGCAACTCTTCGAGGATAATGCCCTCTTCTTCGCTGTTTGGCGCAAAGTCCACATGGCCGCCTTCACCCGGCAGGCTCACCCAGCGCTGAGCAACATGCACCAGGTGCGACACGCCCAGGCCGGTACCGGCGCCGTAAACCGCAATCGGCTTGCCTTCGACCGGTTCAGCGCCGCCAAACTGAATCAGGTGCTCCGGCTTCAGCATCGGGATCGCCATGGACACCGCGGTGAAGTCATTGATGATTTCCAGATGCGCAAAACCGAGATTCTTTTTCATCTCTGCGATGGAGAATGCCCAGGTATGGTTGGTCATTGCGACCCAGTCGCCGGTTATCGGGCAGGCAATGGCGATGCAGCCGTCCTCGACGCTCACCTGATGCTCTTCCAGATAGACGCGAACAACGGCCTCAAGGCTTGGGTAATCAAGCCCTGAGTAGGTTTTCGCCCGGGAAATTTCACCGCTACTTACATCGCATAATGCGAGACGCGCGTTCGTGCCGCCCACATCGCCTACCAAAGCATACTTTGTCATTCTTCTACTGCTCCGCTAAAGTCAGAATAAATCTTTCGGACACTGTAAATTCAAGGCGTGATAACAACAACGACCGGAAGGTGAATGCCCGTGGATTATCGATCTTCGTCACAGAATAACTTTACCGTTTCAGCACCTTTTGCACTATTGCCATAAGGCTTAATATGCAAAGTAACGTCATTGCATTTTGTACAAGGAAATCATCATGCTCCACCCGCGAGCCAGAACCATGCTGTTGCTGGCAATTCCGGCGCTGATCATTGGCGTGGCCTCAAGCCTGGTCCTTATCGTCGTGATGAAAATCGCGTCGGTGCTGCAAACTCTCTTATGGACAGCGCTTCCGGCAAAACTGGGGGTCACCGCGGATTCTTCGGCGTGGATCATCCTGATGCTGACGTTAACCGGTATTGCGGTGGGTCTGGCGATCCGTTTCAGTCCCGGCCACGCCGGACCGGACCCGGCGCTGGAACCTCTGATTGGCGCTCCGGTTCCCCCCTCTGCACTGCCGGGGCTAATCGTCGCGTTGATCGTGGGCCTGGCGGGCGGCGTCAGCCTGGGTCCCGAGCATCCGATTATGGCGGTGAATATTGGCCTGGCGGTATTCCTCGGCGCACGCATTCTGCCTCGCGTCGGCGCGCTGGACTGGACCATCCTCGCCTCCGCAGGCACCATCGGGGCGCTTTTTGGCACGCCTGTCGCTGCTGCCCTGATCTTTTCTCAGACGTTGGCCAGTGATAACGACGTCCCGCTCTGGGATAAGCTGTTCGCTCCACTGATGGCCGCGGCTGCCGGCGCGCTGACGACAAGCCTGTTTTTCCATCCCCATTTTTCCCTCTCTCTGCCGCACTACGGAGAGATGCGGATTGCAGATATATTCAGCGGCGCCATCGTCGTCGTGATCGCCATCGCGCTGGGCATGGTGGCGGTATGGTGTCTTCCGCGCCTGCACCGGCTGGTGCATAAACTCAAACATCCGGTATTGATTCTGGGAACAGGGGGGCTAATCCTCGGTGTTTTAGGCGCAATTGGCGGAACGGTGACCCTGTTCAAAGGTCTGGACGAGATGCAGCAGCTGGCCTTCAGCCAGGTATTTAGCGTGTCCGATTACCTGTTGTTTGCCGTCATCAAGCTGGCGGCGCTTGTCGTTGCTGCAGCGTGCGGTTTCCGCGGCGGGCGTATCTTCCCGGCGGTGTTTGTCGGCGTGGCGCTGGGGCTGATGCTGCACGAGCATGTCGACGCGGTTCCGGCGGCGATTACCGTATCCTGCTCTATTCTGGGGCTGGTACTGGTGGTGACACGCGATGCATGGCTGAGCCTGTTTATGGCGGCGGTGGTGGTGCCGGATTCGACGCTGTTCCCGCTGCTCTGCATCGTGATGTTGCCCGCCTGGCTCCTGCTGGCGGGCAAACCGATGATGATGGCCTGGCGAAACGACAAATAATCAGGCGCTATTGCGCGCTTCCAGCGCTTTGGTAATCGCTCCCAGCAGCGGCGGGATATCCGCTTTTGGCAGCATCACCTCAATTAGCGAGAGCCGCTCGTGGTGCGCCACTTTTTCCAGCACGTCCGCCAGCTGCTCCGCTTCACTGACTTGCCAGCACTGGGCCTGAGGATCGAGGCTCAGGGCCTGCGGGATTTGCGTCCAGTTCCATAGCGCAATGTCATTGTAACGCTGTTCCGGCCCGTGAATTGCCCTTTCAACCGTGTATCCTTCGTTGTTGAGCACCAGAATGATGGGGTGTTGTTTATCACGCAACATTGACCCGAGCTCCTGAATGGTCAGCTGTGCCGCGCCATCCCCCGTCAGCACAATCACCCGCCGGTTCGGGCATGCCGTTTGCGCACCGAACGCTGCGGCCAGGGTGTAACCGATCGAGCCCCACAGCGGCTGGACGATAAAATTCACGTCGGCAGGCAAACGCAGGTCAATCGCGCCGAAGGCCGAGGTGCCCTGATCGGCCAGGATGATGTCTCCCGGGCGAATAAACGTTTGCAGCGTTTGCCAGAAATTCTCCTGCGTAAGTGAGCCGTCCGGCTGAGGGAAATTCATCGCGCTGTGCGATGCCGGAACAGGCTTATCGTGAATATGCTGTTTGCACAGCTCCAGCAGCGCTTCAATGGCCTGGGCCATCGGGATGCCGGTAAACCAGATATCGCCGACGCGGGCGGCATGAGGCTGGACTTCTATTGTCTGTGCAGGCGTTAACTGATGGGTAAACCCGGCCGTCAGAGTATCGGTAAAACGCGTGCCGATGCACAGCACCGTATCCGCCCCCTCTATCGCCTCTTTTACCGGACCGGCACTGGCCGAACCGCTGTAGGTACCGTAAAAACCGGCGTTACGTTCGTCGAATATGCCTTTGCCCATCAGCATCGTGGCATGCGCCATCGGCACATCCTTCACCCACTTCTGCAGCGCGTGCTTCAGCCCATGGCGCAGGACAAGAAAATCCGCTAACAGCGCGGTACGCTTACTCGCTGCCAGTTGACGCTCCGCAGCATCCCGGAACGCTTTCAGGCAGGCGCTATCGGCATGGGCATGCCGAAGCGTGAGAGCGTTTACAGGCGGCGTAGCGGCTTTTTTTGCCACATCAGCAGGTAACATCAAATAGCCGGGGCGACGTTCCCGGAGCATCGTCGTCAGTACCCGGTCGATTTCATAACAGGCGTTTTGTTCGGTCAGGATCGCCTGTGCAACGGTGATCGGCTCGCTCATATGGTAAAAATGACGGAACTCACCATCGCCCAGCGTATGGTGCAGCAGTTCCCCTCTTTGCTGAGACGCCATCCCCGGCGCGCCAACAATATGCAGCACCGGAACGTGCTCGGCATAGCTGCCCGCAATGCCGTTCATGGCACTTAATTCGCCGACGCCAAACGTCGTCAGCAGCGCGGCGAAGCCCTTACAGCGGGCATATCCGTCAGCGGCATAAGAGGCGTTTAACTCGTTGGCACAGCCCACCCAGCAGATGCCCGGGCTGTCTATTACGTGGTCGAGAAACTGCAGGTTATAGTCGCCCGGCACGCCAAACAGATGATCGGCTCCACAATCTGTAAGACGGTCCAGCAGGTAATCGGCGACGCAGTACGGGGTACGCATAAACAGGTATCCTTCTGATGTTGACCTCACTTTGAGTATTAAATAAGCGTGATGGCTGTCCAGAATTGGCGATAAGAAGGCTATGGAAAGAATGCTTTACAAAAAAATGCTGGGTTATGCTGCTTTTTTTCACGTTAATGTAAACGTATACACTGATTTTTCTCTTCAGCACGAGAGGTCATACGAATGGGTTATCAGCCGGACAAAAATCGTTATCAGACAATGGAGTATCGCCGCTGTGGGCGAAGCGGACTCAGGTTGCCCGCGGTCTCGCTGGGGCTGTGGCATAACTTTGGTGACGCTACGCTTATCGAAAATAGCCGTCAACTTTTACAGCGCGCGTTCGATCTGGGTATTACGCATTTCGACCTTGCCAATAACTATGGTCCCCCTCCGGGGTCCGCCGAGCGTAATTTCGGCCGTATTTTGCAGGAGGATTTCCTGCCCTGGCGCGACGAACTGATCGTCTCCACGAAAGCGGGATATACCATGTGGGACGGCCCTTACGGCGACTGGGGATCGCGTAAATATCTGCTGGCAAGCCTCGATCAAAGCCTGAAGCGCATGGGGCTGGAATATGTCGATATCTTCTATCATCACCGTCCGGACCCGGAAACACCGCTGCAGGAAACCATGAAAGCGCTTGACCATCTGGTGCGCCAGGGCAAAGCCCTGTATGTCGGGTTATCCAACTATCCTGCCGAGCTGGCGCGAAAAGCGATTGATATCCTGAATGACCTGGGCACGCCCTGCCTGATCCACCAGCCGAAATACTCGATGTTCGAACGTGCGCCGGAAGAGGGTTTGCTGGATGTTCTGCAGGAAAAAGGGGTCGGCTGTATTCCCTTCTCGCCGCTGGCAGGGGGACAGTTGACCAACCGGTATCTTTACGGTATTCCCGCCGATTCCCGTGCGGCAAGCGGCAGTCAATTCCTTAACCCGGAACAGATCACCGAAGAGAAGCTTGAGAAGGTGCGCCAGCTAAACGCCCTGGCAGAAAGCCGCGGCCAGAAACTCTCGCAGATGGCGCTTGCCTGGGTGTTACGCCATGAGGAGGTCACGTCGGTGCTGATCGGGGCCAGCAAAACGGCTCAGATTGATGATGCCGTGGGTATGCTGGAAAACCGCCAGTTTACCGCAGAAGAACTTTCTCTAATCGACCAGATCCTGAGCAGTTCAAAATAAAACCACTTTTAGCAAAAAGTGCTCTCCCTCGGGAATTCGGAGTTGAGGCGATGAAACGAGCCTTTACCAACTCGTAATATTGCGTTAACAGGCCCCACGAAGGCCCCGATCGTGAAGGAGAAAGAGTATGTTCAGGTCACTGATTCTTGCAGCGGTATTACTGGCTTCGGCCCCGCTCGTCGCCACTGCGGGCGAAATCACCCTGTTGCCATCAGTAAAATTACAAATTGGCGATCGTGACGACTACGGCAGATACTGGGACGGTGGCTACTGGCGCGACCGTGACTACTGGCACCGTCATTATGAATGGCGAGGTGACCGCTGGCGCAGGCACGATAACGGCCTGCATCGCGGCTGGTATAAAAACAACGCTTATGAGCGCGGCTACCGCGAAGGCTGGAAAGATCGTGACGACCGCCGCGGCGGCTGGGGTCACGGCGGAAAAGGACGCGGTGGTCACGGTCACGGTCACGGTCATCATTAATGCAAAAAGGAGCCTCCCGGCTCCTTTTTCTTTTATAGCCCCAGCGCGGTGCCAATCAACAGCCACAGATTTAGCGCTACGACGACCACCACGATGGCCCACCCGGCCCGTTTCACCAGCGTCGTATTAACCAGTTCGCCCATCAGAGTTTTATTGCTGGTGAAAATCAGCAGCGGCACCAGCGCCAGCGCAATACCAAAGCTCAGCAGCACCTGGCTCATCACCAGAATTCGCGTTGGATCGAGCCCCATCAGAATCACGATAAACGACGGAAGCATGGTGATAAAACGACGCACCCACAATGGAATATGGAAGCGAACAAATCCCTGCATCACCACCTGCCCTGCCAGCGTCCCCACCACCGTGGAGGAGAGACCGGCGGCAACCAGGCTCAGACCAAATATCGTGGCAGCAGCATGGCTCAGTAACGGCTCGAGCGTGAGGTAAGCCTGGTCGAGATCGGCGACACCAGTATGACCGTTAAAGTGGAAAGCGGCGGCTGCGGTGGCCATCATCGCCAGATTCACAAAACCCGCGATGGTCATGGCGATTGCCACATCCCATTTGGTTGCCGAGTAGCGTTCTTTACGCGTCCCGCCGTGCAGATGCTGGGTCAACGAGGAGTGCAAATAAATGACATGCGGCATAATGGTCGCCCCAAGTACCCCGGCGGCCAGGAAAACCGCTTCCGAGGTTGGCAGGCTTGGGATCACCATGCCTTTTGCGAGCTGCGCCAGATTCGGCTGTGAGAAAATCAGCTCGACGATGTACGCCGCAGCAACAAACAGCAGCAGGCCACCAATGACCTTCTCCAGCGGTTTTTGACCCCGACGTTGCAGCATCAGGATCAGGAATGTGGCAATCCCGGTCAGCACCGCCCCCTGTAACAGCGACACGCCCAGAATCAGCTTAAAGCCAATCGCTGCCCCGATAAATTCAGCGAGATCGGTTGCCATGGCGATAATTTCCGCCTGAACCCAGTAGAGCCACACCGCCGGACGGGGATAATGGTCGCGAATTTGCTCCGCCAGGTTTTTACCCGTGGCAATCCCCAGTTTTGCAGAGAGCATCTGAATCAGCATCGCCATCAGGTTTGCCCAGACGACCACCCACAGCAGCTTATAGCCGAAACTGGCCCCGGCCTGAATATTGGTCGCAAAATTACCCGGATCGATATAGCCGATGGCAGCAATAAAAGCAGGTCCCATTAATGCGAACCGCAACTTGCGCGCGGCTCTACCACTGCTACCCTCTACGCGACTGTTTGTCATTATCTGCCTCTGGAAATATAGCCTTTGCTATGTTTAATGCTATCAAAATGAGAATGATTATCAAGATCATTTAGAGAGTTTAAAATGATTTCTCTGATAGCTAAGAACAATAGATGGGCAGGTGGTGCGACATCACAGAATGTGAAAATGCGCGGTCATTTGTGAAGCGTAGCACACAAACTTAACTTTTCACTCATTTACCTAACATAACAAAAATGTATTGTGGATCACTAATTTTGAGACTCGTCACAGGATGTAACTATAGTGTGTCCCTGATCTCGTTTTCTTTTCGCTTGTTACATAGAATGTGCACGAAAATTAAACCTGCCTCATATTTGGAGCAAATATGGACCGCGTCCTTCATTTTGTCCTGGCACTTGTTGTCGTTACTGCACTCGCATTGCTGGTCAGCACAGACCGCAAAAAAATTCGTATTCGTTATGTTGTCCAGCTGCTGGTCATTGAAGTTTTACTTGCGTGGTTCTTCCTGAACTCCAACGTAGGCCTCGGCTTCGTGAAAGGCTTCTCCGAAATGTTCGAAAAACTGCTCGGATTCGCCAACGAAGGGACAAACTTTGTCTTCGGTAAAATGAACGACGAAGGTCTGGCATTCTTCTTCCTGAAGGTACTGTGCCCAATCGTCTTCATCTCCGCGCTGATCGGTATTCTGCAGCACATCCGCGTTCTGCCGTTCGTTATTCGTGGCATTGGTTTCCTGTTATCCAAAGTAAACGGCATGGGCAAGCTGGAATCTTTCAACGCCGTAAGTTCCCTGATCCTCGGTCAGTCTGAGAACTTCATCGCGTATAAAGATATCCTCGGCAAAATGTCCCGTAACCGCATGTACACCATGGCGGCAACCGCAATGTCTACCGTTTCCATGTCTATCGTGGGCGCGTACATGACCATGCTGGAGCCAAAATATGTGGTTGCAGCGCTGGTTCTGAATATGTTCAGCACCTTTATCGTTCTGTCGCTGATCAACCCCTATCGCGTTGACGCCAGCGAAGAGAACATCCAGATGTCTAACCTGCACGAAGGTCAGAGCTTCTTCGAAATGCTGGGTGAGTACATCCTGGCAGGTTTCAAAGTGGCGATTATCGTTGCCGCGATGCTGATCGGCTTTATCGCCCTGATCTCCGCACTGAACGCCCTGTTCGCCGCAGTGCTGGGCATCTCCTTCCAGGGCATCCTGGGCTACATCTTCTACCCTGTCGCATGGGTGATGGGTGTTCCGGCTCATGAAGCGCTGCAGGTAGGCAGTATCATGGCGACCAAGCTGGTTTCTAACGAATTCGTTGCGATGATGGATCTGCAGAAAATCGCCAGCACGCTCTCTCCACGTGCGGAAGGCATTCTGTCCGTATTCCTGGTCTCCTTCGCGAACTTCTCGTCCATCGGTATTATCGCCGGTGCGATTAAAGGCCTGAACGAAGAACAGGGTAACGTGGTTTCTCGCTTTGGCCTGAAACTGGTTTACGGCTCCACCCTGGTGAGCGTCCTGTCTGCTTCTATCGCTGCGCTGGTTCTGTAACGTTTACCGTAAAAAAAAACCGGGAGACTTGCTCCCGGTTTTTTTATGCCCGCAATTCTTCCAGCGGTTTGGGTTTGCCTATCAGGTAGCCCTGGAGATAGTCCACGCCGAAGCGTAGCAGCATCTCCCGCTGCGCTGGCGTCTCAACATATTCGGCCACCACGCACAGTGATTTCGTCTTCGCCAGATTACATATCGACTGGACGATCATTGCGTCCATATCATCAGTACAAATATCTTTCACGAAGCAGCCGTCAATTTTAATGATGTCTGCCTGCAGGCGTCTCAGACGCTCGTAGTTGGCGTAGCCGGTACCAAAATCATCGATGGCAATCCTGAAACCGTAATCCCGCAGCTGCTGAATATTGTGGATGCTGCAGCCGGAATTGGAGAAGGCCTGCTCTTCGGTGATCTCAATCACGACAGCCTGAGGCGCAACGCCGTACCGTTCAAAGAGCGCACAAATCTCAGTCGCCACCTCATTTTGCATCAGCGTAAGCGGCATCAGATTGACAGAGAAACGGGCGCCAGCCTGCGTCGCTGGGTGATCGCGCAGCCACAGCAGTAATTTTTCCATGACGCACATATCAAACCGGTGGCTGAGGTTGAACTGGGCAATCAGGGGAATAAAGCGGTCAGGGGTGATGATCTCGCCCTCGCTCTCCATACGCGCCAGAATTTCGTAGTACCCGCTACCGTCCGCCTTCTGGATCGGCTGCGCATACAAATGGAACTGCCCCGCCTCCAGGGCGTGCTTAATCCGCGCCAGCATCAGGACACGCTCCGTTGTTTGTCCTGATGCAGCTTCCAGGCTATTCGTCAGCGCAAGAACGTTGTGCGCTCCGCAGGATTGCTCGGCCAGCCAGCTCAGTTGCCCCAGCGTGTGGTGCAGTTTCTCACCGTTTTCGACCATTCCCCAGGACGCGCCAAATTCGATATCCAGCCCGGTATTGTTCCAGAAAATCTTACGGCTGTTCAGCCGATCAACCATATGCTGGAGGCGCTCGGCCGTTCCCTGCCCAAGCAATACCAGCACCAGCTCGCTTCCCGGCAGCTGAAAAAGCGTCTCATCTTTTTGCAACAGCGGCTGGAGAGAGGACGTGATCATTCGTTTGCAGTGCACCCGCATGAGAATTCCGTAATGGCGGCTCAAAAACTCCAGATTATCCATTCTCAGGCAACACACTTTGGCATCCGGGTGGTCGAGGAGAAAATCTTCCAGCGCACGAATGTTGGGTAATCCGGTCAGCGGATCGGTGAGCGCTCTGTCCTGCCAGCCCTGCTTCAACCATTCGCTTCGCTGATAGATACGCGACATATAAAGCAGGCAGATAGCAAAAGAGATCAGTACCGACAGGATAAAGGAGAGCGAATGGCCCGACTCCACTCCGTTTAGAAAGTTGTAGTTGTAGGTCAACAGCAGAAGCGCAGAGGTGGCCCACAGCAGAGAGATAAGCGCGTAGCTCAGACGGCTAATCGCTAACGTAAAGAGAATGAAAATAATCGGCATCAAATAGCCTGCAATAACAGGCGACTCAAAAGGCGCACATAAAATTGCGATGATGGCGATTAACAGCATCAGCCAGACGAATATATATAATGATTTCTTGTGTAAAAACACGGGCTTCACACTTCGCCGCCAGAACTTGATGGCATAACGAGGATTAATAATCATTCTTAACGGATAATAGAACATCATGGTAAAAATCATCGCCGCGCATATCAGGCTTTGAATATCAACAACGTTATAAATTACCGTTCCTTCGCCGAAGAAAGTTGAGATTGTGACCGGAAAATCAAAGAAATAGCCAGCGAGATACATCGACATTTTAATGCCTATCGGCACCATAAAGCCGAGCCAAAATATGCGTAACCCAATGTGCCTGTTGGGCATACAGTAGCGCCAGCGCCGGCCCAGCAGAAGGCGCAGAACACCGCAGGCAGCGAATACGGAGAAAGTCTGACAGAACAGTAATACTGAATATTGTAGTGGTGCTAAATTAACGTTAAATATATTAGCAACCATAAAACTTATCAGAATAGGCAGAATACCGCGGCGCCCCAATAACAGCATAATCGCCAGCATAACGCTTAACGGGAGCCACGCTAAATAAACGTCGTGTTCATTAACAATTGCACGCGGGGAGAGATAACGGGAAACGGGAACCGCAATCAGACAGATCGCCAGAGCAATTATAAATATCTTTACATTATTATACGATTTTCTATTCATTAAGCTGGGGGAGATTATTATCCGTTCATATCATTGACCGAATGGATAATAGGTTTATTAATTACGCGAATCAAGTTGAAGTCTATTTATAGACTGATTTATTGATTTCGGTTGAGGTGGGATATGGAAAAAAACCATTTTGGCAACAAAATACGTTTAGGGGTGTTACAAAAACATAAAAAAAACCCTCGTCTTTTGACGAGGGTTTAAAAATTTGGTGGAGCTAAGCGGGATCGAACCGCTGACCTCTTGCATGCCATGCAAGCGCTCTCCCAGCTGAGCTATAGCCCCACATGTTACTTTACTAACCACACTCTGTTGGGTTCAGAGTTTGGTGGAGCTATGCGGGATCGAACCGCAGACCTCCTGCGTGCAAAGCAGGCGCTCTCCCAGCTGAGCTATAGCCCCATCGTAAAGCTGTCATGTTGACGGGCGGCATAATATGAATTCCGCCGCGGAGTGTCAACGGCAAAATCAATAGCCGCGGTTCAATCGCCGAAAAATCATGCAAATGAATCACTTTGCGAGCCTGCTCGCAGTCATGAGTTAAGCCTGTCACGTTTTCACGTAAAACGGTGCTATAAAATGAGCCGTTAATTAACCCCACGAATATTCAGGAAATTGCATGATCAAGGAACGAATGACGCCGGAAGAGTTAGCCCTGCTCACTGGCTATAGCCGACAGACCATCAATAAATGGGTACGCAAAGAGGGTTGGATAACGTCGCCTAAGCCCGGTGTCCAGGGGGGTAAAGCGCGTCTGGTGCATGTGAACGAAAAGGTGCGTGACTTTATCCGCAGCGCACGCCGGGCAACGGAAACATCCGCTGTGCCTGACGGCATCAGCACTGACGGTTCACTTCATACCCTACTCCTGACGCTGGCCAATGAAATGACGCCGGAAGAGCAGAAGCAGATGACATCGCTGCTATTGCGGGAAGGGATTACCGGTTTGTTGCAACGTTTAGGGATTCGCGACCAGAATTAATATGAAAAGACTACGTAGCAAAATGACCACGGAAGAGTTGGCGGAGAATTTGGGTGTTGCCAGACAAACGGTAAATCGCTGGATACGGCAGCAGGGGTGGAAAACCGAAGGACTCAATGGCGTAAAAGGCGGTCGGGCGCGGCTCATTCACGTTGATGCACGCGTGAAGGAGCATATTATGAGCCTCCCGGCTATCCGTAACCGCCAGGCGGTTTATCATCTGGCTGAGGTGGCCTCATCCTACAATGAACAGCCTTCACGTCTGCGTCCGGGCATTATCGAAACGCTGGAGAGTATGACTGAGCTTGAACAGCAGCGTCTGGATACCTTACTGAAGCGCGAAGGAATACGCGGTTTTCTTGCTCGTCTGGGTATTGCCGAATAAAAGGCAAAAAAAACGGCAGGATACCCTGCCGTTTTTCTTATAGATGGCTTAATTACTGCTGATTTTCACGTTCTGCAATAAAATCCAGCGCCTTGTTGATGCGCGTCACGCTGCGTGACTTGCCGATGGCATGGACAGTCACGTCCAGCGCCGGAGACTGACCCGCGCCGGTCACCGCAACGCGCAGCGGCATACCGACTTTGCCCATGCCCACTTCCAGTTCGTCTGCGGTCGCCTGAATGGCGTGATGCACATTTTCAGCGGTCCACTCGGTGAGCGCAGCCAGCTTGTCGCGCACCACTTCCAGCGGCTGACGCGCAACCGGGCGGAGGTGCTTCTTCGCGGCGTCAGCGTCGAACTCATCAAACTCTTCATAGAAGTAGCGGCAGCTTTCGGCAATTTCTTTCAGCGTTTTGCAGCGCTCGCCGAGCAGTTTTACCAGGTCCGCCAGTTCAGGGCCAGTGCGGGTATCAATGTTTGCCTGCTCAATGTGCCACTGCAGGTAAGTCGCCACATATTCCGGCGGCATGGTATTGATGTAGTGATGGTTGAGCCACAGCAGCTTGTCGGTGTTGAATGCGCTGGCAGATTTGCTCACAGAGCTCAGAGAGAACAGTTCGATCATCTCTTCGCGGCTGAAGATCTCCTGGTCGCCGTGAGCCCAGCCCAGACGCACCAGATAGTTCAGCAGCGCTTCCGGCAGATAGCCGTCGTCGCGATACTGCATGACGCTGACCGCACCGTGACGTTTAGACAGCTTTTTACCGTCGTCGCCGTTGATCATGGAGACGTGCGCATAGACCGGAACAGGTGCATTCAGCGCTTTCAGGATGTTGATCTGGCGTGGGGTGTTGTTGATATGGTCTTCACCACGGATAACGTGGGTAATTTCCATATCCCAGTCATCAACCACGACGCAGAAGTTATAGGTTGGGGAACCGTCGGTGCGGCGTATGATCAGATCGTCCAGCTCCTGGTTGCTGAATTCGATCGGGCCACGGATCTGGTCGTCGAAAATCACCGAGCCATCCTGCGGGTTAGCAAAACGCACCACGCATGGCTCATCAGCGGCATGCTCGCTGTGGTCGTGGCGGCAACGGCCGTCATAACGCGGTTTTTCACCGTTCGCCATCTGCTCTTCACGCAGCGCATCCAGACGCTCTTTGGAGCAGTAGCACTTATACGCCGTGCCCGCGACCAGCATCTCATCAATAACAGCGTTATAGCGGTCAAAACGTTTGGTCTGGAAATACGGGCCTTCGTCCCACTGCAGGTTCAGCCAGTTCATACCATCCATAATGGCTTCAATTGCTTCCGGCGTGGAGCGCTCAAGATCGGTATCTTCTATACGCAGCACGAACTCACCTTGGTTGTGGCGTGCAAAAAGCCAGGAATAGAGAGCAGTACGAGCACCACCGACGTGCAGATAGCCTGTCGGGCTCGGCGCGAAGCGAGTTTTGATTTTCATGAAATGGCCTTACGTTATAAAGATGCCGGCAATCGGCAAATCCCGGGGAAAAAACGATGGGCAATATTCTATCACTGTGGGGGGATTCCTCAATGTCGATCCCTTTATCGTGGCGGAGTTTGCTGTTTTTGTTTAGAAATCATGCGCCACCGCCCGTTTTGCGATCGTTTTGTTTAATTTTACGACGAACGAATAAAAACTTTAGAAAATGCGTTGACTCATTTTCAACTCTCCCTATAATGCGACTCCACACAGCGGGGGTGATTAGCTCAGTTGGTAGAG
>NZ_JADBQK010000037.1:0-5130 GCF_014895885.1 Enterobacter cloacae complex sp. P17RS
ATATTTATTGAAATAAATCCAACTGGCGAGTGGGGATGGCTTTCTAATGATAAAAGAGAAATTGATTACGATATTGCAAAGAAATTATCTGAGGCTAATTAAAATGTTCTCTAGAATTATTGAGGAAGTTTTCCCATTTCTTTATTTTTACTATATTGCCAACAAAAAAACAGTTAGTGTGTATGATATCACCTTTTCAAATTTTGAGTTTTACTCAGGATTATCGGATGAAAAAATAGTCGAGAGACTTGAGAGCGAGCATAATAGAGCCAAGGAGATAGATGATAAGACTTTTAAATTTACATTGGCATTAAGTATATCATTAAGTATTATAAGTGCCGGTGCCAGTGGGGTTGTTAAATTTCTTCCTGAAAGTCAATTAAGTCC
This sequence comes from Enterobacter cloacae complex sp. P17RS, assembly GCF_014895885.1. NCBI lineage: Bacteria > Pseudomonadati > Pseudomonadota > Gammaproteobacteria > Enterobacterales > Enterobacteriaceae > Enterobacter > Enterobacter cloacae complex sp. P17RS. Next base: position 388 of record NZ_JADBQK010000037.1, read on the forward strand.
ATATATATCGTTTGTGTTTTTTCTTTCTTCTTTTTATATGCTGTGTGGAGGTCTTATCTCATTGGGTTCATTAAAAACTCTACCAAAATTTGGGTATGGAACATATTTTGAGATCAACAAAAATAGAGAATCTTTAATTAAGGCTATTATTGGTCAGGAAAAAGTCAATATAATACGGCATATAAGGAATGAGCTTTCTTATATGAGTTTGCGAAATGGGTTTTTACTAATCCTCTTTGCTCTTATTTTGTGTTTATTTATATTGGCTACCAGTTTTTTTATGAGTCACTTACGATTTGAACCGTTGACATCTTACTGTCTATGAATAGTTATTAAAATTGTAGTGATTGAGTTTAATTTCCTCACCATTTACAAATATCAATCCTTCGCGAATTAGCTTCTCCAGCCAGCGCGAAAATTTCTTCTCGACGTTAATTCCCTTAGCCCGTAGATCGTCGCGCAAGAGCGCGCGGGTACAGGGCTTATTCTGGCTGATGCGTTGGTTAATACAGCGCCATAGCACCGTATGGTTGCGGGTGATATGAGGGACGCCGGGTGGTATGCCACTACTCAGTAAGTCATCGTCAGGTTGCCGGGGCTCGTCATTCAGCACCAGAGAGGTCACTGGTTCGCCATCGCTATCGATATAGATAACAACTTCCTCAAGATCGTAGGCGGTGACCTCCGGCATCTCCGCATCTTTCATCTTTGTACAACTCAGGGTGATAGCGTTGCGACGTCCCTCGCGCCTGACGTTAAACTCGGCATCCAGCGCAGCCTGAAAAGCACTTGAACCGCGTGCGCCCCGTTCCTGATCCTTACCCGAGTGATGAACGAGCATCATCGCTGCGCGCGTATGATAACGAATGGCGTCGCAACCCTGGATAAATGCGCCCATATCCCGCTCGGTGTTTTCATCTGAATTACCAAAACAGCGGGCCAGCGTATCGAGGATGATCAGCCGTACCGGCATTCCGGTCATGTTCTGAATGTCCTTTGCCGCCAGGATCACCTGTTCGATGCTTCCCGGAGCGGCTGGAAAGATCGGGCAGTCGACGCGAAACAGGTTATCGAGCGCCATCTCGTCATTAACGCTGAGTTCCCAGGCGCGGATCCGCCGCGATACACCGGTTCCTCCTTCTCCGGCGATAAACAGCACAGCCCCTTGATTGACTCGCCTTCCGCCCCATGACGTACCGCTGGCAATATGGCACGCCAGCGATACCGCCAGAAAGGATTTTAAAGAGCCGCCGGGGCCGTAAATACTGCACAGCGCCTCGGCGGGAATGAGTCCTTTCACCAGATAATCCTGACTCGTGTTAAACCCTTCTGAGCCCCGGCGCAGCGGAAGGGAGGTGGTGAGAGTACGGTCTAATGCTGTCATGGCTTACGACCTGAAATTTGCAGGAAGCTGCTGGTTGAACACAATCCGGGAAATGGATTCACCGTAGTGACGGTAAAATTCATCCCAGTCGCTCAATGTGGTGTCTGCAGGGAGAACCACACAGCCCTTCACAACCTCGGCAGCGGCGGTTGCATTCAGCAACCCGGTATTTTTCTCCTGACTGCAATCATTATCGCCAGCCAGGATAAGATGGCATTCAGGCCACTGAGCCCGGAAAGCGATGGCCACATTTTTCAGATTGTGCGCCGACAGGGCAGCAACGACTGGAAAATGATGAAGGCATGAGACCGCAAGCGTGGTTGCATATCCTTCGGTAATAATGATGCCTTCCGGTGGTTTGCTGTCCGGTGCCCAGGGTTCCGGTCTACCGTTGCGGCTCGCCTGATGTACCGGGCAAAAACAATCCTTCAGATGGCTACCGGCAGCAGGTACTTTTTCCCTCCAGGATGAATGAACTGCGCACCTGTCAGCTGCGCGCCTGTATTTCGAATTGGCAATACCAGCGTACCCGCCCCGAAATGCACGCCGCAGATTGTCCGGCTACTACGCTCAGTCAGAAGCCACTGGGCTCGTCGCCAGCCTCGCGTTGCCAGATACGGCGCTTCTCCGGATTCGCAATGACGAAGCAGTGTCTTAATACGCGATTCCATATTCAAAGCCTGTGATTTTTCCCTGGCTGGCGGAACCAGCGGTAGAGGATCAATGTCCTGCACCATTCCGGCGGCCGCAACCAGTGCGCAACCGAAGAAGCGGGAAACCAGATCCAGTCCGTCACCTGCGCCGCACTGATTGCAGAACCATGTGCCGCGCCCCTCCAGATCATCCATCCTGAAGCGATCCTTACCCCCACAACAGGGACACGGGCCATGTCGATGATTTGGTGGAATGAAAATGCCCAGTTGTTCAAATATTTTCGGCCAGTTATTGCGTGCCCGATCGGAGACGGCAGAAACGTAATAGCTCATGATTGCCTCCCATACACCTGCTGGATGTAGCGCCCTCGTCCATCGCCGTGACCAAGATCCATCGCAACCATCGCCCTGGCTTCCTTTATACTCAGCACCAGTCCCTGGTAGTGCGCCATCGCCTCCTGTGCCCATGAATAGTGCAGACTGTGTGGTGCATAGGGGCCAGTCAACCCTGCGCGAACTGCGCTGCCACGCCAGTAATTCATTGCGGCGCGCAGATCGGGTTTATTGAGCAAACGTCCCCCGCTTTGTATCATCAGGAGGATAGCCTGGTTCAGGATGCTGCGTAGCCTTTCAGGTTCGAGCACCACCGTCTGACGGGAACGTGATCCTTTGGTGCCAAAAACCACCTGCAATCGGTTTTCTCCGCGCTCTAACGCAGCGGCCCAGGTCTTCAGAGACTGACAACACTGCACCGCTTCCTGTGAACGCAAACCCATTGCTCTGGCAAGCTCCAGCGTCAGAGCCAGCCCTTCATCCTTTTCATGAAAAGCAGACAGCGCCGACAATCAGCGTTCTGAGGTTAATAGCAGATGCGTTCCTGCCCGGCTGGCGTTACCCAGCCCGAGCGCTTTATTGCTGATGCGCTCCGATTGGGCAAATTTTTGACGTCCAGACTGAGCAAGGATGGTACGCAGGGCAGCCATCTCGTTTTGTAGCGTGCGTGGCGTAATGCCTACTTCCCGTCGCGCCATCACGTAGCTTTCGATATGTGACGATTTCAGATGCTGGAGATCCTGAATCTGGATATTCAGCTTGTGCAGATGCTGGCTTAAACGCCCGGCGATGCGGAGGCGATCATGGACTGTTTTAAAACTGCCGCCAGCCAGCAGGGCGAGTTTTTCCATGCGTTTTGTAAGTTTCGACATAGCTACTCTCCACTCAATTCTCCGACGCGCGGTTGGGCACAGCGTGCTGTGCTGAACGATACCGGTGCGCCGGAGAATGCGCGGATGAGGTATGACGGGGTACGGTGATGCACGAATGCAGCCGCCTGCTCAGGCAGGTATATCCCCACAGGTAAAATGACCTGGCCTCCGGTATCGGTTCGGTAGTGCTGGTTTCTCCTCCTGGTAAGTGAATTTCTGACATCTGTTTGAGTGTCAGCCTGTTTGTTGCAGTGGATTTGCAGACAGTAGCTGGGTTGAAGCTGATCTGCGCGCTGGCGTCACTTTCACTCGCTTATGCTCTTAAAAGTGACGCCGCGTTTTGCAAATTCAGCAGGAAGTACGGACGCAAAGCCTTCGGCAATGCCGTCCGACTTCTCTACAGCGTTCTGTCTGTCGCTACGCTTGCAACAGTATAGCGATAAAGGGTGTGGTCACCTGTATCGAGACAGGAGGTCAGTTTCAGACCACGCTTCGTTCCCTGGTTGACCGGGGGGCTGACCGCCAAAGGCGCTTCTTACAGGTCGCAGTTCGTCTTAGAACAGGAAGCTTTTAGGGGTACTGCTATGAGTTGGGGATAGGGTAGATCTGGGGGAGAGAGGAAAGCTGTGGGAAACTGTTTTTGGGATTTGAAGAATTTAATCCTTGGGGGCATTAATGGATGCTGATAGAGTAATTATATTCATATTTTTACAGACTGATTCGCTAAATTCTATACTTATGGGGAAATAATAGGATGTTTTAGATGTAGCTAGAGTTTAGATTATTGGTGATCTTTATCCAGATGTTAAAAATCACCAATGTTTATGCTTTTCTGTAGTGTATTTTCAAGTCTTTGGGATAATATCTATGCCGTGTATTAATGGCTGGGCGCAATATACCTTGCGTGCTGATTGTAAAACAGCGCATTGATTATAATTCATTAGCTCATCTATGTTGTTCTCTATAACTATTAGATTTATGTCTCTTTTGGATTTTTTATAATGTTGGATGAGTTTATCTGGCATGCCTTTCGGTAAGACTTTCGTTAAATTAACATGACCAAATCGCATGAATGTACAAGCATCCAAATTCATATCAAAGGACATCATGTCACTATTATTTGCACGTTCAATTATTCCTCTGTCAGAAATGGCAATGCCCAAGTCTTTACTTGTGTACTTGAATAATATAAAACACGCCTCACTATTTTCGTTTAATAGTAATCGAGTTAAAATGTCCTCTATGAAATTTGTACTTCCATTGGGCTTTACAGCTAACAACATGAATAAGCATCTTAACCATTTTTTATACTCATCTTCATTTACATCAAATAATTGTGTTATTCTTTTTATTTGAGGTTTGTTTCCATCTAGTATTATAGAGTAGTCTTTATATAAGCTTGGATCTGTGGGGTGATAATTTCCAAGAAGTCCTATTGTATTTAGAGTCTTTTTTATAGAAAATGGATTTCGGAATGAATTTAATAATTTAAGCATGGTTA
>NZ_JADBQK010000038.1:0-16247 GCF_014895885.1 Enterobacter cloacae complex sp. P17RS
CAGAGTCAAGCGTTTATTTTGCTTTTCTCTGCTGACCCGGCGGCGTGTGTGCCGTTGTTCCGTGTCAGTGGAGGCGCATTATAGGGAGTAATTCCGAAGCTGCAAGGATAAAGTGAAAATTATTTACTGACTGCTCACTTTCCAGGCAAAACGCATCCCAGACCTCAATTTTCGCCTGGTTTTTAAACAAAAACGAGCCGCAAGCGGCTCGTTTTTGCGTTTTGTGACTTACTGCACTGCCACAATACGATCGTCGTTAGCTTCCAGACGGATAACTTTGCCCGGAATCAGTTCTCCGGAGAGGATCTGCTGCGCCAGCGGGTTTTCGATCTGCTGCTGAATAGCACGTTTCAGTGGACGCGCACCATAAACCGGATCGTAACCATTCTCGCTCAGCAGCTTCAGCGCATCGTCGGAGATGTGAATTTCATATCCACGCTCTTCCAGACGTTTGTACAGACGCTGCAGCTGGATCTGCGCAATCGACGCAATGTGTTTCTCACCCAGAGGATGGAATACCACCACTTCGTCAATACGGTTAATGAACTCCGGACGGAAGTTATGGCTCACCACACCGAGCACCAGATCCTTCATATGGCTGTAGTCAAGTTCACCGAAACGTTCCTGAATCAAATCGGAACCCAGGTTCGAGGTCATGATGACGACCGTATTACGGAAATCGACCGTTCTCCCCTGCCCGTCTGTCAGACGACCATCATCCAGCACCTGAAGCAGGATGTTGAACACATCCGGATGCGCTTTTTCCACCTCATCCAGCAGGATGACGGAATAAGGACGCCGGCGCACCGCTTCGGTCAGGTAGCCGCCCTCTTCATAACCAACATATCCCGGAGGCGCACCGACCAGACGCGAGACGGAGTGTTTCTCCATGAACTCGGACATGTCGATACGCACCATCGCATCGTCGCTGTCGAACATAAAGTTTGCCAGCGCTTTACACAGTTCGGTTTTACCGACACCGGTCGGCCCCAGGAACAGGAACGAACCGATCGGGCGATTTGGATCGGAAAGCCCAGCACGGCTACGGCGAATAGCGTTGGAGACCGCTTCAACCGCCTCGTCCTGACCAATCACCCGCTGATGCAGATCCTGCTCCATACGCAGCAGCTTATCGCGTTCGCTTTCCATCATGCGCGCCACCGGAATACCGGTCCAGCGAGCGAGCACTTCGGCAATTTCGGCATCCGTCACTTTATTACGTAACAGACGCATGGTTTTGCCTTCAGACTGCGTGGCGATCTCAAGCTGTTTCTCCAGCTCAGGGATTTTGCCGTACTGCAGTTCAGACATACGTGCCAGGTCACCCACACGGCGAGCCTGCTCAATGGCAATTTTGGCCTGTTCGAGTTCCGCTTTAATGGTCTGCGTGCCAGAGAGGGAGGCTTTCTCGGCTTTCCACTCTTCTTCCAGCTCAGAATACTGGCGCTCTTTATCGTCCAGCTCTTCATTGAGCATATCCAGGCGTTTCTTACTGGCTTCATCGGACTCTTTTTTCAGAGCCTGCTGTTCCAGCTTGAGCTGAATGATGCGGCGGTCGAGTCGGTCCAGTTCTTCCGGCTTCGAGTCAATCTGCATACGAATGCTCGACGCCGCTTCATCGATCAGGTCGATTGCTTTATCAGGCAACTGACGATCGGCGATATACCGATGCGAAAGCGTCGCCGCCGCAACGATGGCCGGGTCAGTAATCTGCACATGGTGGTGCAGTTCATAACGCTCTTTCAGACCACGCAGGATCGCGATGGTATCTTCAACGCTTGGCTCGGCAACAAACACCTTCTGGAAACGACGTTCCAGAGCGGCATCTTTCTCAATGTACTGACGATACTCATCAAGCGTAGTGGCACCGACACAGTGAAGTTCACCACGCGCCAGCGCAGGTTTCAGCATGTTCCCGGCATCCATCGCGCCGTCGGCCTTACCAGCCCCCACCATGGTGTGCAGTTCGTCGATAAACAGAATGACGTTGCCTTCCTGTTTCGCCAGGTCGTTAAGCACGCCTTTCAAACGCTCTTCAAACTCACCGCGGTATTTCGCACCGGCCACCAGCGCGCCCATATCCAGCGCCAGTACGCGGCGGCCTTTCAACCCTTCCGGCACTTCACCGTTTACGATACGCTGCGCAAGCCCTTCAACGATGGCGGTTTTACCGACCCCCGGCTCACCAATCAGTACCGGGTTGTTTTTGGTACGACGCTGCAGTACCTGAATCGTACGACGGATCTCTTCGTCACGGCCGATAACCGGGTCAAGTTTGCCCTGCTCGGCACGTTCGGTCAGATCGACCGTAAATTTCTTCAAAGCCTGACGTTGGTCTTCGGCTCCCTGATCGTTCACGCTTTCACCTCCGCGCATTTTCTCAATCGCCTGAGTCACATTGGCGGTGGTTGCACCGGCAGATTTCAGCAGGTCGGTCAAGGTACCGCGTGATTCAAGCGCTGCCAGAACAAACAGTTCTGACGAAATAAAGTTGTCCCCACGTTTTTGCGCCAGCTTGTCGCAAAGGTTCAGCACGCGCACCAGATCCTGCGACGGTTGAACGTCGCCGCCGGTACCTTCTACCTGCGGTAAACGGCTCAGCGCCTGATCGATAGCGGTACGTAACTGGCCAGCATTAATGCCAGCAGACGTTAATAAAGGACGTACCGATCCCCCTTCCTGATTCAGCAAGGCGCTCATTAAATGAAGAGGTTCGATGAATTGGTTGTCGTGCCCCAGTGCAAGGGACTGGGCATCGGCGAGAGCAAGCTGGAATTTATTAGTAAGACGATCCAGACGCATAACTCCTCCCATAACAGGTCAAATTTGCTACTGGAGATTAAATGAGGTCATCCCTCAATTATTCAAGGTTAATGACCTGAATTATGTGAAAAGAAAACGGCACGTGCCGGATCGTCTTGATTCTTTAGGTTATATCAGCCAAATGAAACTTGCCATACGACCCGTCGTCTTGTCGCGGCGATAGGAGAAAAAATCATCCTTTTCGGTGAACGTACAGCGATCGCCACCGAAGATCTGCGTTACGCCAATATTATTCAGACGCTGGCGGGCAAGCTGGTAAATATCCGCCAGATATTTTTCCCCGGCAGGCAGGAAGGCCTCAATGGCTTGCGGATCTTTTTCCATAAATGCTTCGCGAACCTCCGGCCCCACTTCAAAAGCACGAGGGCCAATCGCCGGACCTAGCCAGGCCATGATATTGGCGGGATCATCATTGAAGCAGGCGACGGTCTCTTCCAGCACGCCCTCGCATAAGCCACGCCAGCCCGCGTGCGCTGCTGCTACCTCCGTACCGGCACGGTTACAAAACAGAACCGGCAGACAATCGGCGGTCATTACGGCACAAACCGTGCCCGGCGTATTACTGTAAGAAGCATCGGCGCGTTTGGAAGCGTAAGGTTCTCCCGTCAGCTTCAGTACCGCTTTGCCGTGAACCTGCTCCAGCCAAACCGGCTTCGACGGCAGATTTCCTGCAGCAAACAGACGCGTGCGGTTCTCTTCAACGTGTTCCAGGCTATCGCCGCAGTGCGCGCCGAGGTTTAAAGACTCCCACGCGCCCTGGCTCACGCCGCCAATACGGGTCGAACTACAGGCGGCCACGCCTGCAGGCAGCGGCCACTCCGGGACAATCAGTTTGGTCATAACCAGTCCACTTGATCCTTATGTTCTTCGAAATCGGCACGCATGGCATCAATGAGTTCCACCATATCCTGCGGGATAGGCGCATGCCATTCCATCTGGATACCACTGATCGGGTGATAAAGACGCAGCATGGTCGCGTGCAGCGCCTGACGATCGAATTTACGCAGTACGCTGATGAACTCATCCGACGCGCCTTTTGGCGGACGCGGACGACCACCGTACACCTGATCCCCCACCAGCGGATGGGTAATGTGCGCCATGTGAACGCGGATCTGGTGAGTACGACCGGTTTCCAGGCGCAGGCGCAGGCGGGTATGAATACGGAAGTGCTCCATAATGCGATAGTGCGTCACCGCCGGTTTACCCATCGGATGCACCGACATATGGGTACGTTTCGTCGGGTGACGGCTGATCGGCTCTTCTACCGTGCCGCCAGCGGTCATGTGTCCAATCGCCACCGCTTCATATTCGCGAGTAATCTCACGCAGCTGCAGCGATTCCACCAGACGGGTCTGAGCGGGAACGGTCTTCGCCACCACCATCAGACCGGTGGTGTCTTTATCCAGACGGTGAACGATGCCTGCACGTGGGACATCCGCAATCGGCGGATAATAATGAAGAAGTGCGTTAAGTACCGTACCGTCTGGATTCCCTGCGCCCGGATGAACAACCAGGTCGCGCGGCTTGTTGATCACCAGAATGTCATCATCTTCATAGACGATGTCCAATGGGATATCCTGCGGCTCGAAGCGGATTTCCTCTTCGATTTCAGCATTGATGGCAACAGCTTCCCCACCAAACACTTTCTCTTTTGGTTTGTCCCAGATCTTGCCGTTTACCAGCACGCGCTGGTCAAGGATCCATTCTTTTATGCGTGAACGCGAATAATCAGGGAACAATTCGGCCAAAGCCTGATCTAAGCGTTGACCGAGCTGATTTTCGGAGACTGTTGCGGTGAGTTCTACTCGTTGTGCCATAAACTGCTTCTTTGTTTAACGTTGGGTTTTACGGCTTTGCCGTTTAATATAGTGTGCTATTGTAGCTGGTCTTAATCGGGAGCAGGAACAGAGTTTCTCCCGGACAAACATTTGAGGAAAGTCAAAACGTCATGACGCGCATGAAATATCTGGTGGCAGCGGCCACGTTGAGCCTGGCTTTGGTGGGCTGCTCCGGTTCGAATGAACAGGTCCCTGACAATCCGCCGAATGAAATCTATGCGACTGCACAACAAAAGTTGCAGGACGGTAACTGGAAACAGGCGATAACGCAACTGGAAGCGTTGGATAATCGCTATCCATTTGGTCCGTATTCGCAGCAGGTACAGTTAGATCTTATCTACGCCTACTACAAAAATGCCGATCTGCCGCTGGCTCAGGCAACTATCGATCGTTTCATGCGTCTGAACCCGACTCATCCTAACATCGACTACGTCATGTACATGCGCGGCCTGACCAACATGGCGCTGGACGACAGCGCCCTGCAGGGCTTCTTCGGCGTAGATCGCTCCGACCGTGACCCGCAGCATGCGCGCGACGCCTTCAATGACTTCTCCAAGCTGGTGCGCGGCTATCCAAACAGCCAGTACGTCACCGACGCGACCAAACGTCTGGTGTTCCTGAAAGATCGTCTGGCGAAATATGAGTACTCCGTTGCGGAATACTATACCCGCCGTGGCGCATGGGTTGCCGTGGTTAACCGCGTAGAAGGTATGCTGCGTGATTACCCGGATACTCAGGCAACGCGTGACGGCCTGAAGCTGATGGAAAATGCTTACCGTCAGATGCAGATGACCTCTCAGGCTGAAAAAGTGGCGAAAATCATCGCCGCGAACAGCAGCAACACGTGATAGCGTTTCAATGCAAAACGGCAGCCCGAAGGCTGCCGTTTTTTTATTCAATTCAGACATCCGCTGAAGCGCTTTAGCCTCAACACATCCCGTCAACTATGACCGCAATTCGTACCTTCCACAAGGTAAATCTCATCTCTTCCTGCCCTGCCTCACAAAAAAGATTCCCTGACAAAAACCGACAAAATAACGTGATCTAAATCACACATTTTGACATTAGGTCGGGTATGCTGGAATCACCAAGACGGAAAGACAAGAGGTAAAATTTATGACAATGAACATTACCAGTAAACAAATGGAAATTACTCCGGCAATTCGCCAGCACGTCGCAGACCGTCTCGCCAAACTGGATAAATGGCAAACACATTTGATTAATCCACATATCATCCTGTCCAAGGAGCCCCAGGGTTTCATCGCTGACGCAACTATCAATACTCCAAACGGCCATCTGGTCGCCAGCGCAAAACATGAGGATATGTACACCGCTATTAACGATTTGATCAACAAGCTGGAACGGCAGCTCAATAAAGTGCAACACAAAGGTGAAGCCCGTCGCGCCGCAACGTCGGTGAAAGACGCCAGCTTCGCGGAAGAAGTTGAAGAAGAGTAATCCTTTAAATTGAGTGTACCGCCAACGCGCCTTCGGGCGCGTTTTTTATTGACAGGGTGAAAACAGTACGGGTACTTTAACGGTATCAATCACAGGATGACTTTATGAAACTTACGCCGTTCTTCTTCGCATTCTTTTTTACCTTCCCCTGAACGGGAGGCGTTTCGTCGTGTGATAAAGAATGCGAAGACGAACAACAAGGCCTCCCACACCGGGGGGCCTTTTTTATTGATAACGATAAAATGAGACAGGCAACACTATGACACCGGAAAACCCGTTACTGGATCTGCGAGTAAAAATCAGCGCGCTGGATGAAAAATTACTGGCGCTGCTGGCCGAACGTCGCGCCCTCGCCGTTGAAGTGGGCAAAGCTAAGCTGGACTCCCATCGTCCGGTCCGTGACATCGACCGCGAGCGGGATCTGCTGGAACGTCTCATCCAGCTCGGCAAAGCGCATCACCTCGATGCCCACTACATCACCCGGCTGTTCCAGCTCATCATCGAAGATTCCGTTCTGACCCAGCAAGCGCTACTCCAGCAGCATCTCAATAAAACCAACCCGCACTCGGCGCGCATCGCCTTCCTCGGGCCTAAAGGCTCCTATTCTCATCTGGCCGCACGCCAGTATGCCGCACGTCATTTTGAAGAGTTTATTGAGAGCGGCTGCGCAAAATTCGCCGATATTTTTAACCAGGTTGAGACCGGCCAGGCGGATTACGCCGTGGTGCCGATTGAAAACACCAGTTCCGGCGCCATTAACGACGTCTACGATTTACTGCAGCACACCAGCCTGTCGCTGGTCGGCGAGCTGACGATCCCTATCGATCACTGCGTGCTGGTCTCCGGTTCAACGGACCTGAACACGATCGAAACGGTCTACAGCCATCCGCAGCCTTTCCAGCAGTGTAGCCAGTTCCTGAACCGCTATCCGAACTGGAAAATTGAGTACACCGAAAGCACCTCGGCGGCAATGGAAAAAGTAGCGCAAGCCAACTCCCCAACCGTTGCTGCGCTCGGCAGCGAAGCGGGCGGCGCGCTGTATGGCTTACAGGTTCTTGAACGCAATCTTGCTAACCAGACGCAAAACATTACCCGCTTCGTGGTGCTGGCCCGCAAGGCAATCAACGTGTCAGACCAGGTGCCGGCGAAAACCACGCTGCTGATGGCGACCGGCCAGCAGGCGGGCGCGCTGGTAGAAGCCCTGCTGGTACTGCGCAACCACAATTTGATCATGACCAGGCTGGAATCACGCCCAATCCACGGTAATCCATGGGAAGAGATGTTTTACCTCGATATCCAGGCCAACCTGGAATCTGCATCCATGCAGAAAGCCCTGCGCGAACTGGGTGAAATTACCCGTTCAATGAAAGTGCTGGGCTGCTATCCGAGCGAAAACGTCGTCCCGGTCGATCCAAGCTAGCATTCGATAAAACGGCTTTTCTTCATCCCTGCCACATTAACCGGCAGGGTGAAGACGGCTCCGGAAAGCGGATACTTCGCCACCTCCTCCGCATCCATATTTTCCCGCGTGGTGGTAATGAACAGCGTTTTCATATCATCGCCGCCAAAGCAGACCATCGTCGGGCAACGCACCGGCATGCGGTATTCTTCCAGTTGCTCCCCTTGTGGAGAAAAACGCGCGATACGCCAGCCGTCAAACAGCGCGCTCCAGTAGCAGCCTTCCACATCCATCGCCGCACCGTCCGGTATCCCCTCGCCCTTATTAAACTGACGAAACACCTCGCGCCTGCCCGGTTCGCCCTGCTCATCAAGCGGGGTACGGAAGATCACACCGTTGGGCGTGTCTGAGGTAAACATCCACTGCTTATCCGGGCTAAACGCCAGGCCGTTGTGCCCGTGAATATCGCACTGGATCACTTTCGGCGTCAGGTCATTGTCGATGCGCATCAGCAGGGCACCGTTGTAATCTCCCGGCCCCCAGAACGTGCCCGCATAGAAGCGCCCCTGGTGGTCGGTACCCCCATCATTAAAACGTGCGAGCTGCGGGTTTGAGGGGTTATCGCACACCTTGCGCTGCAGGAGCCCATGCTTATCGGCAAGCCAGATGCCGTTGCGCATAGCGACGATAAAGCCGCCTCGCTCACGCAGGGCAAAGCAGCCCACCTCTTCATGGAAGGAAAGCACGGTATGTTCCCCCGTCGGCAGGTGGTAGCGGTGGATCTCCCCTTCCAGAATATCCGCCCAGTAAAGCGCATTTTCTTCTGCGCTCCACGTCGGGCATTCGGGCAGATGCCCGGTGTAGTTCAACAGCAGCTGCGGTTCAGCCATGACAGTTCCCCAAAATGAAAAAAGCCAGCATTGCTGGCTTTCAGTATATACATCATTGGATTACTGGCGACTGTCATTTGCCTGGCGCAACAGCGTGCGGCTTTCACTCTGGAAACGCGTGGCGTAATCGCCGAACCAGTGCTCCACTTTGCGGAAGCTGTCGATAAACGCCTGCTTGTCTCCGTGCTCCAGCAGCGTAATGGCTTCGCCAAAGCGCTGATAGTAGCGCTTAATCAGCGCCAGATTATTTTCAGACGACATGATGATGTCGGCGTAAAGCTGGGGATCCTGCGCAAACAGACGCCCGACCATCGCCAGCTCAAGACGATAGATCGGTGAAGAGAGCGCCAGCAACTGTTCAAGCTGCACGTTCTCTTCAGCCAGATGCAGGCCGTAGGCAAAGGTCGCAAAGTGGCGCAGCGCCTGAATGAACGCCATGTTCTGATCGTGCTCGACCGCGCTGATGCGGTGCAGCCTCGCGCCCCAGACCTGAATCTGTTCCAGGAACCATTGATAGGCTTCCGGCTGACGGCCGTCGCAGTAAACCACCACCTGCTTCGCCAGGCTGCCGCTGTCCGGGCCAAACATCGGGTGCAGCCCGAGCACCGGGCCCGTATGCGCAGCCAGCATCGCCTGCAGAGGACCGTTTTTAACGGAAGCCAGATCCACCAGAATGCAGTCTTTTGGTAAAGGAGGAAGCTTCCCGATGATCTGCTCCGTCACGTGGATCGGCACGCTGACGATAACCATTCCGGCATCTTTCATCAGTTCTGGTGCTTGTGCCCAGTCCTCTTTTTCCAGAATGCGCACCTGATAGCCAGAAAGCGTCAGCATTTTCTCGAACAGACGCCCCATCTGCCCAGCTCCGCCAACAATCACCACCGGACGCAGGGACGGACAGAGGGTTTTAAAGCCCTTGTCGTTTTCGCTGGAATAGGATTCCCGCATCACGCGACGCAGAACATCTTCAATCAAATCCGGCGAAACGCCCAGCGCCTGCGCCTCTTTACGACGGGAGGCCAGCATTGAGGCTTCGCGCTCCGGGACGTAAATCGGCAGGCCGTATTTGCTTTTCACCTCACCGACTTCGGCAACAAGCGCCATACGGCGCGCCAGCAGGTCCAGCAGCGCCTTATCCACTTCATCAATTTGATCGCGCAGTGCGGTCAATTCAGCAACCATAACTACCCTCTTAAGCCAGACGCGTCGCCAGCTGGCCGCTTAAATCTTTATGGATCTCACGCAGCAGCGCATCGGTGGTTTCCCAGCTGATGCAGGCATCCGTCACGGAGACGCCGTGCTTCATCGCGCTGCGCGGCTGTTCTGATGACTGATTACCTTCATGAATGTTGCTCTCAATCATCAGGCCGATAATCGAACGGTTTCCGTCTTTGATCTGTGCGACCACGGATTCCGCAACCGCTGGCTGGCGACGGTAATCTTTATTCGAATTACCATGACTGCAATCTACCATCAGTGCCGGACGCAGTCCCGCCTGTTCCATCTCTTTTTCACACTGCGCCACGTCCGCCGGGCTGTAGTTTGGCGCTTTACCGCCGCGCAGGATCACATGACCGTCCGGGTTGCCCTGCGTTTGCAGCAGGCACACCTGGCCCGCCTGGTTGATCCCAACAAAGCGGTGCGGCATGGCGGCGGCGCGCATGGCGTTGATCGCCGTCGCCAGGCTGCCATCGGTACCATTTTTGAAGCCAACCGGCATCGACAACCCAGACGCCATCTCACGGTGGGTTTGCGATTCAGTCGTACGCGCACCAATTGCGGACCAGCTAAACAGATCGCCCAGGTATTGCGGGCTGTTTGGATCCAGCGCTTCGGTTGCCAGCGGCAGCCCCATGCTGACCAGTTCCACCAGCAGGCGACGCGCAATCTTCAGGCCTGCTTCCACATCAAACGAGCCATCCATGTGCGGATCGTTGATCAATCCTTTCCAGCCAACCGTCGTGCGTGGCTTTTCAAAATAGACGCGCATCACCAGATAGAGGCTATCGCTGACCTCCTCCGCTAATGCTTTAAATCGACGCGCATACTCAATGGCGGTTTCAGGATCGTGAATAGAGCAAGGACCACAAACCACCAGCAGGCGCGGATCGCGGCCAGCGATAATGTCAGAAATGGTCTGGCGAGAGTGCTCGATCTGAGCCTCCTGCGCGGCGCTCAGCGGAAACTCCGCTTTCAGTTGATCCGGGGTAATCAAAACCTGTTCGTCAGTGATATGTACGTTGTTCAGCGCGTCTTTTTGCATGATAGCGATCCTGTAGAGCTCGTTTGCGATAGTTGTTTTCCTCAGTGAGGTGAAACCACGATACCATAAAAAGTAAACATTTCAATCCAAAATACGTACACATTAGTTTACATTGGCACAGTAAAGGCAAAAATCAGCCGCTAAAATCGTAAAGTTTAAATTACAGCCTAAATTTCTCCCGCCAGGCTATGCTGAAGAAAAAGGAGAAGGGTTATGCGATCGATTGCTTTCGTCCTGCTGTCGCTGTTTTTATCGGGCTGCCAGATTAATCCTTACACTTTCCAGCCCAACTGGACGAGCCCGGACTGGTTCAGCGCGGGTAAAGAAGACGCCATAAATGGCCTGCCGGTTAAAGATAACCAGACCCTGGCCGATAGTTTTAACGACCCCCACGTCGATCGTAATGAATATCTTCGCGGTTATGCTGATGGTCAGAAGAAAGTGTGTGAAGAAGGCTTTATTCATGCATGGGGATTAGCGGGCAAATCTTATCCAGCCAGTTGTGATACTGTTGAAAATGCAGCGAAACTGCATGCGTCATGGCAAAAAGGAATGGATGAAAGTATGCGTTCCAGCAGGCTTAATTAAGTCTGCTTTTATTCTTTGGAAAATAAACAACTGTAGGATTTAGCTTAGGTCAGCCATGGGCTATTTCTGACATAATGACGGTTCTGATAAACAATGGTATTCTGCCCGCAACTCTTAAGGACATCTATTTCCGGAGCGGTACGGCGGATTCTGGTGAGAAATTTATACTTGAACTCTTTGTTCCGACTCCCTCTGGTGCTAATGCTGTTCCTTATGGTGGGCCCGGCGATGGCAGGCGCGCTCTCGGAGACAGATAAATCGGTACGTTCTATTGTCTCAGGCATAGTGAGCTATACGCGATGGCCGTCGCTTTCCGGCCAGCCTAAACTCTGCATCTATGCCACTTCTCACTATACGCACGCGCTCAGCGAAGACCAGGGGCATAACGAGTTACCTTATACCCCCGTTATTGTACGTAACGATCGGGAAGCCCTGGCCGCGACATGCGATGCTGTTTATTTCGGGACTGAACCACCTGCGAAACAACTTGAATTAATAAGTCAATATCAGGGCAGAGCATTGCTATTAATC
Source organism: Enterobacter cloacae complex sp. P17RS (assembly GCF_014895885.1). Lineage (NCBI taxonomy): Bacteria > Pseudomonadati > Pseudomonadota > Gammaproteobacteria > Enterobacterales > Enterobacteriaceae > Enterobacter > Enterobacter cloacae complex sp. P17RS. The sequence goes on from NZ_JADBQK010000038.1 coordinate 11,791, forward strand.
TCAGAGCAAAATCCGGAATGTGTTATTGGCAGCGCCTTTTGCCTGATAATCGATCGTGGCCAGGTGCGATTTTCCGTCAACCTGGATGCGTTGACACGCAGTGGCGTCAGGGTTAACCCGGATGTATTGATGCTTGCACGGAATAAGCAGCATGGATAAAGATTTCATCTCGACGCAGCGTCCGACCTTTAAAAGAACGCTGAGGCGAAACAGCATGATAAGCGTCATCATCACAATGACGTTAATATGGCTGTTGCTCTGTTTTGCCTCGGTCGTAACATTAAAACAATACGCGCAAAAAAATCTCGAATTAACCGGCGCCACAATGAGCCACAGCCTTGAAGCCTCTCTGGTTTTCAACGATTCACTGGCGGCCAACGAAACGCTCGCTGCGCTGGGTAAGCAGGGGCAGTTTGCCGTAGCAGAAGTCATCAACGGGCATAAAAAGCGCTTTGCCTACTGGTCCTGGAACCCGAAGGATAATAACGACACGCTGGGGGCGCTGGTCAGCCGCTGGCTTTTCCCCGTTCCGGTTGCGCAGCCCATCCTGCACAACGGCGCGAAGTTAGGTGAAATACGTCTTACCGCGCGTGACAGCCTTATCAGCCATTTCATCTGGATGTCGTTTGCCGTCCTCACTGGCTGTATTCTTTTTGCAACCGTCGTCGCACTCACCATTACCCAGTCTCTGCACCGCGGCATGGTCACTGCGCTGCAAAATATCACCGACGTTGTGCATGACGTCCGCACCAATCGCAACTTTTCCCGTCGGGTGAAAGATGGGCGCATTGAAGAATTCCATCAGTTTGGAGAAGACTTCAACAGCCTGCTGGACGAGATGGAGGAGTGGCAGCTTAAGCTACAGGCGAAAAACGCTCAGCTGCTTCGTACCGCCATGCACGACCCGCTCACCGGTCTTGCTAACCGCGCTGCGTTTCGTAACAGTATTGCGGCATTAATGAATGACCCCTCGGCAAAAACAAACTCGGCCCTGCTCTTCCTCGACGGTGATAATTTTAAGTTTATTAACGACACCTGGGGACACGCGGCAGGAGACTGCGTGCTGATTGAAGTCGCCAGCAGGATGGTGGAATTTGGCGATAAACGCCATCAGTCCTACCGCCTTGGCGGTGACGAATTTGCCATGGTGCTGTACGGGGTGCATTCTGAACCAGAGGTTCAACACATTTGTGCTGCGCTAGCGCAGCAGTTTATCCGTCCGTTTGATCTGCACAACGGACAAAAAGCATCGATGTCACTCAGCATTGGCTTTGCTCTGGCGTGGGAAAATGCTTCCGTGGAAGCATTACTGGAGAGGGCTGACCGCAACATGTACCAGGTTAAAAACCAGCGTAAGAAAACAATAAGTTAGAAAGGATACACTATGTTAAAACGTTACTTCGCGCCGTTAGTTATGGCCTCACTGGTTCTGGCAGGCTGTCAGTCGCCGCCCCAGGGCAAATTTACTCCTGAGCAAATCGCGGCGATGAAGTCATACGGTTTTAACGAACTGAACGGCGACTGGTCGCTTGGTATGTCGGACACCATCCTCTTTGATAAGAATGACGCCAGACTGCGTCCGGAAAGTGAAACACAGATCCAGTCCATGGCCTCTCGTCTGGCGAAAACTGGCCTGAATCACGCGCGAATGGACGGTCATACCGATAATTACGGTGAAGCAAGCTACAACGAAGCCCTGTCGTTAAAACGCGCCAATGCCGTGGCCGACGCCTGGGCGAAAGGCGCGAATATCCCGCGCAGCAATCTCTCCACCCGGGGATTAGGCCAAAAATATCCGATTGCGAGCAACAGCACTGCACAAGGGCGCGCTGAAAACCGCCGGGTGTCAGTGGTTATCAGCGCGCCATAGGATTATTTAGCGGATGATTCGGTGAGCGACACGCCTGTTGCCGCTCGCCAGCGCAGCCAGTCAATCAGAACAAACAGCGCCAGACTCACGCCCATCACCGGCAAAGCCAGCCCCAGCAGTGCGCTGATGACCACGGTAACACCTCTTCCCCACCCTGACAGCGCCAGCCAGCTCTGAGTAAGCGTCTGCACCGGATTCATTGCCGACTGTGCCGGACGACGCATCCACCACATCCGGTATCCCCAGATGATAAGCACGCACAGGGCAAGGCCGAAAGCAACGAGCAGCAGCTGATTCACCAGCCCGAATAAGATCCCCATATGGAAATCCACGCCCCAGCGGGTCAGTTTTGCCATGAGCGGGAAATCCTCGAATCGGGTTCTGTCGAGGATCTGCATCGTACCGGGATCAACCGCAACGGCGTCCACCTGAGTCGGCCAGCTGCGGTCGATCTCCGTCACTGTCCATGCGCGATCCATTGTTTTCGCCGGGCGGATCTCCAGCCTGTTGGCATCAATCCCCGCTTTACGCGCCGCGCTCAACACGCCGTCAAACCGCGTCAGATCCATCGCCATTTCCGGCATCACCATTCCGCCGTGATGGCCACGGTGTTCGGCATGTTCATCCACGACCTCATGTTGGCCGGATAGCGTCGTGTTCACCTGCGGGGTGAGCCAGTTCATCTCTGCACGCAGCTTATCCACGTTCCCGCCCGCCCACTGGGACCAGGTCAGGCCGGTTGCAGAGAAGAGCAGCATGCCCCCCAGTAATATCCATCCGAGCGTCACATGCACCCGACGGCGGTTCTGGAAGCGATTGTTAATCCGGCGTTTTGGTCGGGTATAAAACCACAGGGCAATCCCTCCCAGTGCGGCCACCCACATCCAGGAAGCGGCCAGTTCGCTATAGAGCCGCCCAATATCACCCAGCATCAGAGAGGTATGCAGATAATCAATGGTCTGACGCAGCGGTAAAATTCCGCTGGTACCGTACACCGTCATATCCCCCAGCACCGTGAGGCTTACCGGATCGATAAAGATTGCCCGGTTTTCCGAGGGCCCCAGCGTCGGGTCCGCAAACATCACGCGGGTGGTTTCACCTTCAACCAGCCCCGGGCGAACGGCGTGCAAACGCAAATCTGAGCCAACGGCCTTTTCCGCCGTGGCGATTTGTTCCGCCAGCGGCTTCGGTTCGCCCACGGAATTCGTGTGGAGCGCGTCCCGGTAGAGCGCATTCTCGAGCTGCGGGGTCGCCACGTACAGCGTACCGGTCAGCGCGGCGAAGAAGATAAACGGGCCGACAAATAGCCCGACGTAGAAATGGAGGCGACGCAGCAGGTTTCCCCATGCCGCGCGCGGAGTGCAGGTAGTCATACTTTTCCTTTTTAAGGCAAAAAGTTATCGATTGAGTTTTTAAAGGGAAAAAGCAGACTGCTGCGGCGGCGCGCGGGTATCAGGGTAAAGCCAGGGGAAAAAGTGCCAGTGGCTGACCGCCTGACGCGGCGGCTTAACGCGAAGCCTCTGCAGCACGATACTGAGCAGCACTATCAGCGCGAGCATCACGCCCGGCACGTGGGCTAACAGCACGCAGTAGCCACAGGCTTCCGCATGGTCGACAGGCATCGTGTGCGGCATATCGCCGTGATGCTCGTCCATCGACATCATGCTCATGTCATGATGCATGCCCGGCATGGCGCTCATTGGGTCTTTCTGCAGCGAGACGGAGATAAGGGGTGCTACCACGATCAGCAGGATCGCAAACAGCGCGGTCAAAGCCGCTGCGCGTTTCCGGTTAGGCTGATGCAGTACGTTATCCACTTCCCCTCCATTCAAGAGGCAAGCATTGTAAATGATTTATGACGAAAGGGTTAACGCGAGAGGTGCGATCGGGCAAAAAAGTCAGCATTTCTAACATAAAGTCGCTTAAGCGATGCTCAGTTCAAACGCTTATATCCAACACCATTGATAAATACAGATTTTTCTTTATGAACAGTTAGTTATATGGATCACTAGCACAGCGAAATGCGGTCAAAAAGTGTTATGTGGAAGTGTCAGGATTTCAAGATGTTGAATATAAAGTAGGGCTGGAAAAGAGTTGATGTTATCAATTAAAGCCCCTAAAAATCGGGCTTCAACATTTAAACCTGCTAATTTGCTAGCTTAGACGGGCCGGAACGAGAGCCGCCAGCTTTTCAGCAAGGACCTGTTCGGATTGACCATCACCATCAAGGCCCATTGCATCAATAGCCGAACAGAGAAATCTATGAAATTCAAAGACACTCTTGCCCTCGGCGATCATATGACAAATAAGAGCAACGTATGCATCGTATTCATCCTTGGCCTTTTCAAACTCATTGATACCAATAGAATCCCATTCATTTAACAGAATCGATTTCACGGTTTCATGCAGCATTGTTTTATCCATCATTTAGGCCCCCCAGGAATAACTGTCACAACATTCCCAGTATTTGAATTTACAATTACGCGCAGGTTGTTAATCGAATCATAGTAGCCAGTCGTTCCCGCCTTCGTAGGAAATAGCTCATCTAACTTGATTGTATTCTCTATCGCAGACGGCGGGGGGGGGG
>NZ_JADBQK010000038.1:16306-18012 GCF_014895885.1 Enterobacter cloacae complex sp. P17RS
GGCGGCCCCCCCCCCCCAGCTTTGCTATTGATGGTTTTTGCAGCCAGTGACCTGCCCCCAGGATTAGATACAACCTTCAGTTAGTAATGTCGGTTGGTTTTCTTCATATTTCCTGTTTCGCCAGTCCGTTACGAATTCAGCTGGTGTCTGGTAATCCAGCGATGAATGGGGACGGCACTCGTTATAATCCTGCCGCCAGTCATTGATCTTTTTCCGGGCATGAAGAATATCGCTGAACCATTGTTCATTTAGACACTCATCGCGAAAGTATCCGTTAAAACTCTCAATAAATCCGTTCTGCGTTGGCTTACCTGGCTGGATAAGTCGTAGTTCCACACCATGCTCAAAGGCCCATTGATCGAGCGCGCTGCAGGTAAATTCCGGGCCCTGATCGGTTCTTGTTATCGCCTGATAGCCCCGAAACAGCGCGATGCTGACCAGAATATGCATGGCCTGAGCTCCTGAAATACCGAAAGCAGCGGTGATCGTCAGACACTCCTTCGTGAAATCATCCACACAGGTCAGGCACTTAATCCTCCGACCGTTGGGCAGTGCGTCCATAACGAAATCCATCGACCATGTCAGGTTCGGCGCATCCGGGCGCAGAAGCGGAAACCGTTCGGTTGCCAGCCCTTTACGGCTTCGTCTGCGTTTTACGCTCAGTCCATTAAGGTGGTAAATACGGTATACCCGCTTGTGATTGACGTGAAGGTCCTCCCGACGCAACAGCTGCCAGATGCGGCGGTAGCCAAGACGCCTGCGCTCCAGTGCCAGCTCAGTGATGCGCCCCGATAAATGCGCATCAGCCGCCGGACGCTGAGCCTCATAGTGGCAGGTCGACAGGGACAAACCTGTAAGCCTGCAGGCACGACGTTGCGACAGACCGGTCGCATCACACATAAACTCAACGGCTTCCCGCTTCTGGCCTGTCGTCAGTACTTTCGCCCCAGAGCCACCTGAAGAGCCTCCTGATCCAGCATGGCTTCGACAAGTAGCTTCTTGAGGCGGGCGTTCTCCTCTTCACGAGATTTAAGCCGCTTCACCTCAGGAACTTCCATGCCACCAAACTTCTTGCGCCAGGTGTAGAAAGTGGCATCGGAAATGGTGTGCTTACGGCAGAGCTCACGAGCAGAAACTCCGGCTTCCGCTTCGCGAAGAATACTGATGATCTGTTCGTCGGAAAAACGCTTCTTCATGGGGATGTCCTCATGTGGATTATGAAGACATTACTAACATCGGGGTGTGTTAATCAACGGGGAGCAGGTCAAGTACTCTATTGTTTTACAATCAGTAACTATACAAACAGTGAAAACAATCTTTAGCTACTAATTGAGTCGACATGAGAAATGGGAATAAAGGCCTCAACTCAAGAAAAGTGACAAGACAACAAACCCAGCACTCAAGGATCATACGAAACAGCAAAGCAAAAACGGCGAGACGAATCTGTTAATCAACATAAATACTCATCGGAGCAAATTGCGAAATCTTTCGGTATATCGAAAAAAATTTTTATCGAAAGTTGATGATCAAGTTTTCATAAGGAGGGTATTTTTTAAACTTGCCATTTCGTCAATCCAGGTTCAGGAAAATTCATAATTTATAGCTTAACTCCAAAGAAGACAAAAATGTTATCGACAATATTCATTACATGAAAGACTAATGACAAAAAATTATATTGACATCCGCGGTTTACTATTCAGTTCATT
>NZ_JADBQK010000039.1:0-247 GCF_014895885.1 Enterobacter cloacae complex sp. P17RS
CCAGATTTTTAAAGAGCAAATATCTCAAACATGACTCGCAAGTCAGTTTTGAGATATGACGGCAGGTGACTTTCACTCACGAACCAGCAAGTGGCGTCCCCTAGGGGATTCGAACCCCTGTTACCGCCGTGAAAGGGCGGTGTCCTGGGCCTCTAGACGAAGGGGACACTGAAGTCTCAATCGCAAGACGCCTTGCTGTTTACTTTTCATCAGACAATCTGTGTGGACACTACAAAGGCAGGTTCTT
>NZ_JADBQK010000004.1:0-48405 GCF_014895885.1 Enterobacter cloacae complex sp. P17RS
CCAACTGAGCTACGTAGCCATCTTTTTTTCGCGTTACCTTATCGGCGTTGCGGGGCGCATTATGCGTATAGACCCTTGCAGCGTCAACACCTTTTTCAACGAAAATAGCCGGAATGTGACTGTTTGGTTAGGTTGCGAACAGCGTGACCGAATATTCGGCAATTATTGGTTATTAATCGGTTTTTGGTGGTGAAATGTGAGGCAAAAAAAACAGGCCCCTGAGGGGCCTGTTTGAAATCGTTGTGATTATTTGTAGGCGGACTGGTGAACGCCTACCGCACGCCCCGATGGATCGTTCATCGCCTTGAAAGATTCATCCCATTCAATGGCTTTTGCGGATGAACAGGCCACCGACGGACCGCCAGGAACACACTCGGCAGCGCTCGGCACCGGGAACAGTTCTTCAAAGATCTCACGGTAGAGGTACGCTTCTTTCGAGCCCGGCGTGTTGTACGGGAAGCGGAAGCTTGCGGTTTCCAGCTGCTGGTCAGAAACCTGCTTCGCCGCCACCTCTTTCAGGGTGTCGATCCAGCTGTAGCCAACGCCATCAGAGAACTGCTCTTTCTGACGCCATGCCACGCTCGCCGGCAGGTAAGATTCAAAACATTCACGCAGGATATGTTTTTCCATTTTGCCGTTGCCGCACATTTTATCCTGCGGGTTGATGCGCATCGCCACGTCGAGGAATTTCTTATCCAGGAACGGCACGCGCGCTTCCACGCCCCAGGCTGACATCGCTTTGTTGGCACGCGCACAGTCGAACATATGCAGCGCCTGCAGCTTACGCACGGTCTCTTCATGAAGCTCTTTTGCGTTTGGCGCTTTGTGGAAGTACAGGTAGCCGCCAAACACTTCGTCAGAACCTTCACCGGAGAGCACCATCTTGATGCCCATCGCCTTGATCTTGCGCGACATCAGGTACATCGGCGTGGAGGCGCGAATGGTGGTTACGTCATAGGTTTCGATGTGATAGATCACATCGCGGATCGCATCCAGGCCTTCCTGCACGGTGAAATGGATCTCGTGGTGCACGGTGCCGAGGTGGTTTGCCACTTCCTGCGCGGCTTTCAGATCCGGTGCCCCTTCCAGGCCCACGGCAAAGGAGTGCAGCTGCGGCCACCAGGCCTCGGAGCGCTCCTGATCTTCCACGCGACGAGCCGCGAATTTCTTGGTGATCGCGGAGATCACGGAGGAGTCCAGACCGCCGGAGAGCAGTACGCCGTAAGGCACGTCTGACATCAGGTGGCTTTTCACGGAATCTTCCAGCGCCTGACGCAGCTCGGCTTTATCCGTCACGTTGTCTTTCACCGCGTCATAGTCAAACCAGTCGCGCTGGTAGTACGAACGGATTTCACCGTCTTTACTCCACAGGTAGCTACCCGCCGGGAACTCTTTAATGGTGCGACAAACCGGTACCAGCGCTTTCATCTCTGAAGCAACGTAGAAGTTGCCGTGTTCATCGTGCCCCATGTACAGCGGGATAATACCAATATGGTCACGGCCAATCAGGTAAGCGTCTTTTTCGCTGTCGTACAGCGCGAAGGCAAACATGCCTTGCAGCTCGTCGAGGAACTCCGGGCCTTTCTCCTGATACAGCGCCAGGATCACTTCACAGTCAGAGCCGGTCTGGAAGGCGTAGCGGTCGCCGTACTCGGCGCGCAGCGCCTGATGGTTATAAATTTCACCGTTGACGGCCAGCGCGTGCGTTTTTTTCTCGTTATACAGCGGCTGTGCACCGGCGTTGACGTCAACAATCGACAGGCGTTCGTGAGCCAGAATCGCTTTGTCGCTGGCGTAAACGCCTGACCAGTCCGGGCCGCGATGGCGCATCAGGCGGGACAATTCGAGTGCTTTTTTACGCAGTTCGCCCGCGTCAGTTTTAATATCCAGTACGCCAAAAATTGAACACATAACCTTCTCCGTTAACCCTGTTGCATTGTGATGTTGCTTGCTTATGAAAATGCCGCAAAAGAGGGGAGGGGCGCAAGGGTTTTACGGGCCAAAACGGAAAAAGTGCAATAGCGATTGCGGAATAGTGAAAAAAGAGCACGTCAAACATCCTTTTATTGATGATTATGCAATGAAAAGGGTTTTTTGTTAGATGGTGTTTTGTTTGTATAAGCTGAAAATGAAAAACCACGCCCTGGGACGTGGTTCAGAATCAAATAACGTCGATTTCGTCGACAGAGGGGTAAATCCAGCTTGGTCGGAAGGGCATCGTATCGATGTCATCAAGCTGCGAGACGCCAGAAAGTACCAGGATGGTTTCAAGCCCCGCCTGGAAGCCAGCCAGAATATCGGTGCGCAGGTTGTCGCCAACAATGACGGTTTCTTCTGAGTGTGCCTGCATCGTATTCAGCGCGGCGCGGATGATCCACGGGCTCGGTTTGCCGACAACAAAAGGCTTACGGCCCGAGATTTTTTCAATACCGGCGCACAGCGCGCCGCAGGCCGGATAGAAACCACGGCCGTGCGTATCCGGGTTGGTGGCGATAAAGCGCGCACCGTTGGCGACAAAGTAGGCTGCTTTATGCATCATCTCCCAGTTAAAGGAACGCGTTTCTCCCACGATCACAAAGTCCGGGTTCACATCGGTAATGGTAAAGCCTGCTTTATACAGCTCGTGGATCAGCGCGCCTTCACCGACCACGTAGGCTTTTTTTCCTTCCTGACGCTTCAGGAAATCCGCCGTTGCCATTGCGGAGGTATAAAACACGCTGTCCGGCACGTCGACGCCTGCGGTGGCAAAGCGGTTCGCCAGATCCTGACCGGTTTGGGAAGGGTAGTTCGTGAGTAGAACCAGTGGCATTCCTTTGTCGATGATGCGGTGAAGAAACTCCGCAGCACCCGGCACGGCAACGTTGTCGTGCATCAGCACGCCGTCGATATCACAAATTACATTCTTAATGGTCATGGACATTCCGACATCAAAAAAAGAAGGCGTTACTATAAGGTCCGATCAGGATTCCAGCAAATGCTGGAGCAGGATCCCGTTGAGCATGGCGCGCTTGACCAGCGCAAACGCGCCAATCGCCGAGCGATGGTCAAGCTTCGAACGAACCACCGGGAGGTTCTGTCGGAATGCTTTCAGCGCCTGGGTGTTGATACAGCCTTCGATGGCGGGCAGCAGCACCTTTTCCGCTTCAACAATCTCTCCGGCGATCACCACTTTCTGCGGGTTAAACAGGTTAATGGCGATGGCGATGGTTTTCCCCAGATGGCGACCTACCTGCTCGATCACCTCACAGGCCAGCGCGTCGCCTTTATTGGCGGCTTTGCAGATGGTGCCTATCTTGCAATCGTCCAGCGTGACGCGGCTTTGATAACCCTGCTCAAGCAGGTGGCGAACGCGCTGCTCGATGGCCGTGTTGGCGGCGATGGTTTCAAGGCAGCCGAAGTTGCCGCAGTGGCAGCGTTCGCCGAGCGGTTCAACCTGGATGTGGCCGATCTCGCCAACGTTACCGTTACGACCAATAAAAATACGGCCATTGGAGATAATGCCTGCGCCCGTACCGCGGTGTACGCGCACCAGAATAGAGTCTTCACAGTCCTGACTCGCACCAAAGTAGTGCTCAGCCAGCGCTAAAGATCGAATATCATGGCCGACAAAGCAGGTCACCTTAAAGCGTTTTTCCAGCGCGTCGACCAGCGCCCAGTTCTCAACCTGAATATGCGGCATGTATCGGATCACACCGCTTTCCGGGTCGACCAGGCCAGGCAGAATGACGGAGATGGCGATCAGTTCGCGGATCTTGCGCTGACAGCTTTCAATAAAGTGCGCGATAGTATTCAGCAGCGCGTGTTCCAGCGTCTCCTGAGTGCGCTCGGGCAGCGGGTAGTGCTCTTCCGCAATGGCTTTGCTGCTCAGATCGTACAGCGTGAGCGTGGTGTCATGACGACCAAGCCGGACGCCAATGGCCTGAAAGTTGCGGGTTTCGGTAATGATGGAGATGGCGCGGCGGCCCCCGGTGGAGGCCTGCTGATCGACTTCTTTGATCAAACCGCGCTCAATGAGCTGGCGGGTAATTTTTGTCACGCTGGCGGGAGCAAGCTGGCTTTGTTCGGCTATCTGGATCCGCGAGATTGGACCATGTTGGTCAATCAGGCGATAAACCGCCGCACTGTTAAGTTGTTTAACGAGATCGACATTACCGATTTGAGCTTGTCCGCCTGGTGTCATACTTTTACTTACTCAGTGACGACCTCGTTACCATTAACGATGGTCTTAATAATTTTATAATCGTGTGTGAATGCCGTCAGGTTTGCAACCATACCTGGTGCAATTCCGCCGAGCTGTTTATCCACGCCGATGGCGCGAGCCGGATAAAGGGTGGCCATACGCAGGACTTCATCAAGCGCAATCCCACAATGCTCCACCAGATTACGCACCCCTTCAATCATGGTCAAAGAGGAGCCACTCAGCGTACCGTTTTCATCCACACACAGTCCATTGCGGTAGTATATTGTTTTACCAGCAAAAATGAACTGCTCAATATTTGCACCTGCTGGCGCGGTGGCATCGGTGACCAGGCAGAGCTTGTCACCTTTCAGCCGTTTGGCGTTGCGAATGTTGGTGTAATCAACGTGCATGCCATCAGCGATAATGCCGCAGTAGACGTCTGGTTCGTCGAGAATCGCCCCGACCAGACCCGGTTCACGGCCGGTAATATACGGCATGGCGTTGTAAAGGTGGGTCGCAAAGGTAATGCCGGCACGGAAGCCCGCTTTGGCTTCTTTCAGCGTGGCGTTTGAGTGGCCTGCTGAAACCACAATCCCGGCGGCAGCCAGTTTGCTGATGACCTCAGTACCGGTCATTTCAGGCGCCAGCGTCACTTTAGCGATCACATCAGCATTGGCACACATGTAGTCGACCAGTTCAGCATCCGGCTTGCGCACGTAATCCGGGTTATGCGTGCCTTTTTTCACTATGTTCAGCCATGGCCCTTCCAGATGCAGACCCAGCGCCTGGTTCGGGTGTTTGGCGAGGTATTCGCGCATCACGCGGATACCCTGTTTCATCAGGTCATCACTGCTGGTGATGAGCGTCGGCAGATAGCTGGTGCAGCCTGATTTCTCGTTAGCTTTCTGCATGATTTCCAGCGTTTCAACCGTCACCGCCTCGGCGGTGTCATTGAACTGCACACCGCCGCAGCCGTTAAGCTGTACGTCGATGAAACCGGGGGAGATTACTGCTCCATTGAGTGAGCGCTGTTCTATCTCCGGCGGCAGTTCCGCCAGCGGGCAAACACGTTCAATCAGGCCATTGGCGATAACAATCGCATGGTCATCCAGAATTTCATGGCCGGTATAAATCCGACCGTGGGTTAAAGCGTACATATCGACCCCCGGTTAAAAAAAGCGACCGCCTCTGACAGAAGAGGCGGTTATTCAATTACAGACCTTTGATGTTCTCAGCTTCTAACTCGTTGAAGTATTTCAGCGTTTTCACCTTCAGCTCCATCGTGGACGGTTCGTCGCAGACGATGACTGATTTTGGATGCAGCTGCAGGCAGCTGATGGTCCACATGTGGTTAACGTTGCCTTCAACGGCTGCCTGGAGCGCCTGCGCTTTCACGCCGCCCAGTACCAGAATCATCACCTCTTCGGCATCCAGCAGGGTGCCTACGCCAACGGTCAGGGCGTATTTTGGAACCTGGTTCACGTCACCGTCAAAGAAGCGGGAGTTTGCCACGCGGGTGTCATGGGTCAGCGTTTTAATACGGGTACGGGAAGCCAGAGAAGAGGCTGGTTCGTTAAACGCGATATGACCATCGTTGCCCACGCCACCCATGAACAGGTGGATTTTACCGTAAGAACGGATTTTTTCTTCGTACTGACGGCATTCTGCGTCAATATCAGGCGCATTTCCATTCAGCAGGTTAATATTTTCAGCTGGGATATCAACGTGATCAAAGAAATTGCGGTGCATGAAGCTATGGTAGCTTTCAGGATGCTCCTTTGGCAGGCCGACATATTCGTCCATGTTGAAGGTCACAACGTGTTTAAAGCTAACCTGGCCCGCTTTATGCATTTCAACCAGCGCTTTGTACGCGGTCAGTGGGGTACCACCGGTTGGAAGGCCAAGAACGAAGGGACGATCGGCAGTAGGCTTGAAGGCATTAATACGGTTAACGATATGGCGAGCGGCCCATTTACCGACTTGTTCAGCAGTTGCCAGGGGAATCAGTCTCATTGTTCACCTCAAAGTTTAAGTAGAAGAGTGGGCGGATGGGTATCGGAACCTGATGCTTAAGCGTAACCTGGAACCTTTCAGGCCGGATCAATCCGTCTTGATTTTTTGAATGATAAAATAAGTTTTGGCTGTTAGCCAGTGAAAGGGAGGAGGGAATACGATATTTGGTGACAATAATCACAAAAAATAGGTGTTTAATTTGCGATACGAATTAATTTTTCACACACTCAGACTGCCAGTGAATCATCAACTGTATCTATCGTTCGTGACACAATAAAAACATAGTTTATGCGCGAGTCTTAATAATGGGTCTCGTAGGGGGAATAGGATGAATATTTTAGGTTTTTTCCAGCGCCTCGGTAGGGCTTTGCAGCTCCCTATCGCCGTGCTACCGGTTGCAGCGTTGCTGCTGCGATTCGGGCAACCCGATCTTCTTAACGTGCCGTTTATTGCCCAGGCAGGCGGCGCCATTTTTGACAACCTTGCGCTGATCTTCGCCATCGGCGTGGCGTCAAGCTGGTCAAAAGACAGCGCCGGTGCTGCGGCACTGGCAGGGGCGGTAGGTTACTTCATCCTCACGAAAGCGATGGTAACCATCAACCCGGAAATCAACATGGGTGTACTGGCGGGTATCATTACCGGTCTGGTCGGTGGTGCCGTGTACAACCGCTGGGCGGGTATCAAACTGCCTGACTTCCTGAGCTTCTTCGGCGGTAAACGTTTTGTGCCAATTGCGACGGGCTTTTTCTGTCTGATCCTGGCAGCTATCTTTGGCTACGTCTGGCCGCCGGTGCAGCATGCTATCCATGCGGGCGGCGAGTGGATTGTTTCAGCGGGTGCAGTGGGCTCAGGTATCTTTGGCTTTATCAACCGTCTGCTGATCCCAACCGGTCTGCATCAGGTGCTGAACACCATCGCCTGGTTCCAGATTGGTGAGTTCACCAATGCTGCGGGCACCGTATTCCACGGCGACATCAACCGCTTCTATGCGGGTGACGGCACCGCGGGTATGTTCATGTCTGGCTTCTTCCCAATCATGATGTTTGGTCTGCCGGGCGCTGCACTGGCAATGTACCTGGCTGCGCCAAAAGCGCGTCGCCCAATGGTTGGCGGCATGCTGCTGTCCGTTGCGATTACCGCGTTCCTGACCGGTGTAACCGAGCCGCTGGAATTCCTGTTCATGTTCCTGGCGCCAGTGCTGTACCTCATGCATGCGGTGCTTACCGGTATCAGCCTGTTTGTGGCGACCCTGCTGGGCATCCATGCTGGCTTCTCCTTCTCTGCAGGCGCGATCGACTACGTGTTGATGTACAACCTGCCGGCGGCAAGCAAAAACGTCTGGATGCTGGTGGTAATGGGTCTGGTCTTCTTCGTCATCTACTTCGTGCTGTTCACTGCGGTTATTCGTATGTTTAACCTCAAAACACCAGGCCGCGAAGATACCAAAGACGAAGTGGTCACCAACGAAGCCAACAGCAATACCGAAGAGGGTCTGACTCAGCTGGCGACCAGCTATATCGCTGCCGTCGGTGGGACTGACAACCTGAAAGCGATTGACGCCTGTATCACCCGTCTGCGTCTGACGGTGGGTGACTCGGCGCGCGTAAGCGACGCAATGTGTAAACGCCTTGGTGCATCGGGCGTGGTTAAACTGAACAAACAAACTATCCAGGTTATCGTAGGCGCCAAAGCGGAATCCATTGGCGACGAAATGAAGAAAGTGGTTGCCCGTGGCCCGGTCGCGGCGGCATCAGCCGATAGCGCACCTGCGTCGACGGCTGCGCCAGTTGCTAAGCCGCAGGCCGTGCCGAACGCCGTGACGGTGGCCGCGCTGGTCTCTCCGGTAACGGGTGACGTGGTTGACCTTGAGCAGGTGCCTGATGAAGCGTTCGCCAGCAAAGCGGTCGGTGACGGCGTGGCGGTGAAACCAACGGACAAAACCGTTGTGTCTCCGGCGGCAGGCACCATCGTGAAAATCTTCAACACCAACCACGCGTTCTGCCTCGAAACCGAAAAAGGCGCGGAGATCGTTGTCCATATGGGGATCGATACCGTTGCGCTGAACGGTCAGGGCTTTACTCGCCTGGTGGAAGAGGGGGCCGAAGTGGTGGCAGGTCAGCCGATTCTGGAAATGGATCTGGACTTCCTGAACGCCAACGCGCGCTCGATGATTAGTCCGGTGGTTTGCAGCAACATCGACGACTTTAGCGGTCTGGTACTCCAGGCGAAAGGTCAGGTGGTTGCGGGTCAGACACCGCTGTATGAGATTAAAGGCAAGTAATCGCTCCTGAGTAGAGTCATGCCTTAAGCGGCGGGGGATATCCTCCGCCGCTTTTTTTTGCAGCAAACGCCCCCATTATTTTCATCTGATACGTATTTTCCGTAACTAAGGGTTGTCACTACGTCCGGCTTATAAGATCATACGCCGTTATACGTTGTTTACGCTTTGAGGAATCCACGATGAGTGAGGCAGAAGCCCGCCCGAGTAACTTTATTCGTCAGATCATCGATGAAGATCTGGCCAGTGGTAAGCACACCACGGTACATACGCGTTTCCCGCCGGAGCCGAACGGCTACCTGCACATTGGTCACGCGAAATCGATCTGCCTGAACTTTGGCATTGCGCAAGACTACCAGGGGCAGTGCAACCTGCGTTTCGATGACACCAACCCAGTAAAAGAAGACATCGAATACGTTGAGTCCATTAAAAACGACGTGCAATGGCTGGGCTTCAACTGGTCTGGCGATATCTGCTACTCCTCTGACTATTTTGATCAGCTGTATGCCTACGCGGTGGAGCTGATCAACAAAGGTCTGGCCTACGTTGATGAGCTGTCTGCGGACGAAATCCGCGAGTATCGCGGTACGCTGACTGCACCAGGCAAAAACAGCCCGTTCCGCGATCGCAGCGTGGAAGAGAACCTGGCGCTGTTTGAAAAAATGCGTGCCGGTGGCTTCGAAGAAGGTAAAGCGTGCCTGCGTGCCAAAATCGATATGGCGTCGCCGTTTATCGTGATGCGCGATCCGGTGCTGTACCGCATTAAGTTCGCAGAACACCACCAGACCGGCAACAAATGGTGCATCTACCCGATGTACGACTTCACCCACTGCATCAGCGATGCGCTGGAAGGGATTACGCACTCGCTGTGTACGCTGGAGTTCCAGGATAACCGTCGTCTGTACGACTGGGTGCTGGATAACATCACCATTCCTGTGCATCCGCGTCAGTACGAGTTCTCTCGTCTGAATCTGGAATACACCGTGATGTCCAAGCGTAAGCTGAACCTGCTGGTGACCGACAAGCACGTTGAAGGCTGGGATGACCCGCGCATGCCGACCATCTCCGGCCTGCGTCGTCGTGGTTACACTGCCGCTTCTATTCGTGAGTTCTGCAAACGTATCGGCGTGACCAAGCAGGACAACACCATCGAAATGGCGTCTCTGGAATCCTGCATTCGTGAAGATCTTAACGAAAACGCCCCGCGCGCGATGGCTGTTATCGATCCGGTGAAACTGGTTATTGAAAATTACCCGCAGGGTGGAAGCGAGCTGGTCTCTATGCCTAACCATCCGAATAAACCGGAAATGGGAAGCCGCGACGTGCCGTTCAGCGGTGAGATCTGGATCGACCGTGCTGACTTCCGTGAAGAAGCTAATAAGCAGTACAAGCGTCTGGTGTTGGGTAAAGAAGTTCGTCTGCGTAACGCCTACGTCATCAAAGCCGAGCGCGTAGAGAAAGATGCTGAAGGTAACATTACCACCATCTTCTGTTCGTACGATGCTGAGACGCTGAGCAAAGATCCGGCAGACGGCCGCAAGGTGAAAGGCGTGATCCACTGGGTGAGCGCTTCCCACGCGCTGCCGGTAGAAATTCGTCTGTACGATCGTCTGTTTAGCGTGCCTAACCCGGGTGCGGCGGAAGACTTCCTGGCGACCATCAATCCGGAATCTTTGGTGATCAAGCAAGGTTATGCGGAGCCATCGCTGAAAGCCGCTGAAGCGGGCAAAGCGTTCCAGTTCGAGCGTGAAGGTTACTTCTGCCTGGACAGCCGTTACAGCACGGCAGAAAAACCGGTATTTAACCGTACCGTAGGTCTGCGTGATACCTGGACCAAGATCGGCGAATAATAACGTTGCACTGGTCAATGAGAAACAAACGCCGCTTATAGCGGCGTTTTTTTATTTAATGATCATATCGTTAAAGTAGGCCCGTAATTAGGCCAGCTAAAATTTTTGGTCAATACGGTGCTACTTATTTTTCTAAAAAAAGTTTGTCTGTTTCATAAAAAAGAGAATTAAGACAAATACGGGTTTTATTACGATCTGATACGCCGAAATTACCTTCTCTACCCCCGCCACACCTCGCATCCGGCCAAATGTTACAAAGCACTACCAATTATGTGCACTTCGTCATAATCCTGACTTTTGCCCAATGAAAAGCATTGATAATTCGCGTCGCGAAAAATAACCTAAAGACGGTAGTTAATTCGAGGGTATTTATAACTACCCCTGGCCTTTTGGTCTTTTATATTTTCGCCGTTTAAGGCGTTTTAATTCGTCAAAGAGGAATAATCTATGCGTACGTTCAGTGGCAAACGTAGTGCGCTGGCGCTGGCTATTGCCGGTGTGACAGCAATGTCGGGCCTGGTGGTGACACCAGAGGCAAAAGCAGCAGGTTTCATCGAAGATTCTACCCTCACTGGCGGTATTTATTACTGGCAGCGTGAACGTGACCGTAAAGATGTCACAGAAGATAAATACAAAACCAACCTCTCACACTCCACCTGGAACGCCAACCTGGACTTCCAGTCAGGCTACGCCGCCGATATGTTCGGTCTGGATATTGCCGCGTTTACGGCGATTGAAATGGCTGAAAATGGCGACAGCGGCCACCCGAACGAAATTGCCTTCTCCTCCAGCAATAAAGCCTATGACGAAGACTGGTCAGGGGATAAAAGCGGCATCAGCCTTTATAAGGCCGCAGCGAAATTCAAATACGGCCCGGTATGGGCGCGTGGGGGCTATATTCAGCCAACCGGCCAGACGCTGTTAGCGCCGCACTGGAGCTTTATGCCTGGTACCTATCAGGGGGCAGAAGCCGGGGCTAACTTTGACTACGGTGATGCAGGTGCGTTGAGCTTCTCCTATATGTGGACCAACGAGTACAAAGCGCCGTGGCACATTGAGATGGACAAGTTCTACCAGAACGATAAGAAAACCAAAGTCGATTACCTCCACTCGCTGGGCGCGAAGTACGACTTCAAAAACGATCTGGTTCTGGAAGCCGCATTTGGTCAGGCGGAAGGCTATATCGATCAGTATTTTGCTAAAGCCAGCTACAAATTTGATATCGCCGGTAGTCCGCTGAGCACCAGCTACCAGTTCTACGGTACGCGCGATAAGGTCAGCGATGGCAGCGTAAATGACATTTATAACGGTACCGCGTGGCTGCAGGCGTTAACCTTTGGCTACAAGGTCGGCCAGGTTGATTTGCGCCTGGAAGGGACATGGGTGAAGGCGGAAGGGCAGCAGGGCTACTTCCTGCAGCGTATGACGCCGACCTATGCCTCATCCAACGGTCGTCTGGATATCTGGTGGGATAACCGCTCAGACTTCAACGCCGACGGCGAGAAAGCGGTCTTCTTCGGCGCCATGTATGACCTGAAAAACTGGAACCTGCCGGGCTGGGCGGTGGGCGCTTCTTACGCTTACGCCTGGGATGCAAAACCAGCAGACATGGCGACGCCGGATGCGTACTACGATCCAAATTATCGCCTGAAAGAGTCCTCCTACAGCCTGGATGCTATCTACACCCTGCAGGATGGCCGCGCGAAAGGCACGATGTTCAAGCTGCACTTTACGCAGTATGACAACCACTCCGATATCCCAAGCTATGCGGGCGGTTACGGCAACATCTTCCAGGATGAACGTGACGTCAAATTCATGGTTATTGCCCCATTCACCATCTTCTGATGAGCACACCGGCGGGCTGAGTCCCGCCGATCTGGAGACTGCATATGATGAAAAAAATCGTAATCGTCGCGCTGATGGCATCAGGGCTGGTGGCGTGTGTTCAGACTCAGGCACCGAAAGAGGACGCCCGTCTGAAGGAGGCGTATAGCGCCTGTATTAATACCGCGGAAGGATCGCCTGAGAAAATTGAAGCCTGCCAGAGCGTGCTAAATGTGTTAAAGAAAGAGAAAGCGCATGAGGCGTTCGCGACGCAGGAGAATGTTCGCGTGATGGATTATCAGGCCTGCATCCAGGCACGTAAAACCGGTAACGATCAGGAAGTGGCGAAGCGTTGCGATAAAATCTGGAACGAGATACGCAATAACAACAAATAAGTTGCTCTACGCCCGGTGGCACTTTGCTTACCGGGCTTTTTTAATGCAAAAAAAAGCCAACCTTACGGCTGGCTCAGAGTATGAACGCTAACTTATTTTGTGTCGTGAGCGTGTTCATTCTCGCGGCAATCCCCTTCAGCGCAGTGACCGTAAAGGTACAGGCTGTGGTTGGTCAGGCGAATGCCATGACGAGCTGCGATTTCACGCTGACGCGCTTCGATGGAATCATCGCTAAATTCAATGACCTTGCCGCAATCGAGGCAGATCAGGTGATCGTGGTGATGCTGCTGGGTCAGTTCGAATACAGATTTACCGCCTTCGAAATTATGACGGGTAACAATGCCCGCGTCATCAAACTGGTTCAGCACGCGATATACAGTGGCCAGCCCAATCTCTTCACCCATGTCGATAAGACGTTTATAAAGGTCTTCCGCACTGACATGGTGATTGTCTGGACCCTGAAGCACTTCCAGGATTTTTAACCGAGGAAGCGTTACTTTCAGGCCAGCCTTCTTTAATGCGGTATTGTTGTCAGTCATGCGGAATCTGTCCTGTTGCTAAACGATTCACTTCTCTGGGAAGTGACAGAAAATGCACCTGGGATAATGCGTCTCATTATAGAACTGCCATGCCTAAATGAAAACTGCAAGTCTCAGGCAAAGTATGCTTATAAAAACGTGGTATCACCTACAAACTTGCTCAATGGAAACCACATTTTGCCAGGGAGACATTGTACAGGTCTGGGCGAAAAAGTTAAAAGTTTGTAGCAATTAATTTAATCGGTTTTACCTGGAAAAGGGGCGCAACCCGCGTTGCGCCGTAAAAAATCAGGCGTTGAGAATATCGTCCAGATGCAGTTCTTCGCGGATCTGTTTAACCCACTTCTCTACACGCTCTGCGGTCAGTTCTGGCTGACGGTCTTCGTCAATGGCAAGTCCGACAAAATGATCGTCATCGGCCAGGCCTTTAGAGGCTTCGAAGTGGTAACCGGCAGTCGGCCAGTGGCCCACAATAACCGCGCCATTAGGCTCAATGATGTCGCGAATCGTCCCCAGCGCATCACAGAAGTACTCGGCGTAATCTTCCTGATCGCCACAACCGAACAGGGCAACCAGCTTGCCGTTGAAGTCCACCTCTTCCAGCGTCGGGAAGAAATCGTCCCAGTCGCACTGGGCTTCACCATAGTACCAGGTTGGAATACCCAGCAGCAGAATGTCATAGCCCTCGAGATCTTCTTTGCTGCTCTTGGCGATGTCATGCACATCAGCAACGTCTTTACCGAGCTGTTTCTGAATGTTTTTTGCGATATTTTCGGTATTGCCGGTATCACTGCCGAAGAAAATGCCGATGATTGCCATGAGTAAAATAACCTCTTGAAACTTAATGGTATGGTGGCGCAATTCGGCCACGGATAAGGGCAATAATAGCAGAACTGGCAACCCTGCGGAAACCGCTATCGCGCAGGACTGCACTCTGTGCTACATGAAAAGGGCGATAAAGGGGTTTTTCAGACTTATGCCTGGCTGCGCAGCGTCTCAAGTTGGGCGATGAGCATCTCTTCAATAAGCTCGCTGCGGCTGATATTACGCGCCTCTGCCAGCTCGTTAAGCGCATCGACCGCGTCGGCGTTGAGCTTCAGTTCGACACGCTTAAGCCCACGATTTTTATCGCGTTTAAGCTGATTGCGTTTATTGATACGCAGCTGTTCATCGCGCGAAAGCGGATTCGTTTTCGGTCGTCCCGGTCGACGCTCATTCGCGAACAGATCTAGTGTCGTACGGTCCGTTTGTTCTTTGGCCATGATTATGAGACTTCGGGGGAAACACGCCGCCCTGCTAAAGCCCGGGCGATAAGCGCGCCATCATACATCACCAAAAACGGCACGCCAACGACTGGAAGCCCGTCATCTTCCAGTCGCTCTCTTTTTAATCAATTTGCAGTATCAGCGAGATAGCGGCGAATGGCGCGCAGTACAGCATCCGGTTTTTCCGCATGCACCCAGTGTCCGGCACCGGCAATGACGTGGGCGCGCGCCTGCGGGAATTGTGCCAGCAGCGTGTCGCGGTACGCGTCGGTAATATAAGGAGAGTTACCGCCGCGAATAAAGAGGGCAGGATGCGGCCAGGCGGGAACGGTTTCCCAGCCCACGATATTGTTGTACTGGTCCCACAGCACCGGCACGTTAAAACGCCACTGCCCGTCAACAAACGACTTCAAAAGGAACTGCACCACGCCTTCTTCATCAAGATGCTCACGCATAACCGCTGCAGCCTGCTGACGAGTGGAAACGCCAGCTTCGGTTACGGCATTGATCGCCGCGAAAATCTCATCGTGACGGCGAACGTCGTAATCCACAGGCGCAACGTCAATCACGACAAGCCCGGAAATTCGCTCTGGCGCCAGCGCGGTGAGCGCCATAACCGCTTTACCGCCCATTGAATGCCCGATGAGGGTCACCTTCTGCAGGTTGTGCGCGTCCAGCGTATCCAGCAGATCGTGCGCCATTGCCGCATAGGTCATCTCGTCTGAGCGGCCGGAAAGCCCGTGGTTGCGCATATCGACCTGTAAAATATCGTGATCGGTAACCAAATCGCGGGCCAGCACGCCCAGGTTATCCAGGCTGCCAAAAAGTCCATGAACCAGCACGATGGGGGAATTATTGTTCGGCGATTGTGCAGTTTGCGCTCGGGTATTCAATTTCATGGCAAAGTTCTTTTTTTACGTATGTCAGGTTAGGGTATCATGTTGACCATTCTGCCGCCCGGCTGCAAGGTTCCAGTTTAATCTGACTTTTGCCGCCAACCTGGTTTGACGCTATCCGCTGTTGGGATTTGACCTTATAATCCCAATGACTTGTATTCAGATAAGATATCGCACTGGATTAAGATGAAAACAATCGAAGTTGATGACGAACTCTATCAGTATATTGCCAGCCAGACGCGGCATATCGGGGAGAGCGCGTCCGACATTTTACGGCGCATGCTTAAAATTTCCGCCGCTTCACAGCCTGCCACCCCAGTTACCAAAGATGTCGTGTCTCAGCCGAGCGTTGCTGCACAAGCAAAACCTGCCGTGACGCCGGTAAAAGATAAAGTGCGCGCGATGCGCGAACTGCTGCTCTCCGACGAATATGCGGAGCAGAAAAAGGCGGTTAACCGTTTTATGCTGGTGCTGTCTACACTTTACTCCCTGGATAACAAAGCGTTTGCTGAAGCGACCGAGTCGCTGCACGGCCGTACCCGCGTCTATTTCGCGGGCGACGAGCAGACGCTGCTGCAAAATGGCAATCAAACCAAACCTAAACATGTCCCTGGCACTCCGTACTGGGTGATCACCAATACCAATACGGGCCGCAAGTGCAGCATGATTGAACACATCATGCAGTCCATGCAGTTCCCGGCGGAATTGATTGAAAAGGTTTGCGGTACAATTTAACCCTTGCATCATAAGGACCCGGTAATGGCAAATCACAGCCGTGCAGGCCAACCTGCACAACAAAGCGATTTGATTAACGTCGCTCAGCTGACCGCGCAGTATTACGTGCTGAAACCGGTCGTGGGCAACGCAGAACACGCAGTGAAGTTTGGTACATCTGGTCACCGCGGCAGCGCGGCGCGCCACAGCTTTAACGAACCGCACATTCTGGCCATTGCTCAGGCCATTGCGGAAGAGCGCGCTAAAAACGGCGTTACCGGTCCGTGCTACGTGGGCAAAGATACCCATGCGCTGTCTGAACCGGCGTTTATTTCCGTGCTGGAAGTGCTGGCGGCGAACGGTGTGGACGTGATTGTTCAGGAGAACAATGGGTTTACTCCAACACCGGCGGTATCAAACGCGATCCTTGTGCACAACAAAAAAGGTGGCGCGCAGGCTGACGGTATCGTCATCACGCCATCCCACAACCCGCCGGAAGACGGTGGTATCAAATACAACCCGCCTAACGGCGGCCCGGCTGACACTAACGTCACCAAAGTGGTGGAAGATCGTGCAAACGCGCTGCTGGCCGACGGTCTGAAAGGCGTTAAACGTATTTCTCTTGATGAGGCGATGGCCTCCGGCCACGTGAAAGAGCAGGATCTGGTTCAGCCGTTTGTGGAAGGGCTGGCGGATATCGTCGATATGGCGGCGATTCAGAAAGCTGGCCTGAAGCTGGGCGTGGATCCGCTGGGCGGCTCCGGTATTGAGTACTGGAAGCGCATCGCCGAGCACTACAAGCTGGATCTGACCATCGTGAACGATCACGTCGATCAGACCTTCCGCTTTATGCACCTGGACAAAGACGGCGCGATCCGTATGGACTGCTCCTCCGAATGCGCGATGGCGGGCCTGCTGGCGCTGCGCGATAAATTCGACCTGGCGTTTGCTAACGACCCGGACTATGACCGTCACGGCATCGTCACCCCTGCCGGGCTGATGAATCCGAACCACTATCTGGCTGTTGCGATCAACTACCTGTTCCAGCACCGTCCGCAGTGGGGCAAAGAGGTGGCTGTCGGTAAAACGCTGGTCTCTTCTGCGATGATCGACCGCGTGGTGGACGCGCTGGGCCGCAAGCTGGTGGAAGTGCCGGTAGGCTTCAAGTGGTTCGTTGACGGTCTGCACGACGGCAGCTTTGGCTTCGGCGGCGAAGAGAGCGCAGGCGCGTCCTTCCTGCGTTTCGACGGCACCCCGTGGTCAACCGATAAAGACGGCATCATCATGTGCCTGCTGGCGGCGGAGATTACCGCGGTTACCGGCAAGAATCCGCAGGAACACTACAACGAGCTGGCTGCACGCTTTGGTGCACCAAGCTATAACCGTATTCAGGCTGGCGCGACCTCTGCGCAAAAAGCGGCTTTGTCCAAACTCTCTCCGGAGATGGTCAGCGCAAGCACCCTGGCAGGCGATCCGATCACCGCGCGTCTGACGGCGGCACCCGGTAACGGTGCGTCTATCGGCGGCCTGAAAGTGATGACCGAAAATGGCTGGTTCGCCGCGCGTCCGTCCGGTACGGAAGATGCGTACAAGATCTATTGCGAAAGCTTCCTCGGCGCTGAGCATCGCCAGCAGATTGAGAAAGAAGCGGTAGAGATTGTCAGCGAAGTGCTGAAAAACGCATAACTGCGGTTTGTATGCCGGGCGGCACTGCGTTTGCCCGGCATACAACAGCGATCGTAGGCCCGGTAAGCGTTAGCGCCACCGGGCTTTTTTTTAGCTATGTTTGTTCTTCAATTCAAATCTCGGCGACACCAGACCGTACAGCGTCCAGCCCATGAAGGTCACTATCGCCCCGTACAGCATCGCCTCCTGGCCGGACGAGTAGAGCGCATAGAAGCTGTA
Source organism: Enterobacter cloacae complex sp. P17RS (assembly GCF_014895885.1). Taxonomy (NCBI): domain Bacteria; kingdom Pseudomonadati; phylum Pseudomonadota; class Gammaproteobacteria; order Enterobacterales; family Enterobacteriaceae; genus Enterobacter; species Enterobacter cloacae complex sp. P17RS. Next base: position 17,860 of record NZ_JADBQK010000004.1, read on the forward strand.
TATCGCCCCAACCAGCGCCACGATATTCGCTACTCGCGCTTTGTGCGGATCCACCTTCGCCACCTTCTGAATGATCGCCAGCGCCGCCATCGACAGAATATACGGGATGATGTTCGTCACCACCGCCAGGTTGACCAGCACGTTGAACTGGCTGTTCAGCGACGGGCTGATGGTCATTAGCGATAATCCGCTCTGGAAGATGACAATTGCCAGCATCCCCTGCACCGGCGCATCGGCTTTGGTCACGCGGGAGAAGATTTTCGGGAAATATCCTTCATCTGCCGAAGATTTAAAAACCTGTGCAATGGTGAACTGCCAGCCAAGCAGCGATCCGCAGCAGGACATCACCATCAACCCCATGATCACTTTCCCGACTTCCGGGGTGAACATCTGCGCAAAGGCCAGTCCGAACGGTGCCGTGGAGTTAGCCAGATCCATGTTTGGCACGATCCCCGCTATCACGTTGGTTGAAACGATATAGATCACCGCCGCGCCCAGCGTCCCGCCGAGAACCGCAATCGGCACGTTCTTCTCCGGGTTTTCCACCACTTCCGCATTTGCGCAGGCGGATTCCAGGCCCAGGAAAGCCCAGAGCGTCATGGCGATAGACGAGCCCACGGCGGTGAAGAACGGCACATGGTGCGGGTTCCAGGAGTTGGCGTACAGCGTCGGGCTAAACCAGAACCAGCCGATGATGCACAGACCGACCACCGGGATGATCACGCCCCAGACGGTAATGCTGCTGAGCTGTCCGGTGATGCGCGCGCCGCCAAAGTTGGCGACGGTACAGATCCACAGCACGCCGATCGTCGCCAGCCCAATTTGCACCGGGCTGAGCGTCGCGCCAAACAGCTCCGTACCGTAGCCCACGGCGGAGATGGCAATCGCCACGTTGGCGATCAGCAGCGACACCCCATAGGTATAGTTCGCCATAAAGTTGCCGGACTTGCCGAAGGCGTACTCGGCATAGCCGCCCATGCCGCCTGACTTGCGGCTGAACATCCCGCACTTGGCAAACGCCCACGCCAGCGCCATCGAGCCGACAGCCGTCACCAGCCAGGAGATGATAGAGATGGTCCCCACTTCGGCAAGCTTGGTGGGCAGCATGATAATCCCGGAGCCCATCATGTTAACCATGGTGAGGATAGTCAGCTGCACCACGCCCATCTTATTGGACTTGCTCATAATTTTTCTCCTTTCAGCAGCGATGGCTGAGCAGCGGATTGTTTGATGACGTAGCAGCGAACCTGTTTGCGACCGTCACACTCCTCGACGTACACGCCCTGCAGCTCCGGTGCGAAGCCCGGCAGCAGGTTGATGCCTTCTTCCAGCGCGGCAAAGTAGCGCAGCACGGAACCGCCCCAGACTTCCCCTGGAACCACGCACAGTACCCCCGGTGGGTAAGGGAGAGCGCCTTCGGCGGCGATGCGGCCTTCCGCGTCGCGCAGGGAGACCAGCTCCACTTCTCCGCGCAGGTAGGCGTAGTTCGCGTCCTGCGGGTTCATCATCACCCGCGGGAAGTGAGACTTGCGGAACATCTCTTTTTGCAGCTGCTTCACGTTGTGACGGGCGTACAGGTCGTGCATCTCCTGGCAGATCTGGCGCAGGGTGTAACCCGCGTAACGTTCCGGATGCTGTTTGTAGAGGGAGGGCAGGACGTCTTTCAGCGGCACATCGCTCTCAAGCAGTTTTTCGAAGCGCACCAGCTGGGCGACCAGCTGCTGCAGCTTGCCCATGTCCTCCGCAGGGGTGAGCAGGAACAGGATCGAGTTGAGATCGCATTTTTCCGGCACGATGCCGTTTTCACGCAGGAAGTTGGCGAGAATGGTGGCGGGCACACCGAAGTCGTCATACTCCCCGGTGCGGGTGTTAATGCCCGGCGTGGTCAGCAGCAGCTTGCACGGGTCGATAAAATACTGATGCTCAGCGTAGCCTTCAAAGGCGTGCCAGCGTTCACCCGGTACGAAATGGAAGAAGCGCAGATCGGTTGCAATCTCTGCCGTGTCCCAGCTTTCCCACGCGCGGCCATCCACCGTCTCGGGCACAAATGGACGAATAAATCGGCAGTTCTCCAGGATCAGCTTGCGCGCCTCAATGCCCGTCACCACGCAGTCCATCCACATGTTGAGGCCGCTTTGCCCCTCATGCATGCGGGCGTTAATGTCCAGCGCGGCAAACAGCGGATAAAACGGGCTGGTGGAGGCGTGCATCATAAAGGCATTGTTGAGCCGCTTATGTGGAACATAGCGCTGCTGGCCTTTGATGTGGCTGTCCTTCTTGTGAATTTGCGAGGTCTGCGAGAAGCCAGCCTGCTGTTTATGCACGGACTGGGTGACCAGGATCCCCGGATCGTTCTCGTTCAGCTCCAGCAGCAGCGGCGAGCAGTCGGCCATCATCGGAATAAACTGCTCGTAACCCACCCAGGCCGAGTCAAACAGGATGTAATCACACAGGTGCCCAATCTTATCTACCACCTGACGGGCGTTGTAGATGGTGCCATCGTAGGTGCCCAGCTGGATCACCGCCAGACGGAACGGACGCGCATCGCGTGCACGGCCAGGCGCCACCTCTGCCACCCGTTCACGCAGGTAGCTCTCCTCAAAGCAGTGCGCGTCAATGCCGCCGATAAAGCCGTACGGGTTGCGCGCGGTTTCCAGATAGACCGGCGTTGCGCCAGCCTGGAGGAGGGCACCGTGGTGGTTAGACTTGTGGTTATTACGGTCGAACAGCACCAGATCGCCTGGGGTGAGCAGGGCGTTAAGCACCACTTTGTTGGACGACGAGGTGCCATTCAGCACGAAGTAGGTCTTATCGGCGTTAAAGACTTTTGCCGCATGCTGCTGGGCAATGCACGGTGCGCCTTCGTGGATCAGCAGATCCCCCATCGCCACGTCGGCGTTGCACAGATCGGAGCGGAACAACGTCTCGCCAAAGAAATCGACAAACTGATTGCCGGCAGGATGACGGCGGAAAAACTGCCCGCCCTGATGCCCCGGGCAGTCAAACGCGCTGTTGCCCTGCTTCACGTAGTCGACAAGGGCGCGGAAAAACGGCGGGCGCAGCTGGGTTTCATACTTCTGCGCGGCCGCTTCCAGCTGGCGTCCATAAAAGTCTTTGCTGGTGTCTGAATGCTCAAATACGCCGTGAATGCGCGATAAATAATCTGTCGGGATGATCTCTTCTTTGTGCGTCGCCACAAATACGGGAATGCCAAAACCGGTAGCTTCTATTTCTTCCAGGATACCGCTGGCAATATCCGTGACCGCCAGAACAATGGCTGCAACATCAATATAATCAGAAGCGCGGACATCCACCACTTCACGCTGGGTAGTAAAGCAGTCCGGACATGCACGGCTGGCTGCGATTTTTAAATTTTTCATCTTTCTCTCTTTATTTTAGGTAATAAGCGTCCCTCGATTTCTTGCAAGAAAGAAATCGATAATTTTCCGGAAAAAAAGCAATGGGTAGCCGCTGATTAAAATCAGTGAATTGCTTTTTTGATGATTGAAATTCAGTTCGCCCGGTGCGGATTAGTCTGAATCAAGATGAATGAGCGCACGAGTTCACAGGCAATTGCCTGTAAGTTAAGGTGTTTCAGGATAACCTGTAAGCGAGTGCGCCAGAAGTCGAAGGACTACCGGGCATTAAAGAGATGAAAGTCAAAGCAGTTTCGGTGGGCAAACATCATAATATGCGTTGTCCGCCTTATATGGGGCATTAAGCGATTGTTGTTTTCCATGTTTCATTTTCCTTTCAGTAATTGAAAGCATGGTCATTTTATCCAGGCAAAGGCGATTAACCGTGAAGCAGATCACCATTAACCGATCATTTCAGAAATAATTAGTCGTTTTTGATGAATAATGCAGATCAAAATTCTGAATTGTTAGTGTCACGTTAATAGATTGTGTTGTGAATGTTTGATGCGAGCGTAAATAATCAAAAAAATAACGGTTGGGATATTTGTGAAATATTTTCTGAGAGGTTTCGTTTTTATTTAAAAATAAATTGAATAGTTATTCAAAGCATAAACCGATAACCGATACCGGTTTCAGTTAATAAATGACGGGGGCGCGCGGGGTCAACTTCAAGTTTCTGGCGAAGATGTCCCATATATATGCGTAAATAGTGACTATGCTCCACCGCGTTGGGTCCCCACACCTGACTTAACAGCTGGCGCTGGGTAAGAACCTTGCCGTGATTATTAAGCAGCACGGCGAGCAGGCGAAACTCGATTGGCGTGAGATGGATTTCTTCTTCACCGCGCACAATACGCCGCGCGGCCAGATCAACCCGGATATCCCCAAACGTGTAGGTTGGGTCAGCAGGCGTGGTTGCGCTGTGGCGGCGCAGGGCCACGCGCAGGCGAGCCTGTAGCTCGCCGATACCAAAAGGTTTTATCAGATAGTCGTCCGCCCCGGCATCCAGCGCGGCGATTTTATCCGTCTCTTCAGTACGGGCGGAGAGCACCAGAATCGGCATCTGGCTCCACTGACGTACCTCGCGGATAAAATCGATGCCGTCACCGTCCGGCAGGCCAAGATCGAGGATCACCAGGTCCGGCTTGCGGGTTGCGGCTTCAATTAACCCCCGCTGAAGCGTACCCGCATCATGAACGCGCAGACCATCGCCTTCCAGCGCTGCGCGCAGAAACCGGCTAATGGCGATCTCATCTTCAACAATCAGAACGTTGATCACAAATCCTCTGGTAATTCATTCAGTTCCGGCGGGGTTTCCAGAGGAAGTGTAACACAAAAACGCGCGCCGCCTTCCGGACGATTCTCCGCGAAAATGGTTCCGCCATGAACATCAATTATTGCCTGACAAATCGCCAGCCCCAGCCCCACGCCCGGGATGGCAGACTCCTTATTGCCGCGTGCGAATTTTTCGAAAATAGCCATCTCCTGTCCGGCAGGAATGCCCGGCCCGGTATCCCAGACGTCAAGACGAAGCGTGTCGTCGTCCACCGTCGCATCCACACCAATCCGGGCGCTGGGACCCGCATATTTGCCGGCGTTTTCCAGCAGATTAATTAACACTCGTTCAAACAGCGGACCGTCGACGTGAATTAACGTCAGGGGCTCGGGCATGTTCAGCGCAATATGCCGCCCACCGAGGCCGGGTTCGAGCATTTTCAGCGCGCTGCCCACCACCTCTTCAAGCGTAAGCCACTCTTTTTTGAGGTTAAAACCGCCTGACTGGATCCGCGCCATATCGAGCAGGTTATTCACCAGACGCGTGGTATTGAGCACGTGCTGACGGATTTCGCTGGCCTGCATGGCGTGTTTTGAACCTTCCGCTGCCAGGTCCAGCGTCAGGATTTCCGACTGGCCAAACAGGACGGTAAGAGGTGTGCGCAGGTCGTGTGATAGCGCCGCCAGCAGCGAGTTACGAATGCTTTCGCGCTCGCTTGCCAGCCGGGCCTGCTCTTCGCTGGCGGTGAGGGCCAGCCGTTCCAGCGCGCTGGCAACCAGCAGCGTAAAGGTCTCCAGCAGTCGCTGCTGTTCGGGGATCATCAGCTGGCGCAGATTAGAGGGCTCCACGATAACCAGCCCCAGGTTTTTATCGGCGCTGCGCAGGGGCAGAATTTGATAGGGCACGCCGGGCAGGGTGTCGGTTCCTGCACCCGCCGGTAGCCCTTTATCAAAGCTCCAGCGGGCGATGGCTTCGTCCCAGGGCGTCATGCCCGAGGCCGACGTCAGCGGGCGCAGCTTGCCGTGATCGTCCGGGAGTAAAATCAGGTTGCTGGCATGAAAGGTCGAGCGAATAAACTGCTCGCTGGTCTGCACAATATCCAGCGGCGTGCGGCCTACCGCCAGCGATTTCGACATCTCATAAAGATGCCGCGTGCGCTGTTCGCGATAGCGGGCGATACGCGCCTGGTAGCGCACGCCAGCCGTTAAGTTCCCTATCACCAGCCCGACGGTAAGCATCACGGCGAAGGTGAGGATGTACTGTACGTCCGAGACGGCGAGCGTTCCGCGTGGGGCAATAAAGAACAGATCGAAGCTGATGACGTTAATAACCGTCGCCAGTACCGACGGCCAGCGTCCGTAAAAGAGCGCCACCACTACCACGCCCAGCAGGTAGATCATCACCAGGTTGGCCGCGTCGAAGGCAATCAGCCATTTGCTGGCGATTATAGTGATCAGGGCGCAGAGCACGACGGCGACAAAACAGCCGCGGAGCTGAATGCGCCATTTCTCGCTGAAGGCCCGGCTGTCCGGCGCGCGGCTGGGGAGGGGAGCAGGTTTATCATCCAGCGCCACGATCACCAGGTCCAGATCCGGCGCGCGGCGGGCCAGTTTGTCGGCAAAGGATTCGCGGCTAAACCAGCGGCGATGCTGGCGGCGGCCAATGACAATTTTCCCCAGGTTATGCTCGCGCGCGTAGCGCAGAATGGCTTTATCTTCCTGCGGATCGGAAAGGGTAGCGGTTTCGGCACCCAGCTCCTGCGCCAGGCGCAGCGAGCTCAGGATCGCGCGGCGCTGGTTTTCGGGCAGAGCGTGCAGCTGCGGCGTTTCGACATACACCGCATGCCAGACGCTGCCAAATTTGGCCGCCAGGCGCGCAGCGGTGCGGACCAGTTTTTCATTGCCGCTGCCGTGGCCCACGCACAGCAGAATAGCATCCCGCGTGTGCCAGACGCGCTCCTGTCCTTGCAGGTCACGCCAGGCGCGCATCTGATCGTCAACGCGATCGGCAGTACGACGCAGGGCCAGCTCGCGCAGGGCAATCAGGTTACCTTTGCGGAAGAAATGTTCGATGGCGCGCTCGGCCTGGCCGGCAATATAAACCTTGCCTTCGTGCAGGCGCTGGCGCAAATCGTCAGGAGGCAGGTCAACCAGTACCACCTCATCGGCAGAATCAAAGAACGGGTCGGGCACCGTCTCGCGCACCTGAATGCCGGTCACGCCGCTGACTACGTCGTTCAGGCTTTCAAGATGCTGAACGTTAACCGTTGTGAACACATCAATGCCGGCCTCGAGCAGCTCTTCAACATCCTGCCAGCGTTTGGGATGGCGTGAGCCTGGCGCATTGCTATGCGCCAGTTCGTCCATCAGGATAAGGGCGGGACGGCGGGCGAGAGCGGCATCAATATCAAACTCCGTAACTAAACGACCACGGTGGCTGATGCGGCGGGGCGGCTGGGTAGCCAGCCCCTTCAGCAGCGACGCCGTCTCTTTGCGTCCGTGGGTTTCGACCACGCCGATCAGAATATCGAGCCCCTGCGCCCGAAGCCGCTGGGCTTCCGTCAGCATGGCGAAGGTTTTCCCGACGCCCGCGCAGGCGCCAAAGAAAATTTTCAGTTTGCCGCGATGGGCTTCAGCCGTCTGTTCAAGCAGCCTGTCCGGATCCGGGCGCATGGGCTCGTCGGTCATTTAGTTTTTCCTTAGCGCGTCCAGCGCCAGATTCAGCTCAACAATATTTACCACGGGCATGCCGATGAAGCTGACCAGCGGCTTTTGCGTGTGCTCTGCCACCAGCTTGCTCACCTGTTCGACGGTCAACTGACGGGCGGCGGCGACGCGCGGGATCTGCCAGGCCACCGCTGCCGGCGTCAGGCTGTAGTCCAGCCCGCTGGCCGAGGCGGTCACCAGCTCTACGGGCACCTCGCGGCTGGCCTGAGGATTGGCGGCACGCAGGGTTGCCACGCGTTCAGCGACGGCTTTGTCCAGCTCCGGGTTGCTGCCCGCCAGGTTACTGCCGCCGGATGCCATCGGATTATACGGGCTTTCGGCAGTGGCGGAAGGGCGTCCCTGGAAGTAGCGAGCATCCGTAAAGTTCTGACCAATCAGGCGTGAACCGCGGTTTTCGCCGTTTTGTATAATCAGCGAGCCGTTGGCCTGATCCTTAAACCACCACTGGCCCAGCGCGGTGGTTACCAGCGGGTACAGCCCGCCGGTAATGAGAGACAGCAGAATAAACAAAAGTATAGCGGGGCGTAACATCGTCATTTGATTCACCTTTTAAACCAGCCCGAACAGGGTCAACAGCAGGTCGATAGCCTTGATACCGATGAAAGGCACTACCAGCCCGCCCAGGCCGTAAATCCACAGGTTGCGGCGCAGCATGGCGGCGGCGGTCAGCGGCTTATAGCTCACGCCCTTCAGCGCCAGCGGAATAAGAAAGACAATGATCAGGGCGTTGAAAATCACCGCGCTCAGAATGGCCGATGCCGGAGAGTGCAGGTGCATCACGTTCAGCGCATTGAGCTGCGGATAGGTGGCCGCAAAGGCCGCCGGGATAATGGCAAAATACTTCGCCACGTCGTTGGCGATACTGAAGGTGGTCAGCGAACCGCGCGTCATCAGCATCTGTTTGCCGATGTGCACCACCTCAATCAGCTTGGTCGGGTTAGAGTCGAGGTCGACCATGTTGCCCGCCTCTTTTGCCGCCTGGGTACCGGAGTTCATCGCCACCGCCACGTCGGCCTGCGCCAGGGCTGGGGCATCGTTGGTACCGTCGCCCGTCATCGCCACCAGACGACCTTCCGCCTGATACTGACGAATCAACGCCAGTTTCGCTTCCGGCGTGGCTTCGGAAAGGAAATCATCCACGCCCGCTTCGGCGGCAATCGCCGCGGCGGTAAGACGGTTATCCCCGGTGATCATCACCGTTTTAATGCCCATTTTACGCAGCTGGGCAAAGCGCTCTTTAATGCCGCCTTTGACGATATCTTTCAGGGCAATTACGCCCAGCACGTTCGCGCCTTCTGCCACCACCAGCGGCGTGGCCCCCTGACGGGCTACGCTTTCGACCAGGTTGTCCACTTCAGGCGGGAAGTGGCCATTGTTGGCCTCAATGTGGCGACGGATGGCGTCAACAGAGCCTTTACGGATCATGCGATCCTGAATGTTAATCCCGCTCATTCGGGTTTGCGCCGTAAACGGCACGAAGGTGGCATGCAGGCTCTGAACGTCGCGCTGGCGCAGGTTAAAGCGCTGCTTGGCGAGAACGACAATGCTTCGGCCTTCCGGGGTTTCATCGGCAAGCGAGGAGAGCTGTGCCGCATCCGCCAGCGTTTTTTCATCCACGCCCGGGGCGGGTAAGAAATCCGACGCCTGGCGGTTACCGAGGGTAATGGTCCCGGTTTTATCCAGCAGCAAGACATCCACGTCACCGGCGGCTTCAACCGCGCGCCCGCTGGTGGCGATAACGTTAGCACCGAGCATACGGCTCATGCCGGCCACGCCGATGGCCGACAGCAGGCCGCCGATGGTGGTGGGGATCAGGCAGACCAGCAGCGCCACCAGCACGGTGATGGTGACCGGAGTGCCGCCATAGGCGGAAAATGGCCACAGCGTCGCGGTTGCCAGCAGGAAGACGATGGTCAAAGCTATCAGCAGGATGGTCAGGGCAATTTCGTTCGGTGTTTTACGGCGCTGAGCGCCTTCCACCATGGCGATCATCCGGTCGAGGAAGGTTTCGCCCGGGTTGACGCTGCACTGGATCACCAGCCAGTCGGAAAGAATGCGCGTCCCACCCGTTACGGAGGCAAAATCACCGCCGGATTCACGGATCACAGGTGCGGATTCCCCGGTAATGGCGCTTTCATCTACCGATGCGCCACCTTCAATGACTTCTCCGTCGCACGGGATGATGTCGCCAGCTTCCACCAGCACCACATCACCTTTACGTAGTTCATCCGCCGGAACGTGGTCCATCTGCGCGCCGTATTTTGGTTCACGTAATTTCCGCGCAAACGCCGTTTTTTTCACCCCTTTCAGGCTGTTGGCCTGCGCTTTACTCCGGCCTTCCGCCAGCGCTTCGGCAAAGTTGGCGAATAGCACGGTAAACCACAGCCACAGGCTGATGGCCCCGGTGAACATCGCGTTTCCCGGCATGTGACCCGTCCCCATGGCAATCGCCAGTGCGGTGGTCAGGACGCTGCCGGCCCAGACGATAAACATCACCGGGTTGTGCCATTGCACGCGCGGGCTCAGCTTTTTGACCGCATCCATAAGCGCCTGACGAACTAACGTCGGTTCGAGCAGGGCCAGTTGTTTACGACTCATGACAAATACTCCGCAAAATCAGCGTAAAGAGAGAGTTTCCGCGACCGGGCCTAACGCGAGGGCGGGGATAAAGGTCAGGGCGCCGACCAGCAACACGGTGCCCGTCAGCAGGCCGATAAACAGCGCGCCGTGGGTCGGTAACGTCCCGGTGGTGGTCGGTTGGATTTTTTTATTCACCAGCGATCCGGCAATCGCCATAACCGGCACAATGATCCCGAAGCGGCCCACGAACATGCAGAACGCCAGCAGACAGTTCCAGAACGGAGAGTTGGCGCTTAAGCCTGCAAAGGCGCTACCGTTGTTGTTGGCGGCCGAGGAGACGGCATACAGCACTTCGCTAAAGCCGTGAATGCCCGGGTTAAAGATGCCGCTACGTCCTGCTTCGGTCATCAGGGCCAGCGCGGTGCCGAGCAGCACAAGCGCCGGGGTGACCAGAATCGCCAGCGCGGTTAATTTCATCTCGCGAACGTCGATTTTTTTACCGAGGTATTCCGGGGTGCGGCCAATCATCAGACCGGCAATAAACACCGCCAGCAGCACGAACAGCAGCATGCCGTAAAGACCGGAGCCCACGCCGCCAAACACCACTTCGCCAATCTGCATCAGCCACATCGGGATCATGCCGCCCAGCGCGGTGAAAGAGTCATGCATGGCGTTTACCGCCCCGCACGAGGCCGCCGTGGTGACCACCGCATACAGGCTGCTGGCGAGAATGCCAAAGCGGCTCTCTTTACCTTCCATGTTGATATTGTTGTCAGCCCCCAGCTGCATGAAATGGGGGTTGCCGCTCCATTCAGCCCACATCACCAGCGCTACGCAGACCACAAAGATAAGCGACATCGTCCAGAGCAGAGTGCGGCCCTGACGGCGATCGTTGACCACATCACCAAAGGCGAAACAGAGCGCGGCGGGGATCAGGAAGATCGCCAGCATCTGCACAAAATTGGTCAGGGCGGTAGGGTTTTCAAACGGATGCGACGAGTTGGCGTTGAAGAAGCCGCCGCCGTTGGTGCCGAGCATCTTGATGGCTTCCTGCGACGCCACTGGTCCCATCGGCAGGATCTGTTTTGCTCCTTCAAGCGAAGTATACGGGGCGTAAGGCAGCAGGTTTTGCAGGGTGCCCTGCTGAATAAAGAACAGCGCGATGAGCAGCGCAATCGGCAGCAGGATCCACAGCGTAATGCGCGTCAGATCCACCCAGGCGTTACCCAGGGTACCGATTTTCTGACGTGCAAACGCGCGCGTCAGCGCGAAAATTACCGCGATACCGCTGGCGGCAGAGAGGAAATTCTGCACGGTTAATCCAGCCATCTGGCTGAAATAGCTCAGCGTGGTTTCACCGGCATAGGACTGCCAGTTGGTGTTAGTGACAAAACTGACCGCCGTGTTCAGCGCCAGGTGCCAGGACAGGCCCGGTAACTGTTGCGGATTCAGCGGCAGGATGCCCTGCAGCATCAGCATGGCAAAAAGCGCAATGAGTCCAACGATATTCAGCAGCAGAATGGCGATCAGATATTCACGCCAGTTCATCTCCCGATCGACTATCCCCAGTACGCGCCAGATCCCTTTTTCAACGCTTCCCGTGCCGGGCAGGGGGACGTTGTTGATCAATCGCGCCAGTCCCGAGCCCAGTGGTCTTGCCAAAACGAACAATACCACTAAGAAGCTGGCAATAAGCAAAAACGCCTGAGCAGCCATCAGAATGCCTCCGCGTTAATCAGGGCATAGACCAGATAACCCAATAACAGGAACACCAGCACGATGCCGGCAATAAGACCTGCACTCACAATCCACCTCCGGGTGACTTTTGTTGTTGTGCTAACGGTAGGATTTATGGCGCAAAGATTTCGCAAAAATCAGAAGGGTGGGTGTAAAAAAAGTATAAAAATGGCAAATCCCACAATTTAACTATTGATAAGTAAATCATTAACTTTTTTGTAACTTAATTACGGCGCGAATGTAAATATTCGCTAAATGAATAAAAATAAGTGGTCGGATGAGTAGTAAAATTACACGCAAAGCGATATTATTTTATCCAGGTCACAGATTTCACATTTTCCGGAGAAGGTTTCCGGCCAACTACAGGGGAGAAAAATATGGATCTTTATAAAGAGTATCCGGCTCATATAGTGTTCATGCGTCGCACTTTCGCCGTAGTGGCTGGCGTGCTGGCCCTGCCGGTGATGCTGTTCTGGAAAGATCGCGCGCGTTTTTACAGCTATCTGCACCGCGTCTGGGCGAAAACCAGCGAGAAGCCGGTGTGGATGGATCAGGCAGAGAAAGCGACCTGCGATTTCTATTGATACAACGCTGACGCGTAGCCATAAAAAAACCGCCAATAACAATATGGCGGTTTTTTTGTCCCTCGGGATTCGCGGTCCGTTGGGTGGTTTTTTCAAGCTCTCACACAGAGGCTTATAAGCATACGTTTGCTGGTTGAATAAGCAACTGCCTCAATCCTAAATATATTCTTAATATCAGGTTCAATGGGTTACGTTTTGCTCACGTGATGTTTACCATGCTGCGTCCCTTTCCGCCATCTCGCAAATGGGCACCGGTCCCGGGAGAGGTGTTACAACAACCGTAAGTCAGGCTCCACACAGAGCTTGTGTCCACCGATTTATCACCGGTGGTGAACGGTGGAGCGGTTAGCAGCAGGGACCGCATAGTGAAACGCTATATATGCATCGCGTTCATTGTCGCCAGCGTACTCGTTGTAAAGAGTGATGAACCTAATGCGTTTGTCGCTTTAACCACGATAGCGCAGGACAAGTAGCGTTAAGGCCGCCCCGGGCGGCCTTTTTTATTTCATCCCGTCTACACTTCATGGCAAAGTAGTTCAATGCATGCTTTTTCCTTGTACGGCATGCCCTTATGGACATAATGGACAATAGCCTGGAGTTTTATGCCCACCCATCTGGTTTGGTTTCGCGCGGATTTGCGCGTACATGACAACATCGCTCTCGCGGCAGCCTGCCGCTCTGATGACGCCAGCGTACTGGCGCTATTTATCGCCACGCCTGAGCAGTGGCAGCAGCATGATATGGCTCCACGGCAGGCGGCTTACCTCAAATCACACCTGAACGAACTGCAGCACTCGCTTGCCGAGAAAGGCATTCCGCTGATCTACAAAGAGGTCAGCGATTTTACCGCGCAGCTTCATATGCTGCAGGAGATATGCCAGCAGAACGGCGTCACGCATCTTTTTTATAACTACCAGTACGAACTGAACGAACAGCAGCGGGACCGCCAGCTGGAGAAAATGCTGGGAGAGGTGGTATGTGAGGGATTTGATGACAGCGTGATGCTGGCACCGGGCAGCGTTATGACCGGCGGTCACGAAATGTATAAAGTGTTTACGCCGTTTAAAAATGCTTTTGTTAAGCGCCTGAAAGAGGCGCTGCCGGAGTGTGTACCCGCGCCCGCCGCCAGAGGAGAGGCTATAACCGATCTCCCCGAATTAACGTTCAACTATCCCCAGCGGGCATTTGATGAACTTCTGTTCCCTGCCAGTGAGAAGGCCGCTATTGCGAAGCTGCGCCAGTTTTGCAAGCAGGGCGCGGGAGAATACGACGCGCGCAGGGATTTCCCGGCAATTGAAGGGACAAGCCGGTTATCGGCCTGCCTGGCGCTGGGCGTGCTCTCTCCTCGCCAGTGTTTGCATCGTCTTCTGGCCGAACAGCCGCAGGCGCTGGACGGTGGTGCGGGCTCGGTGTGGCTGAACGAACTTATCTGGCGTGAATTCTACCGCCATCTGATGACGTACCATCCCAATCTCTGTAAGCATCGTCCGTTCATTCCGTGGACCAATAGCGTAAAATGGCAGCACGATGAGGCACTTTTACAGGCCTGGCAAAAAGGGGAGACGGGCTATCCGATTGTGGACGCCGCTATGCGCCAGCTAAATGAAACCGGGTGGATGCACAATCGTCTGCGAATGATTACCGCGAGCTTCCTGGTGAAAGATCTGCTTATCGACTGGCGAATCGGAGAGCGCTATTTTATTTCTCAGCTGATCGATGGCGATCTGGCCGCGAATAACGGTGGCTGGCAGTGGGCGGCCTCTACCGGCACTGATGCGGCACCCTATTTCAGGATTTTTAATCCGACCACTCAGGGGCAAAAATTTGATGCCAACGGCGACTTTATTCGCCGCTGGTTGCCCGCGCTCAGGAACGTTCCTGAAAAAGCGATCCATGACCCGTGGGCATGGGCGGATAAACAGGGCGTAAAGCTCGGTTATCCCCGCCCGATTGTCGATCATAAACAGGCGCGCGTCGCCACGCTGGCGGCGTACGAAGCCGCCCGAAAAGTTTGAGAGAATGATGATGAAAAACAGTGAACTGGAACGCCTGATTAACGAAAAACTTAATACCGCCTCCTTTAGCGACTATGGCCCGAATGGCCTGCAGGTCGAAGGGCGCGAAACGGTGCAGAAAATCATCACCGGCGTGACGGCAAGCCAGGCGCTGCTGGATGAGGCGGTGCGTCAGGAAGCCGACGCGGTGATTGTCCATCACGGTTACTTCTGGAAAAACGAATCGCCGATTATCCGCGGCATGAAGCGCAACCGCCTCAAAACGCTGCTGTCGAATGATATCAACCTGTACGGTTACCATCTGCCGCTGGATGCGCATCCTGAACTGGGAAATAACGTCCAGCTGGCACAGTTGTTAGGGATTACCGTGATGGGTGAAATCGAGCCGCTGGTGCCGTGGGGCGAACTGTCGATGCCGGTACCGGGGCTGGAGCTGGCATCGTGGATCGAAGCGCGGCTGGGGCGTCGTCCGCTTTGGTGCGGAGATACCGGGCCGGATACCGTGAAGCGCGTGGCGTGGTGTACCGGCGGCGGCCAGGGCTTTATCGACAGCGCCGCGCGCTTTGGTGTTGATGCGTTTATTACCGGCGAAGTCTCCGAGCAGACGGTTCACTCTGCCCGCGAGCAGGGGCTGCATTTTTACGCGGCAGGCCACCACGCTACCGAGCGCGGCGGTATTCGCGCCCTCAGCGAGTGGCTGACGGAAAATACCGATCTGGATGTGACCTTTATTGATATTCCTAATCCGGCCTGATGAGAGGTAGTTAAGTGCAGCGAGCGCGTTGTTATCTTCTGGGTGAAACCGCGGTAGTTCTGGAGCTTGAGCCTCCCGTGACGCTTGCCACGCAAAAGCGTATCTGGCGCCTGGCTCAGCGGCTGCCCGAGCTACCCGGCGTGGTTGAAGCTATTCCGGGTATGAATAATATCACCGTGGTGCTACGCGATCCGCACACCGGGGCGCTGGATGCCATTGAGCGTCTGCAGCGCTGGTGGGAAGAGAGCGAGGCGCTGGAGCCAGAATCGCGGACGATTGAGATCCCGGTTGTCTATGGCGGCAAAGGTGGCCCTGACCTGGGCGTGGTGGCCGAACACTGTGGATTAACAGTAAAGCAGGTTGTGGAGCTGCACAGCTCGGTGGATTACGTCGTCTGGTTTCTGGGTTTTCAGCCGGGCTTTCCGTATCTGGGCGGATTATCTCCCCGGCTGCATACCCCGCGTCGGGCTGAGCCGCGCCTGAGCGTACCCGCAGGAACGGTGGCAATTGGCGGTGAACAAACCGGAATTTATCCGCTTACTTCACCGGGCGGCTGGCAGCTTATCGGGCACACCTCTATGCCACTATTTAAACCGGGGCAGGAGGCACCGATCCTCCTGCGTCCGGGTGATACCCTGCGCTTTATCCCGCAGAAGGAGGGGGTATGTTAACGCTTATTCGCGCGGGGCTTTATACCTCCGTTCAGGATGCCGGACGCTTTGGCATGCGCCAGTCCGGCGTGAGCTACTGCGGTGCGCTCGATCGTCCTTCGCTGGAGATTGCCAACCTGCTGGTAGGCAACGCGGGCAGCACGGCGGCGTTAGAAATTACGCTGGGTCAGTGCGTTATTGAATTTGGTGAGGAGACCTGGTTCGCCTTAACCGGCGCGGGCTGTGACGCGACGCTGGACGGCAAAGCGGTGTGGACCGGCTGGCGATTGCGGGCGAAAGCCGGGCAGCGTCTGACGCTTAAGCGTCCTCTGCACGGCGTGCGCAGCTATCTTGCCGTGGCGGGGGGCATCGACGTGCCGGAGGTGTTGGGGTCGTCCAGCACCGACCAGAAAGCGGGAATGGGCGGCCATGAAGGACGGCTGCTGCGCGACGGCGATCGTCTTGCGATTAAGCCATCAGCGCGCCATTTCACCACCACGCAGGGCGTGAAGCAGCTGTTGTGGGGGAACGTGATCCGCGCCTTGCCGGGACCAGAATATCAGGAGTTTGATGAAGCCTCGAAAGAGTCTTTCTGGCGTTCGCCGTGGAAAATCAGCCCGCAGAGTAACCGTATGGGTTACCGGCTTCAGGGGCAGCCGCTGACCCGCACGACTGACCGGGAGCTGCTTTCCCACGGGCTGCTGCCGGGGGTGATTCAGGTGCCGGGCAACGGGCAGCCCATCGTACTGATGAACGACGCGCAAACTACCGGCGGCTATCCGCGTATTGCCTGCATTATCGAAGCGGATCGCTACCATCTGGCGCAAATCCCTCTCGGTCAGCCGATACATTTTGTGCAGTGTACGCTGGAGGAGGCGCTAAAGGCGCGGCAGGATCGGCAGCGCTATCTCGAACAGCTGGCGTGGAGGCTTGATGGTAAAGATTGATTTAAACGCCGATCTGGGGGAGGGCAGCAGCGCCGATGCGGAACTGATGACCCTGGTCTCCTCGGTCAATATCGCCTGCGGTTTTCACGCGGGCGATGCGCAAACCATGCTGGAGAGCGTGCGTAATGCCATTAAAAACGGCGTGGCGATTGGCGCTCACCCGAGCTTCCCGGACCGGGAGAACTTTGGCCGTACGGCGATGGATCTGCCCCCTGAGACGGTCTACGCTCAGGTGCTCTACCAAATCGGCGCGCTGGAGGCGATAGCGCGCGCTGAGCATGGCGTGCTGCGTCACGTCAAACCGCACGGCATGCTCTATAACCAGGCAGCGAAAGATCCGGCGCTGGCGGAGGCGATTTCCCGCGCGGTGCGGGACTGCAATCCGCAGCTGATTCTGGTTGGCCTGGCGGGTAGCGAGCTTATTCGTGCCGGAGAACGGCTGGGGCTGACGACGCGGCAGGAAGTCTTTGCCGATCGGGGATACATGCCGGACGGCAGCCTGGTGCCGCGCACGCAGGCCGGTGCGCTGATTACTGACGAAAATAAAGCGCTGGCGCAGACGCTGGCGATGGTGCGCTTCGGGCGGGTGACCGCCGTGGATGGAACATCCGCAAATGTTCAGGCCGATACGGTGTGTTTACACGGCGACGGGGAGCATGCGCTCCAGTTTGCGCGACGCCTGCGGGCGGCGTTCTCTGAAGAGGGCATTCTCGTCAGCGCAGATTGATTATAAAAGGACAATGACATGCCTGAAGGTCCGGAGATCCGCCGCGCGGCGGATAGCCTGGAGGCGGCGATAAAGGGCAAACCCCTGACCGATGTCTGGTTTGCCTTTCCTCAACTTAAGCCGTTTGAAACAGAGCTGGTGGGACAGACGGTGACCCATATTGAAACGCGCGGCAAAGCGTTGCTCACGCATTTTTCCCATAACCTGACGTTATATAGCCATAACCAGCTCTACGGTGTGTGGCGCGTCGTCGATGCGGACGAGCAACCGCAAACGACGCGCGTGCTGCGCGTCCGGTTACAAACGGCGGATAAGGCGATCCTGCTCTACAGCGCCTCTGATATCGAAATGTTAACGCCGGAGCAGCTGCTGACGCATCCGTTCTTACAGCGCGTCGGGCCGGACGTGCTGGACATGCGCCTGACGGCGAGCGATGTGAAGGCCCGACTGTTATCGCCCACGTTCCGCAACCGGCAGTTTTCCGGCCTGTTCCTTGACCAGTCCTTTCTGGCCGGGCTGGGCAACTACCTACGGGTGGAAATTCTCTGGGAAGTCGGGCTGGCGCCGCAGCACAAAGCCTCTCAGCTGAGCGATGAACGGCTGGAGGTGCTGTCCCACGCGCTGCTGGACATCCCGCGGCTGTCGTACAATACGCGCGGCATCGTAGATGAAAACAAGCATCACGGGGCGTTATTCCGGTTCAAAGTGTTTCATCGGGCGGGGAAAAAGTGTGAACGGTGCGGCGGGATTATTGACAGGATGATGCTCTCTTCAAGACCCTTTTACTGGTGCCCGCACTGCCAGAAATAAAAGTAAAACGGTAACCCAAGGGTTACCGTTTTTTAGGTTTTCACCCTCTCCCTGTGGGAGAGGGCCGGGGTGAGGGCATCAGGCCGCACCCAACGTTTTTTAGCGCTTCAGGTCAGACTTAAAATCACGCTGCTCGTAGCCGGTGTACAGCTGACGAGGACGGGCGATTTTCATGCCTTCGCTGTGCATTTCGTTCCAGTGCGCAATCCAGCCCACGGTACGCGCCATGGCGAAGATCACGGTGAACATGGAAGACGGAATGCCCATCGCTTTCAGAATAATGCCAGAGTAGAAATCGACGTTCGGGTAGAGTTTCTTCTCGATGAAGTACGGGTCGTTCAGCGCGATGTGTTCCAGCTCCATCGCCACTTCCAGCAGATCGTCTTTGGTGCCCAGCTCTTTCAGCACTTCGTGGCAGGTCTCACGCATAACGGTTGCGCGCGGGTCGTAGTTTTTGTAAACACGGTGACCGAAGCCCATCAGGCGGAAGGAGTCATTCTTGTCTTTCGCGCGACGCACGAACTCTGGAATGTGCTCAACGGTGCTGATCTCTTCCAGCATCTTCAGCGCCGCTTCGTTCGCGCCGCCGTGCGCCGGTCCCCACAGGGAGGCGATGCCCGCAGCGATACAGGCGAACGGGTTCGCGCCTGAAGAGCCTGCGGTACGGACAGTAGAGGTAGAGGCGTTCTGCTCGTGGTCAGCGTGCAGGATCAAAATACGGTCCATCGCACGTTCCAGCACCGGATTCACTTCATACTCTTCGCACGGTGTGGAGAACATCATGCGCAGGAAGTTGCCGGCGTAGGAGAGGTCGTTACGTGGGTACACAAACGGCTGGCCGATGGAGTATTTGTAGCACATCGCCGCCATGGTCGGCATTTTGGACAGCAGGCGGAACGCCGCGATATCACGGTGACGCGGGTTATTCACGTCAAGTGAGTCGTGGTAGAACGCCGCCAGCGCACCGGTAATCCCGCACATCACCGCCATTGGGTGAGAGTCACGACGGAACGCATGGAACAGACGGGTAATCTGCTCATGGATCATGGTGTGACGGGTTACGGTGGTTTTGAATTCATCGTACTGCGCCTGCGTCGGCTTTTCGCCGTTCAGCAGGATGTAGCACACTTCCAGATAGTTGGATTCGGTGGCTAACTGATCGATGGGGAAGCCGCGATGGAGCAGGATACCTTCGTCACCGTCAATGTAGGTGATTTTGGATTCGCAAGATGCGGTAGAGGTAAATCCAGGGTCAAAGGTAAATACTCCTTTGGAACCCAGCGTACGGATATCAATAACATCCTGACCGAGCGTGCCTTTTAGCACATCCAGTTCAATAGCATCATCACCATTTAGGGTGAGTTTTGCCTTTGTATCAGCCATTTACGGTCTCCTTAGCGCCTTATGCTTAAGACTGCTTTTACCGGATTTGCCTTCAGCTGTTAATCACCGTTACCAGATTGTTATTTGGCTTACCGCTCAGCTCACGAGGAGTAACCAGGGTACAGAGCTATGGCGCCTTGCAGGTAAACGAATGAAATATCAGTGAAACAACAGCAAATCAGCGTTTTTGCAGTCCGAATTATTCAAACCTGTATATCACTAATAACTGTCCTGATAACTTCGGTCAATACCATCACACTGTTACATAACTATTTGTCAGGTGAAAGAGAGACCTCATAACTTTTGCGCATTATATGCCTTTTCTGATGACGTTTGTAACAATATTGTTTAACATTTGTCAAATCAGATGATTAAAAATTAAAAAGATGTTGTTATCGTGACCCTGATCACTGTTCCAGAGAAAACCCAACAAACTGTATGTAGGTTAATTGTAATGATTTTGTGAACGGCCTATACTGCCGCCAGGTCTCCGGAACACCCTGCAATCCCGAGCCACCCAGCGTTGTAACGTGTCGTTTTAGCATTTGGAAGCAATGTTTTGCATGACGCGCAGTTATAGAAAAGGAACGCTGCTTGACCCGCATCGCAGTCCGGAGGAAGGAAACAATAAGAACAGCATGTGGGCGTTATTCATGATAAGAAATGTGAAAAAACAAAGACCTGTCAATCTGGATCTCAAAACGATCCGGTTCCCCGTAACAGCAATAGCGTCCATTCTGCACCGTGTTTCTGGTGTGATTACGTTTGTGGCGGTCGGTATTTTGCTGTGGTTACTGGGCACCAGCCTCTCTTCCCCTGAAGGATTCCTCCAGGCCTCGGCCATCATGAATAGCTTCTTCGTGAAATTTATCATGTGGGGCATTCTCACCGCGCTGGCCTATCACGTTGTTGGCGGCGTACGCCACATGCTGATGGACTTTGGCTATCTGGAAGAGACGTTCGAGGCCGGGAAACGTACCGCGAACATTTCATTTGTGATCACTGTCGTGCTTTCACTTCTCGCAGGAGTTCTCGTATGGTAAGCAACGCCTCCGCATTAGGACGCAACGGCGTACATGACTTCATTCTGGTCCGTGCTACCGCCATCGTTCTCACGCTTTACATCATCTATATGATCGGTTTCTTCGCGACCAGCGGCACGCTGACGTGGGAAATCTGGAGTGGTTTCTTCGGATCGGCCTTCACCAAAGTGTTCACCCTGCTGGCCCTGTTCTCCATCCTTATTCATGCCTGGATCGGCATGTGGCAGGTATTGACCGATTACGTTAAACCGCTGGCGATTCGCCTTCCGCTGCAACTGATTATTGTTGTTGCGCTGCTGGTTTACGTCATTTATGGATTTGTTGTGGTGTGGGGTGTGTAATGAAACTGCCAGTCAGAGAATTTGATGCTGTTGTGATTGGTGCGGGTGGCGCAGGTATGCGCGCCGCACTGCAAATTTCCCAGAGCGGCCAGACCTGTGCGCTGCTCTCTAAAGTGTTCCCGACCCGTTCCCACACTGTGTCCGCGCAGGGCGGTATTACCGTTGCGCTGGGTAACTCCCATGAAGATAACTGGGAATGGCACATGTACGACACGGTAAAAGGTTCCGATTACATCGGCGACCAGGATGCCATCGAATATATGTGTAAAACCGGCCCGGAAGCGATTCTGGAGCTGGACCATATGGGTCTGCCGTTCTCCCGTCTGGAAAATGGCACCATCTATCAGCGTCCGTTTGGCGGCCAGTCGAAAAACTTCGGCGGCGAGCAGGCGGCACGTACCGCGGCGGCGGCTGACCGTACTGGTCACGCGCTGCTGCACACCCTGTATCAGCAGAACCTGAAAAACCACACCACCATCTTCTCCGAGTGGTATGCGCTGGATCTGGTGAAAAACGCCGATGGCGCAATTGTTGGCTGTACTGCACTGTGCATCGAAACCGGTGAAGTGGTTTACTTCAAAGCCCGCGCGACCGTGCTGGCGACCGGCGGTGCAGGCCGTATTTACCAATCCACCACCAACGCCCATATCAACACCGGTGACGGTGTCGGTATGGCTATTCGCGCCGGCGTACCGGTGCAGGACATGGAGATGTGGCAGTTCCACCCAACCGGTATCGCCGGTGCGGGCGTGCTGGTCACCGAAGGCTGCCGCGGTGAAGGTGGCTACCTGCTGAACAAACACGGCGAGCGCTTCATGGAGCGTTATGCCCCGAATGCGAAAGACCTGGCGGGTCGTGACGTGGTGGCGCGTTCCATCATGATCGAAATCCGTGAAGGCCGCGGCTGCGATGGCCCATGGGGTCCACACGCGAAGCTGAAGCTCGACCATCTGGGTAAAGAAGTGCTGGAATCCCGTCTGCCGGGCATCCTGGAACTGTCCCGTACTTTTGCGCACGTCGATCCGGTGAAAGAGCCGATCCCGGTTATCCCAACCTGCCACTATATGATGGGCGGTATTCCGACCAAAGTGACCGGTCAGGCGCTGACCGTGAACGAGCAGGGCGAAGACGTGGTCATTCCTGGCCTGTTCGCGGTAGGCGAAATCGCCTGCGTATCCGTACACGGCGCCAACCGTCTGGGCGGCAACTCGCTGCTGGACCTGGTGGTATTTGGTCGTGCGGTGGGTCTGCATCTGCAGGAGTCCATTGCCGAGCAGGGCGCGCTGCGTGATGCAACCGACGACGAAATCGACGCCTCTCTTGAACGCCTCAACCGCTGGAACGGTAACCGTAACGGCGAAGATCCGGTGGAAATTCGTAAAGCGCTGCAGGAGTGCATGCAGCACAACTTCTCGGTATTCCGCGAAGGCGATGCGATGGCCAAAGGCCTTGAGCAGCTGAAGGCGATCCGCGAGCGTCTGAAAAATGCCCGTCTGGACGACACCTCCAGCGAGTTCAACACCCAGCGCGTTGAGTGCCTGGAGCTGGATAACCTGATGGAAACCGCATTCGCAACCGCGATGTCGGCAAACTTCCGTACCGAAAGCCGTGGCGCCCATAGCCGCTTCGACTTCCCGGATCGTGACGATGAAAACTGGCTGTGCCATTCCCTGTATCTGCCAGAGTCGGAAACCATGACGCGTCGTAACGTCAACATGGAACCGAAACTGCGTCCGGCGTTCCCGCCGAAGATTCGTACTTACTAATGCGGAGACAGGATAATGAAACTCGAATTCTCAGTTTATCGTTATAACCCGGATGTTGATGACGCTCCGCGCATGCAGGACTACACCCTCGAAGCGGAAGAAGGTCGTGACATGATGCTGCTGGATGCCTTAATCCAGCTGAAAGAGAAAGATCCTACGCTGTCGTTCCGCCGCTCCTGCCGTGAAGGGGTATGTGGCTCTGACGGTGTGAACATGAACGGCAAAAACGGCCTGGCCTGCATCACGCCAATTTCAGCGCTGCAGCGTCCTGGTCAGAAAATTGTTATCCGTCCTCTGCCAGGCCTGCCGGTCGTGCGTGATTTGGTGGTAGACATGGGGCAATTCTATGCACAATATGAGAAGATTAAGCCTTACTTATTGAATAATGGGCAAAATCCACCCGCTCGCGAGCACTTACAGTCTCCTGAGCAGCGTGAAAAACTCGATGGTCTGTACGAGTGTATTCTCTGCGCATGCTGTTCAACGTCCTGCCCGTCGTTCTGGTGGAACCCGGACAAGTTTATCGGCCCTGCGGGTCTGCTGGCTGCCTATCGCTTCCTTATCGACAGCCGCGACACCGAAACCGACAGCCGTCTGGAAGGATTAAGTGACGCTTTCAGCGTATTCCGCTGCCATAGCATCATGAACTGCGTCAGTGTGTGTCCGAAGGGGCTGAACCCGACGCGCGCCATCGGCCATATTAAGTCGATGCTGCTGCAGCGCAGTGCGTAAGTAGTGAGAGGGGAGCGCTGTTCCCCTCACCCTAACCCTCTCCCAAAGGGAGAGGGAATAAATTGCAGAAACCTTTAAAAACTGCCCTGAAGTCTAGACAGTTTCTAAAGGTTCCTTCGCGGGCCAAATGAAAAGAGCTCGCAGGTGAACCCCGGCACGTACACGCGGTGTGCGTGGTAGTTTCTACGGCGAAAGTAAGCATAAAAATGCTTAAGGGATCACGATGCAGAACGGCGCAATGAAAGCCTGGCTGGACTCTTCTTACCTCTCTGGTGCCAACCAGAGCTGGATAGAACAGCTCTATGAAGACTTCTTAACCGATCCTGACTCAGTGGACGCAAACTGGCGTTCCATGTTCCAGCAGTTGCCTGGTACAGGGGTCAAACCGGATCAATTCCATTCCAAAACACGTGATTATTTCCGTCGTCTGGCGAAGGATGCCTCACGTTACTCTTCTGCGATTTCCGACCCTGACACCAATGCGAAGCAGGTTAAAGTCCTGCAGCTTATCAACGCTTATCGCTTCCGCGGTCACCAGCATGCGAATCTCGATCCGCTGGGACTGTGGAAACAAGACCGTGTGGCCGATCTCGATCCGGCGTATCACGATCTGACCGAGGCCGATTTCCAGGAAAGCTTTAACGTAGGTTCCTTTGCCATCGGCAAAGACACGATGAAGCTGGGCGATCTGATTGACGCGCTCAAGCAAACCTACTGCGGCTCCATCGGCGCGGAATATATGCACATTACCTCTACCGAAGAGAAACGCTGGATCCAGCAGCGCATCGAATCCGTAGCGGGCCACGCGACCTTCTCGGCCGACGAGAAGAAACGCTTCCTCAGCGAACTGACCGCAGCGGAAGGGCTTGAGCGCTATCTGGGCGCGAAGTTCCCGGGCGCAAAACGCTTCTCGCTGGAAGGCGGCGACGCGCTGGTGCCGATGCTGAAAGAGCTGATTCGCCACGCAGGCAAGAGCGGCACCCGTGAAGTGGTGCTCGGCATGGCGCACCGTGGTCGTCTGAACGTGCTGGTCAACGTGCTGGGTAAAAAACCGCAGGACCTGTTCGACGAATTCGCGGGCAAACATAAAGAACACCTCGGCACCGGCGACGTGAAGTACCACATGGGCTTCTCGTCAGATATCGAAACCGAAGGCGGTCTGGTTCACCTGGCGCTGGCGTTTAACCCGTCACACCTGGAAATCGTCAGCCCGGTGGTTATCGGTTCCGTGCGCGCGCGTCTGGATCGTCTGGACGAGCCGAGCAGCAATAAAGTGCTGCCAATCACCATTCACGGTGATGCGGCGGTCACAGGGCAGGGCGTGGTTCAGGAAACCCTGAACATGTCGAAAGCGCGTGGTTATGAAGTGGGCGGTACCGTTCGCATCGTGATCAACAACCAGGTGGGCTTCACCACCTCTAACCCGCTGGATGCCCGTTCTACCCCGTACTGCACCGACATCGGTAAGATGGTACAGGCGCCGATCTTCCACGTTAACGCGGATGACCCGGAAGCCGTGGCTTTCGTGACCCGTCTGGCGCTGGACTTCCGTAATACCTTTAAGCGCGATGTGTTCATTGACCTCTTCTGCTACCGCCGTCACGGCCACAACGAAGCGGATGAGCCAAGTGCAACCCAGCCGCTGATGTACCAGAAAATCAAAAAACACCCGACCCCGCGCAAAATCTATGCTGACAAGCTGGAAAGCGACAAGGTGGCGACGCTGGAAGATGCGACCGAAATGGTCAACCTCTACCGCGATGCGCTGGACGCGGGTGAATGCGTGGTGAAAGAGCTGCGTCCGATGAACATGCACTCCTTTACCTGGTCGCCGTACCTCAACCACGAGTGGGATGAGAGCTACCCGAACAAGGTTGAGATGAAGCGCCTGCAGGAGCTGGCTAAACGCATCAGCACCGTGCCGGACGCTATCGAGATGCAGTCTCGCGTGGCGAAAATCTACGCCGACCGTCAGTCCATGGCGGCAGGCGAGAAGCTGTTCGACTGGGGCGGGGCGGAAACGCTGGCCTACGCAACGCTGGTTGACGAAGGGATCCCTGTTCGTCTGTCCGGTGAAGATGCGGGCCGTGGGACCTTCTTCCACCGTCACGCAGTGGTTCACAACCAGTCTAACGGTTCAACCTACACTCCGCTGCAGCACGTGCATAACGGTCAGGGCCAGTTCAAGGTCTGGGACTCCGTGCTGTCTGAAGAAGCGGTCCTGGCATTCGAATACGGCTACGCCACTGCGGAACCGCGCACCCTGACCATCTGGGAAGCGCAGTTCGGCGACTTCGCCAACGGTGCGCAGGTCGTTATCGACCAGTTCATCTCCTCCGGCGAGCAGAAGTGGGGCCGCATGTGTGGCCTGGTGATGCTCCTGCCGCACGGTTATGAAGGCCAGGGTCCGGAGCACTCCTCCGCGCGTCTGGAACGTTATCTGCAACTCTGCGCCGAGCAGAACATGCAGGTCTGCGTGCCGTCCACCCCGGCTCAGGTGTACCACATGCTGCGTCGTCAGGCGCTGCGCGGTATGCGCCGTCCGCTGGTGGTGATGTCGCCGAAATCCCTGCTGCGTCACCCGCTGGCGGTCTCCAGCCTGGAAGAGCTGGCGAACGGCACCTTCCTGCCAGCCATCGGTGAAATTGACGAGCTGGATCCGCAGGCCGTGAAGCGTGTGGTGATGTGTTCTGGTAAGGTTTATTACGACCTGCTGGAACAGCGCCGCAAGAACGATCAGAAAGATGTCGCCATCGTGCGTATCGAACAGCTTTATCCGTTCCCGCATCAGGCGATGCAGGAAGTGCTGAAACAGTACGCTCACGTACATGATTTTGTCTGGTGCCAGGAAGAGCCGCTCAACCAGGGCGCATGGTACTGCAGCCAGCATCATTTCCGTGAAGTGATTCCATTTGGGTCAGCCCTGCGCTATGCAGGTCGCCCGGCCTCCGCCTCTCCGGCGGTAGGGTATATGTCCGTTCACCAGAAGCAGCAACAAGATCTGGTCAATGACGCGCTGAACGTCGATTAATTAAAGGATACATAATGAGTAGCGTAGATATTCTTGTTCCCGACCTGCCTGAATCCGTAGCAGATGCGACCGTCGCTACCTGGCACAAAAAACCAGGCGATGCCGTTAAGCGCGATGAAGTGCTGGTAGAAATCGAAACTGACAAAGTGGTACTGGAAGTACCGGCTTCGGCGGATGGCGTTCTGGACGCGGTGCTGGAAGATGAAGGCACCACCGTCACCTCTCGTCAGATCCTGGGGCGCCTGCGTGAAGGCAACAGCGCGGGCAAAGAGTCCAGCGCGAAGTCTGAAGAGAAAGCCTCTACGCCGGCTCAGCGCCAGCAGGCTTCTCTGGAAGAACAGTCTAACGACGCCCTCAGCCCGGCGATCCGTCGCCTGCTGGCTGAACACAGCCTTGACCCGGCAGCCATCAAAGGCACCGGTGTGGGTGGCCGCCTGACCCGCGAAGACATCGACAAGCACCTGGCGAAAGCGCCTGCTCAGGCGGAAGCGAAAGCCCCTGTGGCCGCGCCGGCAGCTCAGCCTGCTCTGGGGGCCCGCAGCGAAAAACGCGTACCGATGACCCGCCTGCGCAAGCGCGTCGCCGAGCGTCTGCTGGAAGCGAAAAACTCCACCGCGATGCTGACCACCTTCAACGAAGTGAACATGAAGCCAATTATGGACCTGCGTAAGCAGTACGGTGACGCGTTTGAAAAACGTCACGGTATCCGTCTGGGCTTTATGTCCTTCTACGTGAAGGCGGTGGTTGAAGCGCTGAAACGCTACCCGGAAGTGAACGCGTCTATCGATGGCGATGACGTGGTTTACCACAACTACTTCGACGTCAGCATGGCGGTTTCTACCCCACGCGGCCTGGTGACCCCGGTTCTGCGTGATGTGGATACCCTGGGTATGGCTGACATCGAGAAGAAAATCAAAGAGCTGGCCGTGAAAGGCCGCGACGGCAAGCTGACCGTAGACGATCTGACCGGCGGTAACTTCACCATTACCAACGGCGGCGTATTCGGCTCGCTGATGTCTACCCCGATCATTAACCCGCCGCAGAGCGCGATCCTGGGTATGCATGCCATTAAAGATCGCCCGATGGCGGTTGACGGTAAAGTTGAGATCCTGCCGATGATGTACCTGGCGCTCTCTTACGACCACCGCCTGATCGACGGCCGCGAGTCCGTGGGCTTCCTGGTAGCTATTAAAGAGCTGCTGGAAGATCCAACGCGTCTGCTGCTGGACGTCTAGTAACGATTTAGCATCACCTGCCCCGTGGACCGGCACACGCTGCGCCGGTCTACAGGTTTGAAGATAACGATTACCCTGAAGGATGGATAGAACACATGAACTTACATGAATATCAGGCCAAACAGCTGTTTGCCCGGTATGGCTTACCGGCTCCGGTGGGTTATGCCTGTACTACCCCGCGTGAAGCAGAAGAAGCCGCATCTAAAATCGGTTCCGGCCCGTGGGTAGTTAAATGTCAGGTTCACGCTGGTGGCCGTGGTAAAGCGGGCGGTGTGAAGGTTGTTAAGAGCAAAGAAGAGATTCGTGCGTTTGCTGAACATTGGCTCGGCAAGCGTCTGGTGACCTACCAGACAGATGCGAACGGCCAGCCGGTTAACCAGATCCTGGTCGAAGCGGCGACCGACATCGCGAAAGAGCTGTACCTGGGCGCGGTGGTTGACCGTAGCTCCCGTCGCGTGGTGTTCATGGCGTCTACCGAAGGCGGCGTGGAAATTGAAAAAGTGGCGGAAGAGACCCCACACCTGATCCACAAAGTGGCTATCGATCCGCTGGCGGGCCCAATGCCTTATCAGGGTCGCGAGCTGGCGTTCAAGCTGGGTCTGGAAGGCAAACTGGTTCAGCAGTTCACCAAGATCTTCATGGGCCTGGCGACTATCTTCCTTGAGCGCGATCTGGCGCTGATCGAGATCAACCCGCTGGTGATCACCACCCAGGGCGACCTGATCTGCCTCGACGGCAAGCTGGGCGCTGACGGCAACGCGCTGTTCCGCCAGCCGGATCTGCGTGAAATGCGCGACCAGTCCCAGGAAGACCCGCGTGAAGCACAGGCTGCTCAGTGGGAGCTGAACTACGTGGCGCTGGATGGCAACATCGGCTGCATGGTTAACGGTGCGGGCCTGGCGATGGGCACCATGGACATCGTTAAGCTGCACGGCGGTGAGCCGGCGAACTTCCTTGACGTGGGCGGTGGCGCAACCAAAGAGCGCGTAACCGAAGCGTTCAAAATCATCCTCTCTGACGACAACGTTAAAGCGGTACTGGTTAACATCTTCGGCGGCATCGTCCGTTGCGACCTGATTGCTGACGGCATCATCGGTGCGGTAGAAGAAGTGGGTGTTAACGTTCCGGTGGTTGTGCGTCTGGAAGGTAACAACGCTGAACTCGGCGCGAAAAAACTGGCTGACAGCGGCCTGAATATTATTGCAGCGAAAAGTCTGACGGATGCAGCTCAGCAGGTTGTTGCCGCAGTGGAGGGGAAATAATGTCAGTTTTAATTAATAAAGATACCAAGGTTATCTGCCAGGGCTTCACCGGTAGCCAGGGGACTTTCCACTCCGAACAGGCGATTGCCTACGGCACGCAGATGGTTGGCGGCGTAACGCCAGGTAAAGGCGGCACCACGCACCTGGGCCTGCCGGTGTTCAACACCGTGCGTGAAGCGGTAGAAGCGACGGGCGCAACCGCGACCGTGATCTACGTTCCGGCACCGTTCTGCAAAGACTCCA
Organism: Enterobacter cloacae complex sp. P17RS; assembly: GCF_014895885.1. Taxonomy (NCBI): domain Bacteria; kingdom Pseudomonadati; phylum Pseudomonadota; class Gammaproteobacteria; order Enterobacterales; family Enterobacteriaceae; genus Enterobacter; species Enterobacter cloacae complex sp. P17RS. Next base: position 47,118 of record NZ_JADBQK010000004.1, read on the forward strand.
TTCTGGAAGCGATCGACGCAGGCATCAAGCTGATCATCACCATCACCGAAGGCATCCCGACCCTGGATATGCTGACCGTGAAGGTGAAGCTGGACGAAGCAGGCGTGCGCATGATCGGCCCGAACTGCCCAGGCGTGATCACTCCGGGCGAATGCAAAATCGGCATCATGCCTGGCCACATTCACAAGCCGGGCAAAGTGGGCATCGTTTCCCGTTCCGGTACCCTGACCTATGAAGCGGTTAAGCAGACCACCGACTACGGCTTCGGCCAGTCCACCTGCGTGGGCATCGGCGGTGACCCAATCCCGGGATCTAACTTCATCGACATCCTGAAGCTGTTCCAGGAAGATCCTCAGACCGAAGCGATCGTGATGATCGGTGAGATCGGCGGTAGCGCGGAAGAAGAAGCGGCTGCTTATATCAAAGAACACGTAACCAAGCCTGTTGTCGGTTACATCGCGGGCGTGACCGCGCCGAAAGGCAAGCGTATGGGCCACGCGGGCGCGATCATCGCCGGCGGTAAAGGTACGGCTGATGAGAAGTTTGCTGCGCTGGAAGCCGCAGGCGTGAAGACCGTTCGCAGCCTGGCGGATATCGGCGAAGCACTGAAATCCATCATTAAGTAAGTCCTCTCTGCTCCCCGAACGGGGAGCGATGAAGTATAAAAATGTCCGTTTCGACATGGTTGGCCGCTGTAAAGCGGCCTTTTTTATTGCCTGCGTCTGGCGACGAGAGTGAACTTGTAGTCGTCGGTATTGAACACGTTGCGGCTGTATTCAAACACCCGTCCGTCTTTCAGGAACCCGCGGGAGACTTTTTCCAGGATCGGCTTTGCCGGATCGAGCGACAGCGCGGCGATCGCCTCCTCTGACGGCATGATCGGCATCAGCTCCTGCTCGCTGCGATCGATAACCAGCTTTTTGATCTGCTCAACGTAGTGGTATTTCGAATTCTCCATCACTTCCCAGGTGAGGTCGGGAAACATGGCCAGCGGCATCCATGTCTCCTCCAGGTTCACCGGCTTCTGCTTGATGAAACGCACGCGCTTAACGTGCCAGACCTTATCTTCCACGCCAACCGCTAATGTTGCCGCCAGCCGCGCATCGGCTTTCACCACTTCAAATATTTTGACATCACTGTGCGTATCGACATGACGATCCGCCAGCTTTTCGTAAAAGCCGGTGAGCTGATAAATATCGTAATTGACGCGCTCCTCTTTTTTTACATAAGAGCCGCTGCCCTGAATACTTTCGATGATCTGCTCGTCGGCGAGCAGTTTCAGGGCCTG
>NZ_JADBQK010000004.1:48415-63047 GCF_014895885.1 Enterobacter cloacae complex sp. P17RS
CTGTTTTTTTTTTAATGTTATGTCGAGAAACGATTTCTTAAGTATGGTCTTCGTCGGCAGCGCGTCTCCGGGTTTTAATTCCCCGGCGTTGATTTTCTCGCGGAACGCATCGGCTATCTGCCGGTACATCGGTTTGTTGCCCATTTTATCGCGCCTGCTTAATACCTTTTCAGGGAATTATGCATTCAACTGATGATTTGTAAATAATACAATTAAAATACAAATTTGGCTTTTAGTGAAAGTGATCACATAAATGTATTATCAGGTCTGCCAGAATCCTCCCCAGACAATAACTCTGTATAGGTGAGGATCTTTATGAACCTGACGACTCTGACCGATCCGCGTGCTGTTTGCGTTCAGGCGCAATTTACCCGCCGGGATGAGGCAATCCGTCAGCTTACGGCGCGGCTGGTGGCGCTGGGCAAAATCGCTGATGCCGATGCGTTTCTGGAGGAGGTGTTTCATCGGGAATCGCTTGGGCCGACCGCGCTGGGTGAAGGACTGGCCGTTCCTCACGGTAAATCAGCCGTCGTGAAGGAGGCGGCTTTTGCCGTGGCAACTCTGCGAGAACCGCTTGCATGGGAAGGTGTGGACGGGCCGGAAGAGGTTGAGCTGGTTTTTCTGCTCGCCATTCCGCCAGCAGAAGCGGGTTCGACCCATATTCAGGTGCTGACGGAGCTGACGTCTCGCCTGGCGGATGACGATCTCAGGGCGCGCGTTATGGCTGCTACCACGGCGGAAGACGTGCTTGCTGCGCTTGAAGCTGCCCCTGACACGGAAGAGGCAGCCGTCGCGCTGAATGCCCCGACAATCGTCTGCGTGACCGCCTGTCCGGCCGGGATCGCGCATACCTATATGGCCGCAGAGTACCTGGAAAAAGCGGGACGCAAGCTTGGCGTCAACGTGGTGGTCGAAAAGCAGGGTGCGAACGGCATTGAGGGGCGCATCACCGCGCAGCAGCTTCGTGAGGCCAAAGCGTGCATTTTTGCCGCAGAAGTGGCGATCAAAGAGAGCGAGCGTTTTCAGGGGATCCCCGCCATCTCCGTGCCCGTCGCGGAGCCTCTGCGCCATGCTGAAGCGCTTATTGAGCGCGCGCTGGCGCTGCAGCCTGCATCCGATGCGCGTCCTGCGCATGTCGATACCGAAACGAAAAAGAGCGTTAAAACTGAACTCAAGCAGGCGCTTCTCAGCGGTATCTCTTTTGCGGTGCCGCTGATCGTCGCTGGTGGTACGGTGCTGGCCGTGTCGGTACTGCTGGCGCAAATCCTGGGTCTGCAGCACCTGTTTGACCAGGAAAACTCGTGGCTGTGGATGTACCGCAAGCTTGGCGGCGGCATGCTCGGTATTCTGATGGTACCTGTTCTGGCGGCCTATACCGCGTATTCGCTGGCGGATAAACCTGCGCTGACGCCGGGCTTTGCGGCCGGTCTGGCTGCCAATATGATCGGCTCCGGTTTTCTGGGCGCTATCGTCGGTGGGCTGATCGCGGGCTATCTGATGCGCTGGGTGAAAAACCACATCCGGCTCAGTAGCCGCTACAACGGCTTTCTGACCTTTTATCTCTATCCGGTGATTGGCGTGCTGGGCGCGGGCAGCCTGATGCTGTTTGTGATTGGCGAACCGGTGGCCTGGCTCAATAACACGCTCACCGTCTGGCTTAACGGACTCTCCGGCGCGAATGCGCTGCTTCTGGGGGCCATCCTCGGGTTTATGTGCTCATTCGATTTGGGTGGCCCGGTCAACAAAGCCTCTTACGCGTTTTGCCTGGGGGCGATGGCGAACGGCGTTTATGGTCCTTACGCAATCTTTGCCTCCGTCAAAATGATCTCAGCCTTCACCGTCACGGCGTCGACGATGCTGGCGCCGAAGCTGTTTAAACCGTTTGAAATTGAAACCGGTAAATCAACGTGGCTGCTCGGCCTGGCGGGCATTACCGAAGGGGCGATCCCGATGGCGATTGAAGATCCGCTTCGCGTCATTGGCTCATTTGTGCTCGGCTCCATGGTAACAGGCGCGGCTGTCGGTGCGATGGGGATCGGGTTGTCTACCCCGGGGGCCGGGATTTTCTCTCTCTTTTTACTTCACGATGCCGGGTTGGGCGGTGTGGTTGCGGCGGCGGGCTGGTTTGGCGCGGCGCTGGCGGGGAACGCTGTCTCCACGTTTGTTCTGCTGCTCTGGCGACGTCAGGCGGTAAAAAAGGGCAAGTACCTCACAGAAGACGCCACACCGTAAAAACTCACAAAACAGGAAACGAAGATGAAAGCTGTATCTCGCGTTCATATCACGCCGCATATGCACTGGGACCGTGAGTGGTACTTCACCACCGAAGAGTCGCGCATTCTTCTGGTCAATAATATGGAAGAGATCCTGACCCGTCTGGAGCAGGACGACGAGTATAAATATTACGTCCTTGATGGCCAGACGGCGGTGCTGGAAGATTATTTTGCCGTCGTGCCCGAAAACCGCGCGCGGGTAAAGGCGCTTGTGGAGCGCGGAAAGCTGATTATCGGCCCCTGGTATACCCAGACCGATACCACGATTGTCAGCGGCGAGTCGATTGTCCGCAACCTGATGTACGGCATCCGGGACTGTATGGCGTTCGGCGAGCCGATGAAGATCGGCTATCTGCCGGATTCGTTTGGTATGTCCGGCCAGCTTCCGCATATCTATAACGGATTTGGCATTACCCGGACGATGTTCTGGCGCGGCTGCTCGGAACGACACGGGACCGATAAAACCGAATTTCTCTGGCAGAGCCAGGACGGCAGTGAAGTCACGGCGCAGGTGCTGCCGCTGGGCTACGCGATTGGTAAGTACTTACCGGAGGACGAAGCCGGGCTGCGAAAACGGCTCGACAGCTATTTCGACGTTCTGGAAAAGGCCTCCGTCACCAAAGAGATTTTGCTGCCCAACGGTCACGATCAGATGCCGCTGCAGCAGAACATTTTCTCCGTGATGGATAAGCTGCGTGAAATCTATCCGCAGCGTCAATTTGTAATGAGCCGCTTTGAAGAGGTGTTTGACCACATTGAGGCACGCCGCGATGAACTGGCGACCCTGAAAGGGGAGTTTATCGACGGGAAATACATGCGCGTGCACCGGACAATCGGCTCCACGCGCATGGATATCAAAATTGCCCACGCGCGTATTGAGAACAAAATTGTCAACATCCTCGAACCGCTGGCGACGCTTGCATGGACGCTGGGCTTCGATTATCACCACGGCCTGCTGGAGAAGATGTGGAAAGAGATCCTTAAAAACCATGCTCACGACAGCATCGGCTGCTGCTGCAGCGACAAGGTGCATCGTGAGATTGTCTCTCGTTTTGAACTGGCTGAAGACATGGCAGATAACCTGGTGCGTTTCTATATGCGCAAGATTGTCGACAACATGCCGCAAAGCGACGCCGACAAACTGGTGATGTTCAACCTGATGCCCTGGCCGCGTGAAGAGGTGATGAACACCACGATTCGACTGCGCGCCAGCCAGTTCCGTCTGTTGGATGATAAAGGCAACGAGATCCCGTATTTCATTCGCAGCGCGCGCGAGCTGGACCCTGGTCTCATTGACCGGCAGATTGTCCATTACGGTAATTATGAGCCGTTTATGGAGTTTGATATTCAGATCAGCCAGATACTGCCGTCGATGGGCTACCGTACGCTGTTTATCGAGCCAAACGTGGCCGGGAAGGTGGTCTCTCCGGTGATAAACACCGAATCCTTGCTCGAAAACGCCTTCTGGCAGATTGATTTAAATAACGACGGTACGCTGCGCCTGCGCGACAAAGAAACCGGGCTGATTTATGACCGGGTGCTGGAAATCGAAGAGAGTTCGGATGATGGCGATGAGTACGACTACTCGCCTTCTCGTGAAGAGTGGAGACTCACTTCAGTGCAGGGCGAGCATCAGGTCGAGGTTATACACGAAGGCTGGCAGAGCAGGGCGGTGATTCGCCATCAGATCGCGGTACCGGCTAATCTGGCCGAACGCGCGGCGGGTCAGCGAAGCGGGTCTCTCGGCGCTGAGGTTGAAATCACGCTTAGCCACCACAGCAGACGTATTGATGTGGCGGTGCGTCTGGATAATCAGGCTGACGACCACCGCGTCCGCGTGCTGATCCCTACGCCGTTTATGACAGAGGACGTGTTAGCGGATACGCAGTTTGGCACCCTCACTCGTCCGGTGCAGGATGCGGCGATGGAAAACTGGCAGGAGGAGGGGTGGAAAGAAGCGCCGGTTCCCGTCTGGAATTTACTCAACTATGCCGTCCTGCAGGAAAAACGAAACGGGCTTGCGCTGTTCACCGAAGGACTACGCGAGTTTGAAGTAGTAGGCGAGGATAAAAAAGCCTTTGCCCTGACCCTGCTGCGCGGCGTGGGGTTACTCGGCAAAGAAGATTTGCTGTTGCGCCCCGGTAGGCCTTCAGGAATCAAAATGCCTGTTCCTGACTCCCAGGTGCGCGGTTCGTTAAGCTGTCGCTTTAGCCTCTTCAGCTTCAGTGGAACGCCGGAAAACGCGGGCGTCGCGCAGCAGGCTAAATCGTGGTTAACGCCGGTGCAGTGCTATAACAAAATTCCCTGGGACGCGATGAAGCTCAATCGCTCGTCGTGTACCACGCCGGAAAGTTACAGCCTGCTGGCGCTTTCGCCCACGGGATGCGTGCTCAGTACGCTCAAAAAGGCTGAAGATCGAGACGAGCTCATTCTTCGTCTGTTCAACCCTTCCGAGTCCAGCGCATGTGACGCGACGTTATCCGTGGATCCGACCGTGAAACGGTGCTGCGAAACGGACATGAATGAACGGATAATAGACAATCGTGAAGAAGAGGGCATCGTCGGGGCGTTCAGACCGGGACAGTCACGAACCTTCAGCATTCTTCTTGCCTGAAAACCGCTGATACGATCAAAAGGCCGCAGAGTTTGCGGCCTTTTTCATTAAATAGTCACGTTTCGGTGTTAACTTCCGGGATAATAAAAGTAAATTAAATGTAATTTCTAAGAGTTGCAAAAACAGAATGGAAAAATAAACTGGCCCAGCTACGCTTATTGTTTGTCCCGCTTCGACAGGGCATTTTTCTCTCGCGTTAATTAAAATCACTTCTGTTTATATTTTTTTTGGTCTTCGATAACCAATCGCATCTTTGCATGCACATATCATTAACATGGTTTTTACCATTCTCACCGCAGCTAAACATGATTAACATCAAGACCAGTTTTTGATTTAAATCAAAGTTTAATCCTTGGAAAAAGATGCCGAAAAGCGCTAAATTGTCCCCGATCAAAATGGCCGAAAAGTGGTAATTTTGCTATAAATTGATCGCCGTCGAAAAACGTAAATGTGATTCAATAAAAACCTGTTTATTGTAAGGGTTTTGCAGCGTATTATATTTGCGGGATCAATTTGAGTTTTTTATTAACCTATTTGTAACCTGTCGTCATCGTTTTTATCCTTCTCCAGGGTAATAACGACGACCAGGATGCGAATAATTTGTATTGGGGCATGCGTGTGAATCTCTTTCTGACGGGGTTCACTCTCGGAGTCTTCATGCGATGAGCAAGGAGTCATAATGTTAGACGTAGTCGAACTGTCGCGCTTACAGTTTGCCTTGACCGCGATGTACCACTTCCTGTTTGTGCCGCTGACGCTCGGTATGGCGTTCCTGCTGGCAATTATGGAAACGGTTTACGTCCTCTCCGGCAAACAGATTTATAAAGATATGACCAAGTTCTGGGGCAAGTTGTTCGGTATCAACTTCGCGCTGGGCGTGGCAACCGGTTTGACCATGGAGTTCCAGTTCGGGACTAACTGGTCTTACTATTCCCACTATGTAGGGGATATCTTCGGTGCGCCGCTGGCCATTGAAGGCCTGATGGCCTTCTTCCTCGAATCCACCTTTGTAGGTCTGTTCTTCTTCGGTTGGGACCGTCTGGGTAAAGTCCAGCACATGGCCGTAACCTGGCTGGTGGCATTAGGTTCGAACCTGTCCGCGCTGTGGATCCTGGTGGCGAACGGCTGGATGCAGAACCCGATCGCGTCTGACTTCAACTTCGAAACCATGCGTATGGAGATGGTCAGCTTTGCCGAGCTGGTCCTGAACCCGGTTGCTCAGGTTAAATTTGTTCACACCGTGGCATCTGGCTACGTGTGCGGCGCGATGTTCGTGTTGGGTATCAGCTCCTACTATATGCTGCGCGGTCGTGACTTCGCGTTTGCCAAGCGCTCCTTTGCTATCGCTGCAAGCTTCGGTATGGCTGCAATCCTCTCCGTTATCGTTCTGGGTGATGAATCCGGTTACGAAATGGGTGACGTGCAGAAAACCAAACTGGCCGCTATCGAAGCCGAATGGGAAACCCAACCGGCGCCTGCTGCCTTTACGCTGTTCGGTATTCCCGATCAGGACGCGCAGGAAAACCGCTTCGCCATCCAAATTCCTTACGCGCTGGGTATCATCGCAACCCGTTCTGTCGATAAGCAGGTAACGGGTCTGAAGGAGCTGATGGTTCAGCACGAAGAGCGTATCCGTAACGGTATGAAGGCTTACTCGCTGCTGGAACAGCTGCGTGCCGGCTCTACCGATCAGGCCGTTCGCGATCAATTTAACGACGTGAAGAAAGACCTGGGCTACGGTTTGTTGCTGAAACGTTATACCCCGAACGTTTCTGATGCGACGGAAGCACAGATTCAGATGGCGACCAAAGACTCGATTCCACGCGTTGCGCCACTGTACTTCGCATTCCGTATCATGGTGGGCTGCGGCATCATCATGCTGCTGATCATTGCGGCGTCCTTCTGGTCCGTGATTCGTAACCGCATCGGCGAGAAAAAATGGCTGCTGCGCACCGCGCTGTACGGTATTCCACTGCCGTGGATCGCGATTGAATCCGGCTGGTTTGTAGCGGAGTATGGCCGTCAGCCATGGGCGATTGGTGAGGTACTGCCAACGGCGGTCGCGAACTCTTCCCTGACGGCAGGCGACCTGATCTTCTCCATGCTGCTGATCTGTGGTCTGTACACCCTGTTCCTGGTGGCTGAACTGTTCCTGATGTTCAAGTTCGCGCGCCTTGGCCCAAGCAGCCTGAAAACCGGTCGCTATCACTACGAGCAGTCCACTGCGACTACTCAGCCGGCACGCTAAGACAGGAGTCATCAAATGATCGATTATGAAGTATTGCGTTTTATCTGGTGGCTGCTGGTTGGCGTTCTGCTGATCGGTTTCGCCGTCACGGATGGTTTCGACATGGGGGTGGGGATGCTCACCCGTTTCCTCGGTCGTAATGACACCGAGCGTCGAATCATGATTAACTCCATCGCCCCTCACTGGGACGGTAACCAGGTGTGGCTGATCACCGCAGGCGGCGCGCTGTTCGCTGCCTGGCCGATGGTCTACGCGGCTGCGTTCTCCGGCTTCTATGTGGCGATGATTCTGGTGCTGGCCTCTTTATTCTTCCGTCCGGTCGGTTTCGACTACCGTTCCAAGATTGAAGATACCCGCTGGCGCAACATGTGGGACTGGGGCATCTTCATTGGTAGCTTCGTTCCACCGCTGGTGATTGGCGTGGCATTCGGTAACCTGCTGCAGGGCGTACCGTTCCACCTCGATGAATACATGCGTCTTTACTACACCGGTAACTTCTTCCAGCTGCTGAATCCGTTTGGCCTGCTGGCCGGTGTGGTGAGCGTGGCGATGATCATCACTCAGGGCGCAACTTACCTGCAGATGCGTACTGTGGGTGAACTGCACCTGCGTTCCCGTGCTACTGCTCAGGTGGCGGCACTGGTGACGCTGGTTTGCTTCGCTCTGGCAGGCGTGTGGGTGGTGTACGGTATTGATGGCTACGTGGTGACGTCTGCGATTAACCACTCGGCACCGTCTAACCCGCTGACCAAAGAAGTGGCGCGTCAGGCTGGTGCATGGCTGGTGAACTTCAACAATACCCCTGCGCTGTGGGCGATCCCGGCTCTGGGCGTGCTGCTGCCGCTGCTGACCGTGCTGACGTCTCGTCTGGAGAAAGGTGCTCTGGCATTCGTGTTCTCTTCACTGACGCTGGCATGCATCATCCTGACGGCGGGTATTGCCATGTTCCCATTCGTCATGCCATCCAGCACCATGCTGAATGCTAGCCTGACCATGTGGGATGCAACCTCCAGCCATATGACGCTGAACTTAATGACTTACGTTGCTTGCGTGTTCGTTCCGATTGTTCTGGCATACACCATCTGGTGTTACTGGAAAATGTTCGGTCGTATCACCAAAGAACATATCGAAAGCAACACCCACTCTATGTACTAAGTAAGGAGCTGAATATGTGGTATTTCGCATGGATTTTAGGGACGCTTCTTGCCTGTGCTTTTGGTGTCATCACTGCCCTGGCGCTTGAGCACGTCGAAGCGACCAAAGCGGGTGAAGAAAAACACTGATGAATATTATCGCGAAGCTTTACGCGGTAATGGATAAGCGCCCGTTACGGGCGCTTTCTTTAGTGATGGCATTACTGCTGGCAGGCTGTATCTTCTGGGACCCGTCGCGCTTTGCGGCAAAGACCAGCGAGCTTGAGATTTGGCACGGCTTCCTCATCATGTGGGCAGTGTGTGCCGGGGTGATCCACGGCGTGGGCTTTCGTCCGAAAGCCGTTCACTGGCAGGGAATTTTTTGCCCGCTGATTGCCGATCTGGTGCTTCTCGCCGGTTTGATTTTCTTCTTCTTCTGAATAAGAAATGTCCGTTAACGTTATGGGCTTACCCGAGCCCATAAAAATTTACTCTCCGTTTACTTTCCCCCATTCCAAACCATCTTTCCCGCGCGTATAGTAGCGAAGTTTAAAAGCTCTAACTTTTGTTGCATTACTGGGATGTAAAGTGAATACAACGCTGTTTCGATGGCCGGTTCGTGTCTATTACGAAGATACCGATGCCGGTGGTGTGGTTTACCACGCCAGCTACGTTGCTTTTTATGAACGGGCACGCACAGAGATGCTGCGCCATCATCACTTTAGTCAACAGGTGCTGTTGGCTGAGCGAGTTGCCTTCGTGGTACGCAAGATGACGCTTGAGTATTTTGCGCCTGCCAGACTCGACGATATGCTCGAAGTCCAAACTGAAATTACATCAATGCGCGGGACCTCACTGGTTTTCACGCAGCGGATAGTCAACGCAGAGAACACCGTACTGAACTCAGCTGAAGTACTGATTGTTTGTGTTGATCCAACCATAATGAAGCCTCGTGCGCTTCCTAAGTCTATTGTCGCGGAGTTTAAGCAGTGACTGACATGAATATCCTTGATTTGTTCCTGAAGGCAAGCCTTCTGGTTAAACTTATCATGTTGATTTTGATTGGTTTTTCAATCGCATCCTGGGCCATCATTATCCAGAGAACGCGTATCCTCAATGCAGCTGGCCGTGAAGCGGAAGCATTTGAAGATAAGTTCTGGTCGGGTATTGAACTTTCTCGCCTGTATCAGGAGAGCCAGGGACGCCGTGAAAACCTGACCGGCTCCGAACAAATTTTCTATAGCGGATTCAAAGAGTTCGCTCGTCTGCATCGGGCAAACAATCATGCGCCGGAAGCCGTCGTGGAAGGGGCATCACGTGCGATGCGTATCTCCATGAACCGCGAGCTGGAAAATCTTGAAACGCACATTCCTTTCCTCGGCACAGTGGGTTCTATCAGCCCGTATATCGGTCTGTTTGGTACCGTGTGGGGGATCATGCACGCCTTTATCGCGCTGGGCGCGGTGAAGCAGGCGACGTTGCAGATGGTTGCACCGGGTATCGCTGAAGCACTGATTGCGACCGCTATCGGTCTGTTTGCGGCAATTCCGGCGGTAATGGCTTACAACCGTCTGAACCAGCGCGTGAACAAACTGGAACTGAACTACGACAACTTTATGGAAGAGTTCACTGCGATTCTGCACCGTCAGGCGTTTACCAGCACCGAGAGCAACAAGGGGTAAACCATGGCCAGATCGCGTGGACGAGGTCGTCGCGAGCTCAAGTCCGAAATCAATATCGTGCCACTGCTGGACGTTCTGCTGGTACTGCTGCTGATCTTCATGGCAACAGCGCCCATCATTACCCAGAGTGTGGAAGTCGATCTGCCGGATGCGACAGAATCACAGGCGGTGAGCACCAATGACGATCCTCCGGTCATCATTGAAGTTTCCGGCGTAGGGCAGTACAGCGTGGTGGTAGAAAAAGATCGTATGGATCAGCTGCCACCTGAGCAGGTTATTGCCGAAGCGCAGCGTCGCCTGGAGTCAAATCCGAAAACGGTCTTCTTAATCGGTGGCGCGAAAGACGTACCCTACGATGAAATTATTAAAGCGCTGAACTTGCTACATAGTGCGGGTGTTAAGTCAGTTGGCTTAATGACTCAACCTATTTGATCATCCGCGTAGTTTTTGGGAACCGATAGTGTCAAAGGCAACCGAACAGAACGACAAGCTTAAGCGAGCGATAATCGTCTCCGCAGTGCTGCACGTTATTCTTTTTGCAGCGCTGATCTGGAGTTCGTTCGACGAGCATATTGATGCATCAGCAGGCGGCGGTGGAGGGTCTTCCATTGACGCCGTAATGGTGGATCCCGGTGCGGTAGTGCAAAACTATAATCGCGAACAACAGCAGAAGGCGAGTGCCAAACGGGCTGAAGAGCAGCGTGAAAAACAGGCGCAACAGCAGGCGGAAGAGCTGCGTGAAAAGCAGGCCGCCGAGCAGGAGCGTTTGAAGCAGCTTGAGAAAGAACGTTTGCAGGCGCAGGAAGCCGCGAAAGCGCAGGCGGAACAGCAGAAGCAAGCCGAAGAGGCCGCGAAGAAAGCGCAGGAACAGCAAAAGCAGGCGGAAGAGGCGGCAGCAAAAGCCGCAGCGGATGCCAAAGCGCAGGCTGATGCCCAGGCAAAATTAGCGGCAGAAGCGGCGAAGAAAGCGGCTGCCGATGCCCAGAAGAAAGCTGAGGCCGAAGCCGCGAAGAAAGCCGCTGCGGATGCCCAGAAGAAAGCCGAAGCGGAAGCCGCGAAGAAAGCCGCTGCTGACGCACAGAAGAAAGCTGAAGCCGAAGCCGCGAAGAAAGCCGCTCAGGACGCAGAGAAGAAAGCGGCTGCCGAGGCTGCGAAGAAAGCCGCTGCGGCTGAGAAGGCTGCTGCCGAAAAAGCTGCCGCCGCTGAAAAAGCCGCTGCTGATAAAAAAGCTGCAGCTGAGAAGGCCGCTGCCGATAAGAAAGCAGCTGCTGAAAAAGCGGCTGCTAAAAAGGCTGCTGCCGCTGAGAAAGCCGCGGCCGCTGCAGGGGTTGACGATCTGCTGGGGGATTTAAGCTCCGGTAAGAATGCACCGAAAACGGGCGGTGGCGCGAAAGGAAACAACGCAGCGCCGACCGGAAGTGGTAACACTAAGAGTAACGGTGCGACAGGGGCTGAAATCAACGGCTATGCCGCGCAGATTAAATCGGCGATTGAAAGCCGGTTCTACGATGCGTCTTCCTATGCCGGTAAAACGTGTACGCTGCGTATAAAACTGGCTCCGGACGGCATGCTGCTTGATATTAAGTCTGAAGGTGGCGACCCGGCTTTATGTACTGCGGCTCTGGCTGCAGCGCGTCAGGCGAAGATGCCTAAACCGCCTTCTCAGGCAGTCTACGAAGTCTTCAAAAATGCGCCGCTGGACTTCAAACCTTAAGTTACATTTTCCCCGTGCAAACGGGGAAAAATAGACCAGGTTTAGTCACAGGGTTCGGGTAGTTTTGTCTATTTGAGTTTGTTAACATTCTGCTAAATTATCGTGGGTAAGGTTACCCGGATAAGGGAGATATGATGAAGCAGGCATTACGTGTAGCATTTAGTTTTTTAATGCTGTGGGCAGCAGTCCTGCACGCAGAAGTACGTATCGAGATCACCCAGGGGGTGGACTCGGCACGCCCAATAGGTGTTGTTCCGTTCCAGTGGGCCGGTCCTGGCGCTGCACCTGAAGATGCTGGTGGCATAGTGGCGGCTGACCTGCGTAACAGCGGTAAATTCAACCCGTTAGATCGTTCTCGTCTGCCGCAGCAGCCGGGCAGTGCGCAGGAAGTCCAGCCTGCTGCATGGTCTGCGCTGGGTATCGATGCCGTGGTGGTGGGGCAGGTTACGCCTAACCCGGACGGTTCTTACAACGTGGCCTGGCAGCTGGTGGATACCGGTGGTGCACCGGGTACCGTTCTGGCACAGAACTCTTACAAGGTCACTAAACAGTACCTGCGCTACGCGGCACACGCGGCCAGCGACGCGGTATTCGAAAAGCTGACCGGTATTAAAGGTGCGTTCCGTACCCGTATCGCATATGTGGTACAGACCAACGGCGGTCAGTTCCCGTACGAGCTGCGCGTATCTGACTACGACGGTTACAACCAGTTCCTGGTGAAACGCTCTTCACAGCCGCTAATGTCTCCAGCCTGGTCTCCGGACGGGTCTAAGCTGGCCTACGTGACCTTCGAAAGTGGTCGTTCTGCCCTGGTTATCCAGACGCTGGCTAACGGTGCGGTGCGTCAGGTAGCGTCGTTCCCACGTCACAACGGTGCGCCTTCCTTCTCCCCAGATGGGTCAAAACTGGCGTTTGCGCTGTCTAAAACCGGTAGCCTGAACCTGTACGTGATGGACATTGGCTCCGGCCAGATCCGTCAGGTGACCGACGGTCGGAGCAACAATACTGAACCATCATGGTTCCCGGACAGCCAAAACCTGGCGTTTACCTCTGACCAGGCTGGCCGTCCACAAATCTATAAAGTGAACATCAACGGCGGTGCTCCGCAGCGTATCACCTGGGAAGGCTCTCAGAACCAGAACGCAGACGTGAGCAGCGACGGTAAATTCATGGTAATGGTCAGCTCCAACGGTGGGCAGCAGCACATTGCCAAACAAGATCTGGTAGCGGGTGGCGTTCAAGTTCTGTCGTCAACGTTCCTGGATGAAACGCCAAGTCTGGCACCTAACGGCACTATGGTAATCTACAGCTCTTCTCAGGGGATGGGATCTGTGCTGAATCTGGTTTCTACAGATGGGCGTTTCAAAGCGCGTATTCCGGCCACTGATGGACAGGTAAAATCACCTGCCTGGTCGCCGTATCTGTAAATAATAATTAATTGATTACTAAAGGAATCATAGAAATGCAACTGAACAAAGTGCTGAAGGGGCTGATGATCGCTCTGCCTGTAATGGCAATCGCAGCGTGTTCTTCTAACAAGAACGCCAGCAATGACCAGAGCGGCGAAGGCATGATGGGTGCCGGTACCGGTATGGACGCGAACGGCAATGGCAACATGTCTTCTGAAGAGCAAGCGCGTCTTCAGATGCAGCAGCTGCAGCAGAACAACATCGTTTACTTCGATCTGGATAAATACGACATCCGTTCTGACTTCGCTGCGATGCTGGATGCTCACGCTAACTTCCTGCGTAGCAACCCATCTTACAAAGTCACCGTAGAAGGTCACGCGGACGAACGTGGTACTCCAGAGTACAACATCTCCCTGGGTGAACGTCGTGCTAACGCCGTTAAGATGTACCTGCAGGGTAAAGGCGTTTCTGCTGACCAGATCTCCATCGTTTCTTACGGTAAAGAAAAACCTGCAGTACTGGGTCACGACGAAGCGGCTTACTCCAAAAACCGTCGTGCCGTACTGGTTTACTAAGAGAATTGCATGAGCAGTAACTTCAGACATCATCTGTTGAGTCTGTCGTTACTGGTTGGAATAGCGGCCCCCTGGGCCGCTTTTGCTCAGGCACCAATCAGTAGTGTCGGCTCAGGCTCGGTAGAAGACCGGGTCACTCAGCTCGAGCGTATTTCTAACGCTCACAGTCAGCTTTTAACCCAACTCCAGCAGCAACTTTCCGATAACCAAAACGATATTGACTCTCTCCGTGGTCAGATTCAGGAAAGTCAGTATCAGCTTAACCAGGTTGTGGAACGTCAGAAGCAAATTTTATTGCAGATAGATAGCCTCAGCAGCGGCGGTGCAGCAGCACAACCCGCAGCGGGCGATCAAAGCGGCGCGGCAACCTCAGCGCCTGCGCCGTCTGCTGATGCTTCAGCCTCAACAGGAGCGCCTGTACAGAGCGGTGACGCGAATACGGATTACAATGCGGCCATTGCCCTGGTGCAGGATAAATCTCGTCAGGATGACGCGCTCGCTGCGTTTCAGAACTTTATCAAGAAATACCCTGACTCAACCTATCAGCCAAATGCGAATTACTGGCTCGGTCAGTTGAATTACAACAAGGGTAAAAAGGACGATGCGGCGTTTTATTTTGCCTCCGTGGTAAAAAATTACCCGAAATCGCCGAAAGCGCCAGATGCGATGTTTAAGGTTGGCGTGATCATGCAGGACAAAGGCGACACGGCGAAAGCCAAAGCGGTGTATCAGCAGGTGGTCGCAAAATTCCCGGGCACCGAAGGTGCTAAGCAGGCGCAAAAACGCCTGAATTCGATGGGATGATTATCGCATGACCAGAAATCGCGTTATTTCTGGTCGTGCAGCATGATTACTAAGCAGTTAAGTGATCTTCATCGAAATTTTTGTTGCGCAGAATTCTTAAATCAGTAATATATGCCGCCGTTGCCACGGGATATCAAACAACGTGAAAGCAGCATAAAAGTGGGTCGTTAGCTCAGTTGG
>NZ_JADBQK010000004.1:63133-63277 GCF_014895885.1 Enterobacter cloacae complex sp. P17RS
GAATCCTGCACGACCCACCACTTAATGCAGTTCCGGCAGTACAGAGTGGGTGATTAGCTCAGTTGGTAGAGCATCTCCTTTACACGGAGGGGGTCGGCGGTTCGAGCCCGTCATCGCCCACCACTCGGGTCGTTAGCTCAGTTG
>NZ_JADBQK010000004.1:63609-185448 GCF_014895885.1 Enterobacter cloacae complex sp. P17RS
ATCCTGCACGACCCACCAGTGTAGAAAGGCGCCCTAAAGGCGCCTTTTTGCTATCTGCCGTACAACAAATGCTCCTCCCATCTATTCCCGGTGACTTTTCACTCCAGATTCGCTATCTTGTTTAGTATATAAAACACAATTGCCCTGCGTTTTGCTTTGTCAGGCAAAAGAAAAGCAATATTGTTAAGCCAGTAAAACGAGAAGCCATAATGAGCGTGATGTTCGATCCTGAAGCCGCAATCTATCCGTTTCCGCCAAAGCCTGTGCCATTAAGCCAGGATGAAAAACAATTCTACCGCGAGAAGATCAAACGGCTTCTCAAAGAGCGCGATGCGGTGATGGTGGCCCATTACTACACCGATCCGGAAATCCAGCAGCTGGCGGAAGAGACCGGGGGCTGTATTTCTGATTCACTGGAGATGGCCCGCTTCGGTGCAAAACATCCCGCTTCCACGCTGCTGGTTGCAGGCGTGCGTTTTATGGGCGAAACGGCAAAGATCCTCAGCCCGGAAAAAACCATTCTGATGCCGACGCTCAATGCGGAGTGTTCGCTCGATCTCGGCTGCCCGATTGACGAATTCTCCGCCTTCTGCGACGCCCATCCTGACCGGACCGTGGTTGTTTACGCCAACACCTCTGCGGCGGTAAAAGCGCGCGCAGACTGGGTGGTCACGTCGAGCATCGCCGTTGAGCTGATTGAGCATCTGGACAGCCTGGGTGAGAAAATTATCTGGGCCCCGGACCGCCATCTTGGCAATTACGTTCAGAAGCAGACCGGCGCTGACGTTCTCTGCTGGCAGGGCGCCTGCATTGTGCACGACGAATTCAAGACCCAGGCGTTGTCCCGTATGAAGGCGCTTTATCCTGACGCGGCCATTCTTGTGCACCCTGAATCACCGCAGTCGATTGTTGATATGGCCGATGCGGTTGGCTCAACCAGCCAGCTTATCAACGCGGCCAGGACGCTGCCGAACAAGCAGCTCATCGTCGCGACCGATCGCGGTATCTTCTATAAGATGCAGCAGGCCGTACCGGAGAAAGAGCTGCTGGAAGCACCAACGGCAGGTGAGGGCGCGACGTGCCGCAGCTGCGCGCATTGCCCGTGGATGGCGATGAACGGCCTGAAGGCCATTGCCGAAGGGCTCGAGACAGGCGGTGCAGCGCATGAAATTCATGTGGATGCCGCTCTGCGTGAAGGTGCGTTAATTCCGCTTAACCGCATGCTGGATTTTGCGGCTACACTACGTACTTAATTCAAAAACGCCCTGGGGAAAAGATGGATTTTTTTAGCACGCAAAACATTCTGGTTCATATACCGATTGGTGCAGGTGGCTATGACCTGTCATGGATTGAAGCCGTAGGCACGCTGGCGGGGTTGCTGTGTATCTGGCTGGCAAGCCTGGAGAAGATCAGCAACTACGCGTTCGGGCTGATTAACGTCACGCTGTTTGCGATTATCTTCTTCCAGATCCAGCTGTACGCCAGCCTGCTTTTACAGCTGTTTTTCTTCGCTGCCAATATTTACGGCTGGTACGCCTGGTCCCGGCAGAACAGCCAGCAGGAGGCTGAGCTGCAGATCCGCTGGCTGCCCTTACCGAAAGCCATCGCCTGGTTTGTCGCCTGCGTCGTCGCAATTGGTTTGATGACCGTCTACATCAACCCGGTGTTTGCGTTCCTGACCCGCGTTGCCGTTTCGGTCATGTCCGCTATTGGCCTCAACGTGACGATGCCGGAGCTTCAGCCGGATGCCTTCCCGTTCTGGGATTCCTGCATGATGGTGCTGTCGATCGCGGCGATGGTGCTGATGACCCGTAAATACGTTGAGAACTGGCTGCTGTGGGTCATCATCAACGTCATCAGCGTGGTGATTTTTGCCCTTCAGGGCGTCTATGCCATGTCGCTGGAGTATCTGCTGCTGACCTTCATTGCCCTGAACGGCAGCCGGATGTGGATCAAGAGCGCGCGTGAGCGTGGCTCACACGCGCTTTCAAGCTAGTGGTGATGATGTGAATGGTCGGGCTGCGCCTCGTTAAGGTGGCAGTCCGGCCCGCTACAGGGCTGATACTCCATCTGGATGGTGGCGTGACCTATCTCATAGTGATGTTCAAGAAAGTGCTGGATGCGTTCAAGCAGCGCGTCGTGGTCGTGGGGCGGGATGACCTGGACGTGCAGCGTCATGACCGGCTTCTCGCCTACCAGCCAGACGTGCACGTGATGAACGTTACGCACTTCCGGGACAGTACGGCGCAGGTTTCGTTTCAGCTCGTCAATGTCCACTGATGCCGGCGCCCCTTCCAGCAGTTCATTGACGCTCTCCTTCAGCAGCCGCCAGGCGCTGCGCAAGACCAGACACGATACCAGCACGGAGAGAATGGGGTCGACAGGCGTCCAGCCGGTATAGAGGATCACCAGCGCGGCGACAATCGCCCCGACTGAGCCGAGCAAATCCCCCAGCACATGCAGAGCCGCAGCGCGAACGTTGAGGTTCTTTTCCCCGCTGCCGCGATGCAAAATCCAGAACGCCAGAATATTTGCCAGCAACCCCGCCACGGCAATCACCATCATTGTCGTCCCGGCGATGGGCTGCGGGTGCCTGAAACGCTGTACGGCCTCCCAGACGATAAGAACAGTAATAACCACCAGCGCGATGGCGTTAACAAACGCGGCAAGGGTGGTCAGCCTCAGCCAGCCGAAGGTATGACGCGCGTTGGGCGGGCGGCGAGCAAACTGCACCGCCAGCAGGGCGAAAAGCAGCGCTGCGGCATCGGTCAGCATATGTCCGGCATCAGCCAGCAGCGCCAGCGAGCCGGAAACCAGGCCGCCAATGACCTCGATAACCATAAACGTGGCCGTAACGCCAAAGGCCAGCATAAGTCGTTTTGCATTGTCGTTGCCGGGAGAAGATGGGTGTGAGTGGGTGTGCGCCATGTCTGCTTTCCTGATTCGTTATTATTTTAGTGTAGCGTTTTTAACAGGTTACTCCAAAAAGAAAGGAGAGCCAGGGCTCTCCTTTCACATTTGAAGCATCAAGAATTACTGGGTTGTGCCATCAGTTTTGGTATTGGCGTCGTTACCCACTTTGTCGTTCGGATCGGGACATTTGCCGTCCTTGCACATCGAGTTCTTATGAACCTCATCCGAGCTCATGTTGTCATGATTCATGGTATCGGAAGCACTACCGTTCGGATGCAGCATGGTACCACCGGTGTTGGTATTGCCGGTATTGATCTGGCTGTTATCGACATTATTCGGGGCGATATTCTGTTTCGCATCAGGCGCAACCTGGCCTGCCGCTGCTGCCGCATTGGCATCACCGTTGCTTTCTGAAGCACCCGTTTCTGCGGCCAGGACGCTGCCGCTGGCAAGGGTGAGTGTGGCAGTCAGGAAGAGGGTAGTCAGTTTTGTCATTTTCATGATGGTGCTCCTGTTCTTGTCGTTACGCTGGATAACATTCTCCAACAGTGCATCTTTTTAGAGGCGAAAGATTCCGCCTTACGGACTTACGTCAGTAGGGAATCGCGTTTAAGCGTTTAAAAATGGTTGTTACAGTTAAAAAGCTTAGGTTAGATCTCATTTTTCGCTATTTTGTGGCGATTTTTAGGCGAATTCCAGGAATTATCTGCGTGAAGTGTAAAACCGTGTTTACACTTCCTGGTCGACAAGATAGATTGAAAGGATTGCTTTCATTACTAAAGATATGGCAGAGCTGGAAAGAAGATGAATTATCAGAACGACGATTTACGCATTAAAGAGATCAATGAGTTATTACCTCCTGTAGCACTCCTTGAGAAATTCCCCGCCACTGAAAATGCCGCAAATACGGTTTCTCATGCTCGTAAAGCGATCCACAAGATCCTGAAAGGTAATGACGATCGTCTTCTGGTGGTGATTGGCCCGTGCTCCATTCACGATCCTGCCGCTGCGAAAGAGTATGCGGCTCGTCTGCTCACCTTGCGTGAAGAGTTAAAGGATGAGCTGGAAATCGTCATGCGCGTCTATTTTGAAAAACCGCGCACGACCGTGGGCTGGAAAGGGCTGATTAACGATCCGCACATGGATAACAGCTTCCAGATCAACGACGGCCTGCGCATTGCGCGCAAGCTGCTGCTGGAGATCAACGACAGCGGCCTGCCTGCTGCCGGCGAGTTCCTGGATATGATTACGCCACAATACCTGGCAGACCTGATGAGCTGGGGCGCCATTGGTGCCCGTACTACTGAATCTCAGGTTCACCGCGAGCTGGCTTCCGGTCTCTCATGTCCGGTGGGCTTCAAAAACGGTACTGATGGCACCATCAAAGTGGCTATTGATGCCATCAACGCCGCGGGTGCGCCGCACTGCTTCCTGTCCGTGACCAAATGGGGTCACTCCGCCATCGTCAACACCAGCGGTAACGGTGATTGCCACATCATTCTGCGCGGCGGTAAAGAGCCAAACTACAGTGCAAAACACGTGGCAGAGGTGAAGGCCGGGCTGGAAAAAGCCGGGCTGCCACAGCAGGTGATGATCGACTTCAGCCACGCCAACTCCAGCAAGCAGTTCAAAAAGCAGATGGAAGTGGGGGCAGACGTCTGTCAGCAGATCGCCAACGGTGAGAAGGCGGTAATTGGGGTGATGATCGAAAGCCATCTGGTTGAAGGTAACCAGAACCTGGAAGGCAGCGAGCCGCTGGTGTATGGCAAAAGCGTCACCGATGCCTGCATTGGCTGGGACGATACCGATGCCATCCTGCGTCAGCTGGCGAATGCGGTAAAAGCGCGCCGCGGCTGAGTCCTCACGCACAAATAAAAAAGCGCGGAAGGCTCCGCGCTTTTTTTACGTCCGGCGAAAATTACTTCGCTTTACCCTGGTTCGCGACAGCCGCTGCTTTCGCTGCGATCTCGTCCGCGTTACCCAGGTAGTAATGTTTGATTGGCTTGAAGTTTTCGTCGAACTCATATACCAGCGGTACGCCAGTTGGGATGTTCAGTTCGAGGATCTCGTCTTCGCCCATGTTATCCAGATATTTCACCAGCGCGCGCAGGGAGTTACCGTGAGCAGCGATGATCACGCGCTCACCGCTTTTCAGGCGTGGCAGAATGGTTTCGTTCCAGTAAGGCACAACGCGGTCGATGGTCAGCGCCAGGCTCTCGGTGGTTGGCAGCTCAGCATCGGTCAGTTTCGCGTAGCGCGGGTCGTGGCCCGGATAGCGCTCGTCATCTTTGGTCAGCTCTGGTGGGGTGACCGCGAAGCCGCGACGCCACTGTTTAACCTGCTCGTCACCGTATTTCTCAGCGGTTTCCGCTTTGTTCAGACCCTGCAGCGCACCGTAGTGACGCTCGTTCAGTTTCCAGGATTTCTCAACCGGCAGCCAGGCCTGATCCAGTTCGTCCAGCACGTTCCACAGGGTGTGGATGGCACGTTTCAGCACAGAGGTGTAAGCAAAATCAAAGCTGAAGCCTTCTTCCTTCAGCAGTTTACCTGCTGCTTTTGCTTCGCTTACGCCTTTCTCGGACAGATCAACGTCGTACCAACCGGTAAAGCGGTTTTCGTTGTTCCACTGGCTTTCGCCGTGACGCACCAGGACCAGCTTAGTAATAGCCATCTCTTACTCCTCAAGCATTTTTAGAATGATAACAATTCTCATTATATTGCTGTGGCCGTGCCAGCAGCAACGCTTAACCCTAACCATAGCGAAAATAGTCTCTGAGTGTAAGATGCTTGTGAATCCAGGGTTAGGATTTTGTCAGCGATCGGCGCTATTTTCAGCAAGACGCGCAGAAAAAAGCCCTCCGATGGGAGGGCTGGAAATCATTTCGTAATAAAATGGTATTCCGTCACGCTAATGTACTCTTCACCGGGGCGCAGCACGCAGTCCGGCTGCGGCCATTCAGGATGATTGGGGCTGTCCGGCAGGAACTCGCTCTCAAGCGCAAGTCCTTGCCAGTCGCTGTACTCATTGTGTTCGCGCGCCGTCGTGCCGCCGAGGTAGTTGCCCGAGTAGAATTGCAGGGCTGGGGCGGTGGTATACACCGTCATCTGCAGTTTCTCATCGCTGGACCAGACCTGTGCGGCAGGCTGCTTCACATCACCTTTGGCATGCAGCAGGAACGCGTGATCGTAGCCTTTCACCTTGCGCTGATCGTCATCGCTCAGGAAATCCTGGGCGATAACTTTCGCGCTGCGGAAGTCAAAGCTGGTCCCGCTCACCTCTTTCAGGCCCTGATACGGAATGCCCATCTCGTCAACCGGCAGATACGCGTCCGCCAGGATCTGCAGCTTGTGGTTACGCACGTCGCACTGGTTGCCGTCGAGATTGAAGTAGGCATGGTTAGTCAGGTTAACCGGACACGGCTTGTCGACCGTCGCACGGTATTCAATAGCGATACGGTTGTCGTCCGTCAGCGTAAAGCGCGCGGACGCGGTAAGGTTCCCCGGGAAGCCCTGATCGCCATCAAGCGAATCCAGCGAGAACAGCACTTCGCCGTCGTTTTGACGAACAATTTTCCAGCGGCGTTTATCAAACCCGTCCGGACCGCCGTGAAGCTGGTTCTCGCCCTGGCTTGGCAGCAGGGAGTACTGCACGCCGTCGAGCTCAAAACGGCTTTTCGCGATGCGGTTGGCATAGCGCCCGACGGACGCGCCCAGATAGGCAGACTGATTAACGTACTGCTCGGGTGAGGCGCAGCCCAGCAGGGTTTCGCGCACGCTGCCGTCCGGCATCGGTACGCGGGCAGAAAGCAGGGTCGCACCCCAGTCCATCAGCGTAACCACCATCCCCGCGCTGTTGCGCAGGGTTAACAGGCGATACGGCAGACCATCCGGTGCGAGGGTAGGTGTTTCGTTTAGCACTGTCCGGCTCCTTGTGATGCTTTACATACATAGAACGTTTCTTTGATGCCCGTTTGCGCTTCGTACTGCTTCGCCACGGCGTCCTGGACGGCAGGGACCAGCTCTTCCGGCACCAGCGCGACGATGCAGCCGCCAAAGCCGCCGCCCGTCATGCGCACGCCGCCTTTATCGCCAATAACCGCTTTGACGATGTCCACCAGGGTGTCGATCTGCGGCACGGTGATTTCAAAATCATCGCGCATGGAGGCGTGAGATTCCGCCATCAGCTCACCCATGCGCTTCAGGTCACCTTTCGCCAGCGCGGAGGCGGCTTCAACGGTACGGGCATTTTCGGTCAGCACGTGGCGAACGCGTCTGGCGACGACAGGATCCAGCTCGTGCGCCACTTTGTTAAATTCATCGAGCGTCACGTCGCGCAGGGCAGGCTGCTGGAAGAAGCGCGCGCCGGTTTCACACTGTTCGCGGCGGGTGTTGTACTCGCTGCCCACCAGCGTGCGTTTAAAGTTACTGTTGATAATCACGACGGCCGCGCCTTTTGGCAGGGGAACGGCTTTGGTACCAAGCGAGCGGCAGTCGATCAGTAAAGCATGCTCTTTTTTGCCCAGCGCGGAGATCAGCTGGTCCATAATGCCGCAGTTGCAGCCCACGAACTGGTTTTCCGCTTCCTGACCGTTCAGGGCAATTTGCGCCCCGTCCAGCGGCAGATGATACAGCTGCTGGAAGACGGTTCCCACGGCCACTTCGAGCGAGGCCGACGAGCTCAAGCCCGCACCCTGCGGCACGTTGCCGCTGATGACTAAATCGGCGCCGCCGAAGTTCTTATTGCGCTTCTGCAGATGCTTCACCACGCCGCGCACGTAGTTAGACCACTGCTGGCTGTCGTACGTCACAATCGGGGCATCAAGGGAAAACTCGTCCGTCTCATTACCGTAATCCGCCGCAATGACGCGGACTTTACGGTCGTCGCGCTTCGCACAGCTGATAACCGTCTGGTAATCAATTGCGCACGGCAGCACGAAGCCGTCGTTGTAGTCGGTGTGCTCGCCGATCAGGTTGACGCGACCAGGCGCCTGAATTACGTGGGTGGCAGGGTAGCCAAATTTCTCAGCAAACAGGGATTGTGTTTTATCTTTCAGACTCATTTTTAGACTCCTGATTCGCGATAGTGGACGTCGCTGACGGCACGCAGACGCTCTGCCGCCTGTTCCGCCGTCAGGTCACGCTGGGTTTCCGCCAGCATTTCATAGCCCACCATAAATTTACGCACCGTTGCAGAGCGCAGCAGCGGCGGATAGAAATGGGCGTGCAGCTGCCAGTGCTGATTCTCTTCGCCGTTAAACGGCGCGCCGTGCCAGCCCATGGAGTACGGGAAGGAGCACTGGAACAGGTTGTCGTAACGGCTGGTCAGCTTTTTCAGCGCCAGCGCCAGGTCGTCGCGCTGCGCGTCGCTGAGATCGGTAATGCGCTGAACGTGCGCTTTCGGCAGCAGCAGCGTCTCAAACGGCCAGGCGGCCCAGTAAGGCACGACCGCCAGCCAGTGTTCGGTTTCCACTACGGTACGGCTGCCGTCAGCCAGCTCGCGCTGGGTGTAGTCCACCAGCATGGGGGAGCCGTTTTCTGCGAAATAGTCCTTCTGGAGACGGTCTTCACGCTCGGCTTCGTTGGGCAGGAAGCTGTTTGCCCAGATCTGGCCGTGCGGATGCGGGTTAGAGCAGCCCATCGCCGCGCCTTTGTTTTCGAACACCTGCACCCACGGATAGCTCTGCCCCAGCTCAGCGGTTTGCGCCTGCCAGGTGCTGACCACCTCTTTCAGCGCGTCCACGCTCAGCTCCGGCAGCGTTTTGCTGTGATCGGGCGAGAAGCAGATCACGCGGCTGGTACCGCGCGCGCTTTCGCAGCGCATCAGCGGGTCGTGGCTCGCGGGGGCATCCGGGGTATCGGTCATCAGGGCGGCAAAATCGTTGGTAAACACGAAGGTGCCTTTGTAGTCCGGGTTTTTATCCCCGGTCACGCGCGTGTTGCCCGGACAGAGGAAGCAATCCGGGTCGTGCTGCGGCAGGGTCTGTTTTGCAGGCGTCTCCTGCGCCCCCTGCCAGGGACGCTTGGCGCGATGCGGAGAGACCAAAATCCATTGCCCGCTTAGCGGGTTAAAACGACGATGCGGATGATCGACGGGATTAAACGAAGTCATGACGGATCCTTAGTCCGGATAACCCTGCGGGTGGCGTGACTGCCAGTGCCAGGTATCCTGTGCCATTTCATCAAGCGTGCGGGTGACACGCCAGTTAAGTTCTTTATCGGCTTTGGTGGCATCGGCCCAGTAAGCAGGCAGGTCGCCATCACGACGCGGAGCGAAGTGGTAGTTCACCGGCTTACCGCAGGCTTTGCTGAAGGCATTGACCACGTCCAGCACGCTGCTGCCGACGCCGGCGCCGAGGTTGTAAATATGAACGCCAGGTTTATCCGCCAGCTGCTGCATCGCGGCCACGTGGCCGTCGGCCAGATCCATGACGTGGATGTAGTCGCGCACGCCGGTACCATCTTCGGTGGGGTAGTCATTGCCAAAAATCGCCAGCGAGTCGCGGCGGCCCACGGCAACCTGCGCGATATACGGCATCAGGTTGTTCGGAATACCCTGCGGATCTTCACCCATATCGCCAGACGGATGGGCGCCGACCGGATTGAAGTAGCGCAGCAGCGCGATGCTCCACTCCGGCTGGGCTTTTTGCAGATCGGTCAGGATCTGCTCCACCATCAGCTTGCTTTTGCCGTACGGGCTTTGCGGCGTACCGGTCGGGAAGCTTTCAACGTAAGGAATTTTTGGCTGATCGCCATAGACGGTGGCGGAGGAGCTAAAGATAAAGTTTTTGACGTTTGCCGCGCGCATGGCGGAGATCAGACGCAGGGTACCGTTGACGTTGTTGTCGTAATACTCAAGCGGTTTCGCAACGGATTCACCGACCGCTTTCAGCCCCGCGAAGTGGATCACCGCTTCGATGGCGTGGTCGTGAAGGATCTCGGTCATCAGCGCTTCGTTGCGGATGTCGCCTTCTACGAAAGTCGGCTGTTTACCGCCAAGACGTTCAATCACCGGCAGCACGCTGCGCTTACTATTGCACAGGTTGTCGAGGATGATCACATCGTGACCATTTTGCAGCAGCTGCACACAGGTATGACTTCCGATGTAACCGCTACCACCTGTTACCAGAACTCGCATAATTCGCTCCATTGGGCTTATGGTATGTAATAACCATAGCATAACAGAGACGCAAAAAGTGTGACATGGGATAAAATAGTGGAATCGTTTACACTCGTTTTCACACCCGCTTTTTCGATGACGTAGAGCATTCTAGATCAAAGAGATAGCGATGTATTGATGCAAGTTATCTGAAAAGAGGAGGGCGGTGTCCTCCGTGGTTAATCTACGTTGCTGAGAAGGTAGCGATAACCCTCGCCGTCCGCGACAAACTCGAGGCGGTGGGTGATGCAGGAGGGGGCATCTTCGGCATGGTGTGAAACGAACAGCAGCTGCGTTTCACCTTCGCTAATCAGCACGTCCACAAAGCGGCGGACCAGCTGTCGGTTAAGCGGATCCAGCCCCTGCAGCGGCTCGTCGAGGATCAGGAGCGTAGGGTGTTTTACCAGCGCGCGAACGATCAGTGCCAGGCGCTGCTGCCCCCACGACAGGCTATGAAACGGCGCGTCAGCCACCCGGTTATCCATCCCCAGAATATCCAGCCACTGCTGGGCCAGCTTGTGCTGTTTATCTGACACCGCCTGATAAATGCCGATGGAATCAAAATAGCCGGAAAGGATCACGTTGCGTACCGTGGTACTGACCCGGTAATCCAGATGCAGGCTGCTGCTAACGTAGCCAATGTGCTTTTTGATATCCCAGATGGTTTCGCCGCTGCCGCGACGGCGGCCAAACAGCGTCAGATCGTTACTGTAGCCCTGCGGGTGATCGCCGGTTATCAGGCTCAGCAGCGTGGATTTCCCCGCGCCGTTGGGACCGACAATCTGCCAGTGTTCGCCAGGATTAACCGTCCAGCTGAGGTGATTCAGGATCGGTCGTTCGTCATAGGAGACTACGCCATCGCGCAGGACGATAAGCGGCTGCCGGGGATCGAGACCGTGGCGTGCTGCCGGCGCGTCGGGATCCGGCAGCGCAATGCCCGCCAGCTTTTCGCTGTGCGCAAGCTGGGCAATCAGCGCCTGTCGGAGCAGCGCGGATTTTTCTCCGGTTTCGATCAGGCTACAGTCTGCCAGCACGCCCGCGTTCTGCACGAAGTCAGGAATTTCATCAAAGCGGTTCAGCACCAGTACGATCGTATAGCCTTCCTGATTCAGAGAGTCCAGCAGGGCAGCCAGCTGGGCGCGGGAGTGGACATCCAGCCCGTCAAAGGGCTCATCCAGAATCAGCAGCTCCGGCTGGCTCATGAGCGCCTGGCACAGCAGCGTTTTCCGCGTCTCGCCGGTAGAGAGGTACTTAAAGCGCCGGTTCAGCAGCGCGGAAATGCCAAACTGTTCCGCCAGATGCTGACAGCGGGCGGGATCTTTCACCTCATCCTGAATAATTTCCGCCGCCGTGCGGCCGGTATCTTCTTCGCCAGGACTGAGTAAATCGGTATTGTTGCGCTGCCACTCGTCGCTGACCAGCTTCTGCAGCTGTTCAAAGGACAGGCGCGTCAGGCGCGTGAAATCGCTCCGGCATTCGCCTTTGAGAAGGGTAAGCTCTCCGGCCAGCGCGCGGGCCAGCGCGGATTTACCGCTGCCGTTAGTGCCGACAAACGCCCAGCTTTCACCCGCGCGTATTGTCAGATCGGCAATCGTCAGCGTTCGGGTATCGCTAAGACGAAACGTACCTTGCGAAATATGCAATGATGACATGATGTATCCCATTTTTTGCAGCGACAGATGTCAGGGATACGCACTGTCGTCACGATTGTCAATGCGCTCAGCACAATGTGGCGATAATCACCCGATCCGCGTTGAAATATGCGGTGACGACAGCACCTTCTTCTAAATCGTTCGCCTCGCTGAGCGGGACCGTGGCGCAAAGCGCCTGTCCGTCTGCCAGGGGCATCAGCACTTCGCACTGCTCCTTGCCGCGTTCGATATGGCTGATGGTGCCCCGCAGCTGGTTATCAGCCACCTTTGCCTTGTCCGGGTCGCGTGTGATATTGACCCAGGGTGCTTTCAGCAACACCAGCACCTCTTTACCTTCATCCAGGTCAAGGCGCTCTGCGCTCTGGGCCGTTATAGCCGATTTCAGACGGGTGACACCATCGGCAAGCAGGATCTCAACATGCTGCTGTACCTGGAGATTATCGCGCGCCGTCACCGTACCAAACCACTGGTTGCGGGCGCTGGTCTGCAACGAGAAGCGGGAAATGGCGGCCAGCAAGCTGTCCAGCGGAACGTTGTCGTCGTCACTCAATACATCGAACGCTTTTTGCTGAATCTGGCCCAGGAGATCGTAGAGCTGAATCAGGCGCAGGCCGTAGCGTGTGACAACAGCACCTCCACCGCCTTTGCCCCCTGTGGCTCTGTCCACCAGCGGATGCTCGCTCAGGGTGTTCATGTCATTGATGGCATCCCAGGCGCTTTTATAGCTAATCCCGGCATTCTTAGCGCCCTGGCTAATTGAGCCGGTTTGTTCTATCTGTTTAAGCAGGGCAATACGTCGGGGATCGGCGAAAAGCTTTTGCTGAAGTCGGAGAGTAAGAAGAATTTCGGCCTGCATAACAGTGTCCTGGCAAAAAGAATATTGTGACCCAAATGGTGCAGGGCGCAAAGGGCACCGCACAAAAGGGGATGTTTTTCTTACTTTTCAGGGTAGAATAGCCCATTCACAAAATCTGGAGAAAACCATGTTAGAGTTGTTGAAAAGTCTGGTATTCGCCGTGATCATGGTACCAGTAGTGATGGCCATCATCCTCGGTGCCATCTACGGCCTGGGTGAAGTGTTCAACGTCTTTTCGAATATCGGTCACCGAGACCGTGCGAAAAAGCAGCATTAATTTCCCACAAAACGCCCGGCTTGCCCGGGCGTTTTGCTCTCAAGCTTTTCTTACTTTCGCCGATATTATTTAACGTAACACACCGTGTTACCCCTTGAGCGGTACGAATTACCGCTGGGATCTCCCTGACGATACCGTTATATTAATATGTATATAACGCTACTCACAGGAGTTACAGATGGCACGTTCATGGGTACGCCTTTTCGCAGGGGCAACGCTGACGCTTTCACTTACCGGACACGCGCTGGCGGACGAAGGTAAAATCACGGTCTTTGCGGCGGCGTCGTTGACCAACGCGCTGCAGGATATTGCGGCGGCGTATAAAAAAGAGAAAGACGTCGAGGTAGTCTCCTCTTTTGCCTCTTCCTCTACGCTGGCACGGCAGATAGAAGCGGGCGCTCCGGCAGATCTGTTTATCTCTGCTGACCAGAAGTGGATGGACTACGCGGTGGAGAAGAAATCGATTGATGCGGCGACCCGCGAAACACTGCTGGGCAATAGCCTGGTTGTGGTTGCACCGAAGGCCAGCGCGCAGGGTGAAATCACCATCAATAAAGAGACAAACTGGACCCGCCTGCTGAACGGTGCCCGTCTGGCGGTGGGTGACCCGGAACACGTTCCGGCCGGGATTTACGCCAAAGAAGCGCTGCAAAAGCTGGGCGCGTGGGAGACCCTGTCACCAAAACTGGCCCCGGCGGAAGATGTGCGCGGCGCGCTGGCGCTGGTGGAGCGTAACGAAGCTCCGCTGGGCATTGTGTATGGTTCCGATGCCGTTGCCAGCAAGGGCGTAAAAGTGGTTGGCACCTTCCCGGAAGACTCCCACAAGAAAGTGGAATATCCTGTGGCGATTGTTGATGGACATAAAAATGCGACCGTAACGGCCTTCCGCGATTATCTGAAGGGGCCGGAGGCGTCCGCAATCTTTAAACGTTATGGATTTACGACTCACTGATGATATTGACCGATCCTGAATGGCAGGCTGTTCTGCTGAGCCTTAAAGTCTCTTCCCTGGCGGTTGCGCTGAGTTTGCCCTTTGGGATCTTTTTTGCCTGGCTACTGGTTCGCTGTCGGTTCCCCGGCAAAGCGCTGCTCGACAGCGTCCTTCATCTTCCCCTGGTTTTACCGCCCGTGGTGGTCGGTTATCTGCTGCTGATTTCGATGGGGCGACGCGGTTTTATCGGCGAAAAGCTCTATGACTGGTTCGGAATCACCTTTGCCTTTAGCTGGCGCGGTGCGGTACTGGCGGCGGCGGTGATGTCATTCCCGCTGATGGTCAGAGCGATCCGCCTCGCGCTGGAAGGCGTGGATATGAAGCTCGAACAGGCGGCCCGCACGCTCGGTGCCGGGCGCTGGCGCGTCTTTTTTACCATCACGCTTCCGCTTACGCTGCCGGGCATCATTGTCGGGACGGTGCTGGCGTTCGCCCGCTCGCTGGGCGAGTTTGGTGCGACCATCACCTTTGTGTCGAACATTCCCGGCGAGACGCGGACCATCCCATCGGCCATGTATACCCTGATTCAGACGCCAGGGGGAGAGAGTGCCGCAGCGCGGCTGTGCATCATCTCTATCGTATTAGCCCTGGTTTCGCTGCTGGTTTCTGAATGGCTGGCACGGCTAAGCCGCGAACGGATGGGGAAATAACGATGCTGGAACTGAATTTCACCCAGACGCTGGGAAACCATACTCTGACGCTTAACGAGACGCTGCCTGCAAGCGGCATCACCGCCGTCTTCGGCGTGTCGGGCGCGGGTAAAACGTCTCTGATTAACGCCATCAGCGGCCTGACGCGCCCGCAGTCAGGGCGCATTGTCCTGAACAACCGCGTCCTGAATGACGTGGAGAACAAGATTTACCTTTCGCCGGATAAGCGCCGCATCGGCTATGTTTTTCAGGACGCGCGCTTGTTCCCGCACTACAGCGTGCGCGGCAACCTGCGCTACGGCATGGCGAAAAGCATGGCCGGGCAGTTTGATAAGCTGGTGACGCTTTTAGGCATTGAACCCCTGCTCGACAGGCTGCCGTCCTCGCTCTCCGGCGGGGAGAAACAGCGTGTGGCTATAGGCCGCGCGTTGCTGACCGCCCCCGAACTGCTGCTGCTCGACGAGCCGCTGGCCTCGCTGGATATACCGCGCAAGCGCGAGCTTTTGCCTTACCTGCAGCGTCTGACCCGCGAAATTAATATTCCGATGCTCTACGTCAGCCATTCGCTGGATGAGATCCTGCATCTGGCCGACAAAGTGCTGGTGCTGGAAGAGGGCAGCGTGAAGGCCTTCGGCAACCTGGAAGAGGTGTGGGGCAGTAGCGTGATGCACCCCTGGTTACCCAGGGAGCAGCAGAGCAGCATCCTGAAGGTGAGCGTTCTGGAGCATCATCCGCACTACGCGATGACCGCCCTGGCGCTGGGCGACCAGCATCTTTGGGTCAATAAGATCGACAAACCATTGCAGTCCGCGCTGCGGATCCGCATCCAGGCATCGGACGTCTCGCTGGTGCTGCAGCCGCCGCTGCAAACCAGTATTCGAAATATTCTGCGCGCCAAAGTTGCGGAGTGTTTTGATGATAACGGGCAGGTAGAGGTGAAGCTCGACGTGGGCAGCAGGACGCTCTGGGCGCGCATCAGCCCGTGGGCCAGGGATGAGTTGGCAATCAAGCCCGGCCTGTGGCTTTACGCGCAAATCAAGAGCGTTTCGATCACCGCCTGATTACAGCAGGTGGGTATAGATGTACTGCGCGATGCTGTCGGTGGTGTTGTCGCCAATCACCACGTTAGCGCGCGCTTTTACCGCGTCGTCGGCATTGCCCATCGCCACGCCCGTACCGACGGCTTCCAGCATGCTGATGTCGTTGTAGTTGTCGCCGAAGGCGATCGCGTCCTGCATTGACCAGCCCTGCGATTCCACGTACTGCGTCAGACGCTTGCCTTTGCTGTTGCCTTTGCGGGCAATATCCACCTGATCGTGCCAGGACCATTCGCACTCCAGCCCCAGCGTGTCCTCGACGTGTTTCGCGAAGGTATTCAGTTTGGTGGTGTCTTCATCCGTCAGGGCAAACTTCCAGATAGCCTCAACGTCCTGGGCCGCCTGACGCAGAGAGGAAACCTGGGTAAAGACCGGACGCTGCGCTTCTGGCAGAGACAACGCCCAGTTGCTGGTGCGTACCACATGGCCGGTTGGGCGCTCGTACACCATCGCGTTATCCACATACATCAGGCCGTGAACGTTATGCTCATCCAGCAGATCGATCAGCTGCAGCGCCTGGGGAACCGGCAGCGGGTCGGAGGCTAAAACCTTTTTTGCCTGATAATCATACAAATAAGTGCCATTACAACAAATTGCAGGTGTATCCAGCGCCAGTGCCTGATAAAAAGGGTGAATGGCAACGTGATGTCGACCCGTTACGATAAGGAGTTGATATCCCACCTCCTGCGCGCGTTTAAGCGCTTCAAGGGAGGAGGGGAGCAGGGTTTTCTGAGGGGTAAGTAATGTTCCGTCTAAATCCAGTGCAATCACACGCGAGGTCATTTGTTCTTCCGGGTTAATGTTGAATTTTAGGTCTCAGGGGATGTTACACCGAGAGTAAATCGCTGCAAAATTCCTGGCTAAAATTCAGCATTCACCGTTAAAAATAATCACTTTCACGTGCAGTGAGGAAAGGAGTATTCATGAAACAAACCGTTTATACCGCCAGTCCTGAAAGTCAGCAGATCCACGTCTGGCGCTTGAATGCAGAAGGTTCGCTCACGCTGGTTCAGGTTGTTGATGTGCCGGGCCAGGTGCAACCGATGGTCGTCAGCCCGGATAAACGTTTCTTATACGTGGGTGTGCGCCCGGAGTTTCGCGTGCTGGCCTACCGCATCTCTCCTGACGACGGCGCGCTGACCTACACCGCTGAAGCGCCACTGCCGGGCAGCCCAACCCACATCTCGACCGATCGTAAAGGCCGCTTCATTTTTAGCGGGTCTTACAATGCCGGTTGCGTCAGCGTGACCCGTCTTGACGATGGTATTCCGGTAGAAACTGTCGACGTGGTGGAAGGGCTGGAAGGCTGCCATTCGGCGAATATCACCCCGGACAACCGCACGCTGTGGGTGCCTGCGCTGAAGCAGGATCGTATCTGCCTGTTCACCCTGAGCGACGATGGTCACCTGGTGGCGCAGAATCCTGCGGAAGTCACCACCGTTGAGGGCGCAGGTCCTCGCCATATGGTATTCCACCCGAACCAGCAGTATGCCTACGTCGTTAACGAACTGAACAGCTCGGTGGACGTATGGGAGCTGAAAGATCCAAACGGCCAGATTGAGTGCGTGCAGACGCTGGATATGATGCCGTCTGACTTCTCTGACACTCGCTGGGCGGCAGATATTCACATCACGCCGGATGGTCGCCATCTGTACGCCTGCGACCGCACCTCCAGCCTGATTACCGTGTTTAGCGTCTCCGAAGATGGCAGCGTGCTGGCTATTGAGGGCTTCCAGCCAACGGAAACCCAGCCGCGCGGCTTTAATATCGATCACAGCGGTAAATACCTGATTGCGGCGGGGCAGAAATCCCACCACATCGCGCTGTATGAAATCAAAGGCGAGCAGGGCCTGCTGGAAGAGAAAGGACGCTATGCGGTAGGTCAGGGGCCAATGTGGGTGGTGGTTAACGCGCACTAAGCGGCTTAAAACAAAAAACCTCGCGAATGCGAGGTTTTTTTATGCCCGGTGGTAGCCGGGTGAGCACATCAAAACGTAACCAACAGGGTCATCATAATGTCGACTCAAGGCGATGTAAATTCATCGTCAACGAACAAAGGAGAACACGGAATGATCAGTGAATAGTATATAAATAATAATCAGTCACTTAAGTGCTTTTGCTTTATAAATTCCTAAATTGGTTTAACTGTTTTTATGTACAGTGGTGATTTGATATCATTCTGTGCGTTGGTTCGATGTGTTGCAGTTCCGCAATTCAGGATCCTTTTTAAGTCCTGGCTGTCGGGTGGTGCCGACGGTGCCTAAACTGCGGAGCACATCAAAACATAACCAACACACCTCTGGTGACAGGCAGCGGAAAGGTAAACCAGAGGAGAAGTGCTCTATACCAAAGGAGTGGCGTATGAGCGGTGTGGAATGGGCAATTCTGTTCCTGCAACTCATGGTTGCGATTATGCAACTATTGGATGCGTATCTTAAGTTTGGAGCCTGACGCATTCAGTCGCAGTAAAAAGGGGGATTAAACTCCCCCTTTTACTCTCATCTCGTTACTGCTTCGGCTCAGCAACCACGTTGCTGCCCAGACCGCGGTTGTTGTATTCCCACATGCGGTTGAAGTTCGCGTCGTTCAGGTTGCGCTGCACGTTTCCTTTATCGTCCACCGCACCGGTGTTGCCGGAGAACGGACGTTTGGAGACAGCCGCATCAGCCCACGGCTTCGCCACGTTAAAGCCTTCGTTGATCACGCTGTCGCGGATAACGACCTGGCCGTTGGTGGCAGAGTCCACGTCCAGGGAGCGGCCCAGTTGCGCCACGCCGTCACCGGCCGCGTTAAAGCGGCTGTTCACGGCCAGGAAGCCGTAAAACAGGTTAGACTGGGTTGCCGGCGCAAACACATAGCCTTCCTGCTGGGTACGGGAATTCACCACGCGGAAATCGGTGTTATCAAACACCACCGCGCCGCGACCGGACACCAGATCCACGTCACCTTCAACGTAGCTGTTGGTCACCAGCGTACGGGTCAGACGGTTGTTCTGCAGCGTGTTCTGTACGCCGCTATTGGTCACGAAGAAGGTGTTCTGACGGCCCAGAATATTGACGTTGTTAATCTGCACCTTATCGCCGTCGCTACGCAGCGCCACGGCCTGATGGTTACCGGCATCCACGCTGTCACCCAGGGTATTCTGAATGGTCAGGTTCTGCAGCTGCAGACCGTTGTTTTGAGACCAAAATACCGCTGAGCACATCATGCCAACGGTGGCGGAACGCTTGCTCTGGCAGTTATCAAACATATACCACGCCGGTTTGCCCGGCATATATTTGCCTGCCGGGTTCACCAGGTGACGCCAGGCGGTGCTGTCGATTTCGGAATCAATCGCCAGGCCAATTTTTACGTCGATGGCTTTTTCACCCAGACCGTAAATCGTAATGCTGCCAGGAGCCGCCGGAACATACACGGTGCCTTCGTATTCACCCGGCAGGATCGCGATGTACTGGCGAGACGCGCTGTGTTTAGTGATTGCCGCGTCAACCGCTGCCTGGATAGTGGTATGCGTTACGCCCTGCGCGCCAGCCGGGCCAACAACGAAGTCAGGCTGTTTAGGCAGGTTAATAGAAGACGGTGTCCACGGCGCGGCGTTAGGATCCATCGCCGAGAAGTAATGGGCGCGGTCGAAATTCTTCGCTTCATCCGCGGACAAAATCGGGCGGGAGGCGGTACCGGGCGCTACCTGCTCAGAAGGACGCTGATCCGGTGGTGTAGAACTGCATGCGGATAATGTCACGCCAAAGGCGAGCGCTAACGCCAGACGGGAAATCCTGGAAATGTTCAAGGTGAAGCTCCTGGGTATGCAAGTCTTTACGGGATAGACGAAATAGCCTGCTTTTTTATACTAAGTTGAGCGAAACGGGAAGATAAAAAGGGTAAAAGTTGCATTTTTTGCCCGGAGGTGACGGGAAAGTCATCACAAATAAATAACATTTTCCCTTAAGGCGGTTGACAGCAGACGATGGATGCAAATAAATGTCTATACAACCCATGACAAGTGGAATGCCCATGCAGCTTCAACCTGACGATGTTATATGGCGAAATGCGCGCCTGGCAACAATGGTTCCCGATACATCCGCGTCTTATGGCCTGAAAGAGCAGCACGCGCTGGTCGTGCGCGGCCAAACTATACTTGCCGTGCTCCCTGAATCTGACCTTCCTTCCGGACACCGTCACGTCATCGATCTTGAGGGACGTCTGGTCACGCCTGGCCTGATTGACTGCCATACCCATCTGGTATTTGGCGGCGACCGCGCGGCGGAGTGGGAACAGCGTCTGAACGGCGTCTCTTACCAGACCATCAGCGCTCAGGGGGGCGGGATTAACGCCACCGTGACGGCAACGCGCAGCAGTTCCCTGGAAACCCTGCTAAAACTGGCGCAGCAGCGGCTCCAGCGTCTGATGAATGAAGGTGTAACGACCGTTGAAATCAAATCGGGATACGGACTCAACGCCGAGGCCGAAGAGAAGATGCTGCAGGTTGCCCGCCAGCTGAGCCTCAATAACCCGGTTGATATCAGCCCAACGCTGCTGGCGGCCCATGCGGTTCCGCCGGAATACCGACAGGATCCGGATGCGTACCTCGCGCTGGTTTGCGAGCAGATACTGCCCACGCTGTGGCAAAAAGAGTTATATGAAGCAGTAGACGTGTTTTGTGAAAACGTCGGCTTTACCCCGTCGCAAACCGAGCGCCTCTTCCAGGCCGCTGCCGCGCTCGGTATCCCGGTGAAAGGGCATGTTGAACAGCTGTCGAATCAGGGCGGAGCGGCGCTGGTCAGCCAATATAACGGACTGTCGGCCGATCATATCGAATATCTCGACGACGCGGGCGTTCAGGCGATGGCGCAAAGCGGTACGGTTGCGGTACTGCTCCCCGGCGCGTTCTATTTTCTGCAGGAGCGCCAGCGTCCGCCGGTTGATCAGCTCCGAAAACGTGGTGTGCCGATGGCCGTCGCCACCGACTATAACCCCGGCACCAGCCCGTTTGCCAGCCTGCACCTGGCGATGAATATGGCCTGCGTCCAGTTTGGCCTGACGCCCGAAGAGGCCTGGGCTGGCGTCACGCGGCATGCGGCGCAGGCGCTGGGCCGCGGCGCAACGCACGGGCAGTTGCAGTCGGGGTCTGTCGCTGATTTTATCGTCTGGGATGCTCACCATCCTGTAGAGATGGTCTACGAGCCGGGACGCAATCCGCTGTATCAACGTATTTTCCGTGGGGAGGCAGTATGAAGTTATGGCGGCCCGTCGCCGAAACGGTCTGGCAGGGGCGAGACGACAGCGCCGAAGCCAGCAATGCAACGCGCATTTTCCAGACGATACAACAGCAGGCGCAGTTCACGCCGCTTTCATCCGGCATCGCGCTGATAGGCTTTGAATGCGATGCAGGTGTTAAACGCAATCAGGGCAGGCCCGGCGCCGCGCAGGCCCCTGATATTCTGCGCAAAGCGCTGGCGAATATGGCAAGCCATCAGGGACACGAACGGCTGGCGGATATGGGCTCGGTGTACGTTGAAAGCGATGAGCTTGAACCCGCGCAGCGGGCGTTAAGCGATGCCGTGACGGCCTGCCAGCAGTCCGGGATGCGCACGCTGGTGTTTGGCGGCGGGCATGAAACTGCCTGGGCGCATGGACGGGGTGTTCTGGATGCATTCCCCGGCGAGCGCGTGGCGGTGATAAACCTGGATGCGCATCTCGATCTGCGCAAGGCCGACCGGGCGACGTCCGGCACGCCGTTTCGCCAGCTGGCTCAATACTGCGATGAATGCGGGCGCGAGTTTCGCTACGCCTGCTTTGGCGTCAGCCGCGCGGCGAACACCCAGGCACTGTGGGATGAGGCTGAACGCCTGAACGTCACGCTGGTGGAGGATCTCCATTTCAGACGCGAGGCATTATCGGCGCTGGAAAAGGTGCTGGCGCAGGCCGATCGTATCTATCTGACAATCGATCTGGACGTCCTGCCCGCGGGCGAAATGCCTGCCGTTTCCGCCCCTGCGGCGTTAGGCGTCCCGGCAATGGATCTTATGCCGGTTATTGAACAAATCTGCCGCAGCGGTAAGCTGCAGGCCGCCGATCTGGTAGAGTTTAACCCGCAGTACGATCGGGACGGACAGGGCGCAAAGCTCGCTGCCCGTCTGGCCTGGCAAATTGCTCACTGGTGGGCATAACACTATTAAAGGAGTCACGATGTTTTCACGCTCACCCCTGCCGCAACCGAGCCCGCCCGCGCCTTTTTATGAAAAGGTGAAGCAGGCGATCAGCGAAAAGATTGCTACCGGCGTCTGGCGCCCGCACGATCGCATTCCGTCGGAGGCCGAGCTGGTGGCGCAGTTCGGTTTTAGCCGGATGACCGTCAACCGGGCGCTGCGCGAGCTCACCGACGAAGGACTTCTGGTGCGCCTGCAGGGCGTGGGGACGTTCGTGGCGGAACCGAAAGGGCAGTCCGCCCTGTTTGAAATCCGCAGCATTGCCGATGAGATAACCTCGCGTAATCATCAGCACCGCTGCGAAGTGCTGGTGCTGGAAGAGACCCAGGCCAGCGCCGAGCAGGCCGTTGAGCTAAATGTCAAAGAGGGTAGCCGCATCTTCCACTCTGTGATGGTGCATTTTGAAAACGACATTCCGGTGCAGATTGAAGATCGCTGCGTCAACGCAGAGCGGATACCGGAATACCTGAACCAGGATTACACTCACACCACGCCGCACGCGTATCTCTCGCTCGTCGCACCGCTCACGGAAGGGGAGCACATTGTGGAGGCCGTACGCGCGACGCCGCAGGAGTGCGAGCTGTTGCGCATTAAAGAACACGATCCGTGCCTGCTGATCCGCCGTCGTACCTGGTCATCATCGCATATCGTGTCGCATGCCCGACTGCTTTTCCCGGGGAACCGTTACCGGCTGCAGGGCCACTTTATGTCATAAGTTTTATAAGCGTGATCGCTAACGCAATATAACAAAATTGTATCTTTTTTGTTAAATCCAACCTTGTGTGTGCTTGTCTATACAAGTATATCTAAATGCATCATCTGTCCCTTATGAGGAGCACACAATGTCGTCAGGTAAATACCGCCAGCAGGACGTCCGCGCCGCGCGCGGCACCACGCTTACTGCCAAAAGCTGGCTCACCGAAGCCCCGCTGCGCATGTTGATGAACAACCTTGATCCTGAGGTGGCGGAAAACCCCCACGAACTGGTGGTCTACGGCGGCATAGGCCGCGCCGCACGCAACTGGGAATGCTATGACGCAATTGTAAAATCCCTGACCGAACTCGAACACGACGAAACCCTGCTGGTGCAGTCCGGCAAGCCGGTTGGCGTATTTAAAACCCATAAGAACGCGCCGCGCGTGCTGATCGCCAACTCTAACCTCGTGCCGCACTGGGCTACCTGGGAACACTTCAACGAGCTGGACGCGAAAGGGCTGGCGATGTATGGCCAGATGACCGCCGGGAGCTGGATCTACATCGGCAGCCAGGGGATTGTGCAGGGCACCTACGAAACCTTCGTGGAAGCGGGGCGTCAGCACTATAACGGCTCGCTGAAAGGCCGCTGGGTGCTTACCGCCGGTCTGGGCGGGATGGGCGGCGCGCAGCCGCTGGCCGCCACGCTGGCCGGCGCGTGCTCGCTGAACATTGAATGCCAGCAGAGCCGCATTGATTTCCGTCTGCGTACCCGTTACGTCGACGAACAGGCCGAGAATCTCGATGACGCGCTGGCGCGCATCAAAAAATACACGTCCGAAGGCAAAGCGATGTCGATTGCCCTGTGCGGTAACGCGGCGGATATTCTGCCGGAGCTGGTTGCCCGCGGCGTGCGTCCGGATCTCGTTACCGACCAGACCAGCGCCCATGACCCGCTGCACGGTTACCTGCCAAAAGGCTGGACGTGGGAAGACTACCAGCAAAAAGCGGAAACCGACCCTGAAGGCACGGTACTGGCGGCTAAGCGTTCGATGGCGGAACACGTCTCCGCGATGCTGGCCTTCAGCCAGTTGGGTATTCCAACCTTTGACTACGGCAACAACATCCGCCAGATGGCGAAAGAGATGGGCGTGAATAACGCCTTCGACTTCCCCGGCTTCGTGCCTGCCTATATCCGTCCGCTGTTCTGCCGCGGCATTGGCCCGTTCCGCTGGGTGGCCTTGTCCGGCGATCCGCAGGATATCTACAAAACCGACGCCAAAGTGAAGGAGATCGTCGCCGACGACGAACACCTGCACCACTGGCTGGATATGGCTCGCGAACGCATCAGCTTCCAGGGCTTGCCGGCGCGCATCTGCTGGGTAGGGCTGGAGTGGCGGCAAAAGCTGGGTCTGGCCTTCAACGAAATGGTGCGCAGCGGTGAAGTCTCCGCGCCTATCGTCATTGGCCGCGACCATCTGGACTCCGGCTCCGTCGCCAGCCCGAACCGTGAAACCGAAGCCATGCGCGACGGATCTGACGCGGTCTCCGACTGGCCATTGCTTAATGCCCTGCTGAATACCGCCAGCGGCGCCACCTGGGTCTCGCTGCACCACGGCGGCGGCGTGGGAATGGGCTTCTCCCAGCATTCCGGGATGGTTATTGTCTGTGACGGAACGGATGAAGCCGCCGCGCGCATCGCTCGCGTCCTGCACAACGACCCGGCAACCGGCGTGATGCGTCACGCGGATGCGGGTTACGAGATTGCCATTGACTGTGCCAAAGAGCAGGGACTGAACCTGCCGATGATCCCTGCCACACAAGGAAAGCATGCATGAACGCGTTAACACTCACTCCCGGCTCGCTGACGCTCAAACAGCTGCGTAACGTCTGGCGCCAGCCGGTCACCCTTTCACTAGATGAAAGCGCCCACGCCGCGATAAACGACAGCGTCGCCTGCGTAGAAGCGATTGTTGCCGAAGGGCGCACCGCCTACGGGATTAACACCGGCTTTGGCCTGCTGGCGCAGACCCGCATCGCCACGCACGATCTGGAAAACTTACAGCGTTCGCTGGTGCTGTCGCACGCGGCAGGCGTCGGCCAGCCGCTGGATGATGAGATTGTCCGTCTGATGATGGTGCTCAAAATCAACAGCCTGGCGCGCGGTTTCTCGGGCATTCGCCTGAGCGTGATCCAGGCGCTGATGGCCCTGGTGAATGCAGAAGTCTATCCGTGGATCCCGGCAAAAGGTTCCGTCGGCGCCTCCGGCGATCTCGCCCCGCTGGCGCACATGTCGCTGCTGCTGCTGGGTGAGGGCAAAGCGCGCTGGCAGGGCGAGTGGCTCCCTGCGAAAGAAGCGCTGGCAAAAGCCGGCTTAACGCCAATCACTCTCGCGGCAAAAGAGGGGCTGGCGCTGCTCAACGGCACGCAGGCGTCGACGGCCTTTGCGCTGCGCGGCCTGTTTGAAGCGGAAGATCTCTTTGCCTCGGCGGTGGTGTGCGGTGCGCTGACCACCGAGGCGGTGCTCGGCTCGCGTCGTCCGTTTGACGCGCGTATTCACGCGGTGCGCGGCCAGCGCGGGCAGATTGATGCCGCCGCCATGTACCGCCACGTGCTTACCGACACGAGTGAGATTGCGGATTCACACCATAACTGCGAGAAGGTGCAGGATCCGTATTCCCTGCGCTGTCAGCCGCAGGTGATGGGCGCGTGCCTGACGCAGCTGCGCCAGGCGGCAGAGGTGCTGCTGGTGGAGGCCAACGCGGTCTCCGACAACCCGCTGGTGTTCGCCGAGGAAAACGAGGTGGTCTCCGGAGGCAATTTCCACGCCGAGCCGGTGGCGATGGCGGCGGATAATATCGCGCTGGCGATTGCCGAAGTCGGGGCGTTATCCGAGCGCCGCATCGCGCTGATGATGGATAAACACATGTCCCAGCTGCCACCGTTCCTGGTGCGTAACGGCGGGGTTAACTCAGGCTTTATGATCGCTCAGGTGACGGCCGCAGCGCTGGCAAGCGAGAACAAAGCCCTGTCGCACCCGCACAGCGTGGACAGCCTGCCAACCTCGGCGAACCAGGAAGATCACGTGTCGATGGCCCCGGCGGCCGGGCGTCGTCTCTGGGAGATGGCCTCCAACACCCGCGGCGTGCTGGCGGTGGAGTGGCTGGCGGCGTGTCAGGGTATCGATCTGCGCGAAGGGCTTAAATCCAGCCCGCTGCTGGAGCAGGCGCGCCATGTGCTGCGCGAGCACGTCACGCATTATGATGATGACCGCTTCTTTGCGCCGGATATTGATAAGGCGATGCAGCTTCTGGAAGAAGGACGCCTTGTAGGACTGCTACCTTCGGTGCTGTGATTTTTGCCCGGTGGCGCTGCGCTTACCGGGCCTACGAATGCGAAATCCAGGCCGGGTAAGGCGTAGCCGCCACCCGGCTTTTTTCAGGAATACATCGCCGTAATCGACGCGCTCCCCAGGGAATGGAAATGCACGTTAAACCCGACCATCGCGCCGCTCGCGCCTTCATCGATCTCAATCTTCTCCACATCCAGCGCGTGCACCGTGAAGATATAGCGGTGGGTTTCCCCTTTTGGCGGCGCCGCGCCG
Organism: Enterobacter cloacae complex sp. P17RS; assembly: GCF_014895885.1. Classification (NCBI taxonomy): domain Bacteria; kingdom Pseudomonadati; phylum Pseudomonadota; class Gammaproteobacteria; order Enterobacterales; family Enterobacteriaceae; genus Enterobacter; species Enterobacter cloacae complex sp. P17RS. The sequence continues at coordinate 89,708 of NZ_JADBQK010000004.1, forward strand.
CCGTAGCCCGCTTTACCGAAGTCAGTGCGCGTCTGAATGGCACCTTCAGGCAGGGCAACCAGGTCTGAACCGGAACCCTGCGGCAGCACGCGCGTGTCGGCGGGCAGGTTCGCCACAACCCAGTGCCACCAGCCCGAGCCGGTCGGCGCGTCCGGGTCGTAGCAGGTCACGACAAAGCTTTTGGTTCCTGCAGGAACGTCGTCCCACGCCAGGTGCGGGGAGATATTATCCCCCTGATAGCCCATGCCGTTGAAAACGTGGCGTTCCGGGAGTTTTTCACCGTCGCGCAGATCTTTACTGATGATTTTCATACGGTTTACCCTCGTTATTCACTCGTTCAGGAAGTGTAACGCATGGGATTAAATCGCGAAATGCGCGGGAATGTTAACGGCTGTTACGACCGCGTCGGTTAATTTACGCAACTGCTCCGGCGTGATGCTGTACGGCGGCATCAGGTAGATAAGCTTGCCGAAAGGCCGCACCCAGACGCCCTGCTCAACGAAGAAGCGCTGCAGCGCCGCCATGTTCACCGGGCGGGTGGTTTCAATCACCCCGATGGCACCGAGCACGCGCACGTCCGCCACAAAATTCGCCCCCGAGGCGGCGCTCAGCTCTCCTTTCAGCTGTGCCTCAATCGCCGCAACCTGCGTCCGCCACTCGCCGCTCTCCAGAATGGCGAGGCTTTCGCTTGCCACGGCGCAGGCCAGTGGGTTGCCCATAAACGTCGGGCCGTGCATAAAGCAGCCCGCCTCGCCGTCGCTGATGGTGTCGGCAACCTGACGAGTGGTGAGGGTGGCGGAGAGCGTCATGGTGCCGCCGGTCAGCGCTTTGCCGAGGCACAGAATATCCGGGGCGATACCCGCATGTTCGCAGGCAAACAGCTTGCCGGTGCGGCCAAAGCCGGTGGCAATTTCATCGGCAATCAGCAGAATGCCCTCGCGGTCGCACATCTTGCGAATGCGCCTCAGCCATTCCGGATGATACATCCGCATTCCGCCTGCGCCCTGCACGATCGGCTCAAGAATAACGGCGGCTATCTCATGGCGATGGGCCGCCATCAGCCGCGCGAAGCCCACCATGTCCATCTCGTTCCACTCGCCGTCGAATCGGCTTTGCGGCGCAGGGGCAAACAGGTTTTCCGGCAGATACCCCTTCCACAGGCTGTGCATGGAGTTATCCGGATCGCAGACCGACATCGCCCCGAAGGTATCCCCGTGATAGCCGTTGCGGAAGGTGAGGAACCGCTGGCGCGTTTCGCCCTTCGCATGCCAGTACTGCAGCGCCATCTTCATCGCCACTTCCACCGCCACCGAGCCGGAATCCGCCAGGAACACGCACTCCAGCGGTTCAGGCGTCATCGCCACCAGACGGCGGCATAAATCCACCGCGGGCTGATGGGTGATCCCGCCAAACATCACATGCGACATCTGGTCAATCTGGGCCTTCATCGCCGCGTTCAGGCGCGGATGGTTGTATCCGTGAATGGCCGCCCACCAGGAGGACATTCCGTCAACCAGCCGCTCGCCGCTGGCGAGATGCAGCTCGCAGCCGTGGGCAGAGGCCACCGGATAGACGGGAAGGGGGCGGGTAGTGGAGGTGTAAGGGTGCCAGATATGCTGCTTGTCGAAGGCGAGATCGTCCTGGGTCATAATCGACTTGTAAACCATTTTGAAAAGTTTTAGGTTTACGAGTATAAACCGAACCGAAAATTAACAAAACCCTTTGGAGAAGCCCAATGGCTCACCACGCACGCTGGACGATGTCGCAAGTTACTGAATTATTCAACAAACCTTTCCTTGAGCTGATGTTTGAAGCGCAACAGGTGCATCGTCAGCACTTCGATCCGCGTCATGTTCAGGTCAGCACGCTGCTGTCGATCAAGACCGGCGCCTGTCCTGAAGACTGCAAATATTGCCCGCAGAGCGCGCGCTACAAAACCGGTCTCGAATCCGAGCGTCTGATGGAAGTGGAGCAGGTGCTCGACTCCGCGCGCAAGGCGAAAAACGCCGGTTCAACCCGCTTCTGCATGGGCGCCGCGTGGAAGAATCCACATGACCGCGACATGCCCTATCTGGAGCAGATGGTGAAAGGCGTGAAGGAGATGGGCCTCGAAGCCTGTATGACGCTCGGCACGCTCAACGAGGAGCAGGCGCAGCGCCTCTCTGCCGCGGGGCTGGACTACTACAACCACAACCTGGACACCTCCCCGGAATTTTACGGCAACATCATCACCACGCGCACCTATCAGGAGCGCCTGGACACGCTGGACAAAGTGCGTGATGCAGGGATCAAGGTCTGCTCCGGCGGCATCGTGGGCTTAGGCGAAACGGTGAAAGACCGCGCGGGCCTGCTGCTGCAGTTGGCGAACCTGCCCACCCCGCCGGAAAGCGTGCCGATCAACATGCTGGTGAAGGTCAAGGGCACGCCGCTGGCGGATAACGAGGACGTGGATGCGTTTGATTTTATTCGCACCATCGCGGTGGCGCGCATCATGATGCCAACGTCTTACGTTCGCCTCTCTGCGGGCCGCGAGCAGATGAACGAGCAGACTCAGGCGATGTGCTTTATGGCCGGCGCCAACTCCATCTTCTACGGCTGCAAGCTGCTGACCACGCCGAACCCGGAAGAGGATAAAGACGTTCAGCTGTTCCGCAAGCTGGGGCTGAACCCGCACCAGACCGGGGTGCTGACGGGCGATAACGAGCAACAGCAGCAGCTGGAGCAGCAGATTCTCAACGCCGATACCGACCAGTTCTACAACGCGGCAGCCGTATGACCTGGCAGGCACGGATTAATGCCGCGCTGGAAGAACGCCGGGCGGCAGAGGCGTTTCGCGTTCGCAGAGTGGTGGAAAACGGCGCGGGCCGTTTTCTGACCCGCGAGGGACGGCAGTTTTGTAATTTCTCCAGCAACGACTATCTCGGGCTGAGCCAGCATCCGGCGATCGTCCGCGCCTGGCAGCAGGGCGCGGAGCGGTTTGGCGTGGGCAGCGGTGGCTCGGGGCACGTCAGCGGATACACCACGGCGCATCAGGCGCTGGAGGAAGAGCTGGCCGACTGGCTGGGCTATCCGCGTGCGCTGCTGTTTATCTCCGGCTTTGCCGCCAATCAGGCGGTCATCACGGCCATGATGGGGAAAGAGGACCGCATTGTCGCCGACCGTTTAAGCCACGCCTCGTTGCTGGAAGCGGCAAACTTAAGTCCCGCTCAGCTGCGGCGCTTTGCCCATAACGATGCGGGACAGCTCGCTGCGCTGCTTGATAAACCCTGCGATGGACAACAGCTGGCGGTCACGGAAGGGGTGTTCAGCATGGACGGCGACAGTGCGCCGCTTGCCGCGCTTCACGAGGCCGCAAAGCGGCAAAACGCCTGGCTGCTGGTCGATGATGCTCACGGTGCTGGGGTGATGGGCGATGAAGGACGCGGCAGCGCCCATCAACAAAACGTGAAGCCGGAACTGCTGGTGGTTACCTTCGGCAAAGGCTTTGGCGTCAGCGGCGCCGCCGTGCTGTGCAGCGAATCTGTCGCCGACTATCTGCTGCAGTTTGCCCGTCACCTCATCTACAGCACCAGCATGCCCCCGGCGCAGGCCGTGGCGCTGTCGGCGTCGCTGGCGGTGATCCGCAGCGCAGAAGGGGATGAACGCCGTCAGCAGCTGGCAGAGCACATCTCCTGCTTCCGTCAGGGGCTGGCGGCGCTTCCCTTCCAGAGTCCCGATTCGCAGAGCGCCATCCAGCCCGTGATTGTCGGCGAAAACGGCCGCGCGCTGGCGCTGGCCCAGGCGCTGCGCGAGCGGGGGATGTGGGTAACGGCCATTCGTCCGCCAACCGTTCCGCCGGGCACCGCGCGTCTGCGCTTAACCCTGACGGCGGCGCATGAGGCGCAGGATATCCAGACGCTGCTGGAGGCGCTTCATGATGCCGGTGAATAAGCAGGCCGTTGCGGCGGCATTTGGCCGGGCCGCGCGGAGCTATTCGCAGCACGATGAACTCCAGCGCCAGAGCGCGCAGGGGCTTCTGGCCGCGCTTGGCGAGAACCGCTTCCCGCAGGTGCTGGACGCCGGCTGTGGTCCCGGCAGCAACAGCCGCTACTGGCGCGAGGCGGGGAGCGAGGTGACGGCCATCGACCTGTCGCCCGCCATGCTGGACGAGGCGCGCCAGCAGCAGGCGGCGCACCACTATGTAGTCGCGGATATCGAGGCGATCCCGCTGGCGGACGCGCAGTTCGATCTGGTCTGGAGCCATCTGGCGGTGCAGTGGTGCAGCAGCCTGCCGCAGGCGTTACGCGAGCTTTATCGCGTCGCACAACCGGGCGGAAAGGTAGCCTTTACCACCTTGCTGGAAAGTTCGCTGCCGGAGCTGAATCAGTCGTGGAAAGCGGTGGATGAGCAGCCGCACGCGAACCGCTTTTTATCGTATGAGCAGGTGACGCAGGCGCTGGCAGGCTGGCGCTGTCGCAGCACGGTGCAAACCATCACGCTTAATTTTAGCGACGCGTTCAGCGCCATGCGCTCTCTGAAGGGCATCGGCGCCACGCACCTGCACGCCGGGCGGGAGAAAAAACCGCTGACCCGGGGGCAGCTGCAACGCCTGGAGCTGGCCTGGCCGCAGCAGCGGGGCCTTTTCCCGCTCTCTTATCAACTTTATCATGGGATTATCGAACGTGACTGAACGTTATTTTGTTACCGGCACGGATACGGAAGTGGGCAAAACGGTTGCCAGCGCTGCGCTGCTGCAGGCGGCACGACGGCTCGGAAAAAACACCGCCGGATATAAGCCCGTGGCTTCCGGCAGCGAGATGACGGCGGAAGGGTTACGCAACACCGACGCGCTGGCGCTCCAGCGTAACAGTAGCCTTGAGCTTGCCTATTCGGCGGTGAACCCCTATACCTTTGCCGAGCCGACGTCGCCGCACATTATCAGCGCTGACGAAGGCCGTCCAATTGATTTCGCCGTGCTGTCTGCCGGGTTACGGACGCTGGAAAGCCAGGCCGACTGGGTGCTGGTGGAAGGCGCGGGAGGCTGGTTTACGCCACTTTCGGACACGCAGACCTTTGCTGACTGGGTGCAGGCCGAGCAGCTTCCGGTCATTCTGGTCGTCGGCGTGAAGCTGGGCTGCATCAATCACGCCATGCTGACGGCGCAGGCCGTTCAGCAGGCAGGGCTGACGCTGGCAGGCTGGATAGCCAACGACGTGGTTGCGCCGGGCAGGCGGCATCAGGAATATCTGGCGACCCTCAAGCGCGTGCTCCCGGCACCGTTCCTCGGGGAAATCCCCTGGATTGCTGGCGATGCTGAGCAGGCCGAAACCGGGCGTTATCTCGACCTCAGCGTCTTGCTTCCCGCGACATCCAGTGAGCGATAAGCTCATCGTTCAGTTCGCTAACGTGGCCCTGAGCCACGTTACGCCCGCGATAAAGCATGCAAAACCGATCCGCCACCCGGCGGATAAACGACAGCTGCTGCTCTGCCAGCAGCACCGTCATGCCTAACTCCCGGTTTAAGCGCACCAGCAGCTGCGCCAGCTTCTGGGCAAATCCGTGTCCTGCCCCATGCGTAGGCTCATCCAGAATCAGCATCCGTGGGCGGTTGACCAGTGCATTCGCCAGGGCAAGCTGATACTGATCCTCTGGCGAAAGGGCATTGCCCCGCGTCTGACGTCGCGCGTAGAGTTCCGGGAACAGATCGTATACGTCGCTTTTCGCCGCCGGGTCGGGTTTCCCCATCGCCCGCATGGCAATATGCAGATTCTCCTCAATCGTCAGTTGAGAAAAAATACGCCTGTCCTGCGGCACATAGCCTATTCCCGGCTCTGAACGTTGTTCCGGTGCCGGGCTGAGCAAATCACGCGGCGGTGCGCCCGCTTCATGCCAGATAATCGTGCCGCTTTCGACGGGGATGTTTCCGGTAATGCAGTTCATCAGGGTGGTTTTGCCCATCCCCGGCAGGCCTATGACGCCTGTACACATCCCTTGCGGAAAATCCAAATCCACGTTCCATAGCGTATGTTGGCTTCCGTAAAACTGATTCACTGCACGCAGACTCAACATCTTTCTCTCCTTAAAAATGCGTAGGGATAGGCCTGACGTGAAGCTGCAAAACGCTTGCCAGAAACCTGAAATCGATTAAAAAAACGACTTTTTTAGGAATAAGCCACAGGAGAGCAGGGTAAAAACGCGTGGCTTGCACATCGACGGTGCCGGGAATGGTGAGTTGTGGTGCAGGACAAAAAATGGCTGAAATGTGAGCAGGATCGCATCTGTTGGTTATGAATGACTCAACTGTTTATCGTCAAAAAAGAGCTATAAAAATTTTTTGTTGCCGCCTCGTGGGAAAATCCGGGAATTTGCTGAGCGGCGGTCTACACGGGCTGGAAGCAGTTATCCACTATTCCTGTGGATAACCATGTGCATTAGAGTTAGAAAACACGCGATAAGCGAGAGAAGACGCGGCTTTCGCCCAAATTGACGCGAAACGCGGCTTTAGAAAATATCGTTTAAAATTTAATTGCTTAGATAAAAGCAATTACCGTAATGAAAGTGTCATTCGTTGCCATAAAACTATCATTACCTGGCTTGACAAATGTTAAAAAAGAAAAAGTTCTGGGGATAACCCAACCTGGCTGGTTTTTTATCTCGTCAGAGCCTAAATTTTGTCCGCTAACGCGCTAATGACTCCGCCGCTACGCTAAATATCCTGACACGCTACTGGTTTTTCATCCAGTGTTTTTTACTGGCATTCCTGGCAACAACGAGTAAAATTACTCACCTGCCGCTTATAACGTCATCAGGTCGTCGCCCATGAGTAAACCGTTCAAACTGAATTCTGCTTTCCGCCCCTCTGGCGATCAGCCTGAGGCTATCCGTCGTCTTAAAGAGGGGCTGGAAGACGGGCTGGCGCACCAGACGCTGCTGGGGGTAACCGGCTCGGGCAAAACGTTTACTGTCGCCAACGTGATCGCTGACCTGCAGCGCCCCACGATGGTGCTTGCACCCAATAAAACCCTCGCGGCACAGCTTTACGGCGAGATGAAAGAGTTCTTCCCGGAAAACGCGGTGGAGTATTTTGTCTCCTACTACGATTACTACCAGCCGGAAGCCTATGTGCCGAGCTCTGATACCTTCATCGAGAAAGATGCTTCGGTGAACGAACACATCGAACAGATGCGACTGTCTGCGACCAAGGCGCTGCTTGAGCGACGCGATGTGGTTGTGGTCGCGTCTGTTTCGGCGATTTACGGCCTGGGCGATCCGGATCTCTATCTGAAGATGATGCTGCACCTGACGCAGGGGATGATCATCGATCAGCGCGCAATTTTACGCCGTCTGGCCGAACTGCAGTACACCCGTAATGACCAGGCCTTCCAGCGCGGGACGTTCCGCGTGCGCGGTGAGGTGATCGACATCTTCCCGGCGGAATCGGACGATATGGCGCTGCGCGTCGAGCTGTTTGACGAAGAGGTCGAGCGTTTGTCACTGTTCGACCCGCTGACCGGCCACGTTGAGTCGGTGATACAGCGTTTTACCATCTACCCTAAAACGCACTACGTGACGCCACGAGAGCGTATCGTGCAGGCGATGGAAGAGATCAAAGAGGAGCTTGCAGAGCGCCGTAAGGTGCTTCTGGCTAACAATAAGCTGCTGGAAGAGCAGCGCCTGAGCCAGCGCACCCAGTTCGATCTGGAGATGATGAACGAGCTGGGCTACTGCTCGGGTATCGAAAACTACTCGCGCTTCCTCTCCGGGCGCGGGCCGGGCGAGCCACCGCCGACGCTGTTTGACTACCTTCCGGCCGACGGTCTGCTGGTGATCGACGAATCCCACGTCACGATCCCGCAGATCGGCGGGATGTACCGCGGCGACCGCGCACGTAAAGAGACGCTGGTGGAGTACGGCTTCCGCCTGCCGTCAGCGCTGGATAACCGTCCGATGAAGTTTGAAGAGTTTGAGGCGCTGGCGCCGCAGACCATCTACGTGTCGGCCACGCCGGGCAACTACGAGCTGGAAAAATCCGGCGATGAGGTGATCGACCAGGTGGTCCGTCCGACAGGGCTGCTGGACCCGATTATCGAAGTGCGCCCGGTGGCGACCCAGGTGGACGATCTGCTCTCTGAGATCCGCGCCCGTTCCGCCATCAACGAGCGCGTGCTGGTGACGACGCTCACCAAGCGCATGGCGGAAGACCTGACCGAGTATCTTGAAGAACACGGCGAGAAGGTGCGCTATCTGCACTCGGATATCGACACCGTGGAGCGCATGGAGATTATCCGCGATCTGCGTCTGGGCGAGTTTGACGTGCTGGTGGGGATCAACCTGTTGCGGGAAGGTCTGGATATGCCGGAAGTTTCGCTGGTGGCGATTCTGGACGCCGATAAAGAGGGCTTCCTGCGCTCTGAACGCTCCCTGATCCAGACCATTGGCCGCGCCGCGCGTAACGTCAACGGGAAAGCGATTCTGTACGGCGACAAAATCACCCCGTCGATGGCGAAAGCGATTGGCGAAACGGAACGCCGACGCGAGAAGCAGCAGCGCTACAACGAAGAGCACGGCATTACACCGCAGGGGCTGAACAAGAAGGTGGTGGATATTCTGGCGCTGGGTCAGAACATTGCGAAGACCAAAGCGAAAGGCCGCGGCAAGGCACGTTCAGTGGTGGAAGAAGATACCGTCGTACTGACGCCGAAGGCGCTGCAGCAGAAAATCCACGAGCTGGAAGGGCAGATGATGCAGCACGCCCAGAACCTGGAGTTCGAAGAGGCGGCACAGATCCGCGACCAGCTGCATCAGCTGCGGGATCTGTTTATCGCGGCATCATAGGTAAAGCGGCGTGTATTCCCCCTCTCCCCGTGGGAGAGGGCTGGGGTGAGGGCATCAGGCCGCACAAAGCGAACCTAACCCAACGCCTGAATCGCTTTCTCCAGCGCCTCGCGCAGCAGGTGGCGGTCGTGACGATATTTAATATCGCTGGCTTCCAGCGGCTCCTGCACCACCACGCGATCGCCAATCCCTGTCACATCCACTTTTGGCCCAACCACGACACCGTCGATAATTTTCTTACCGACGTACTGCTCCATCAGGTCCAGCTTGTCCGCCAGCGACAGGCTCGCCGCTGCCGGGCTCAGCTCACGGCCCAGGTTACCGATATAGACCATCGGGGCAGGGGTGCGACGCAGCGCCTGCGCCAGCTCTTTTACCAGCAGAATGGGCATCAGGCTGGTATAAAAACTGCCTGGACCGATCAGGATAAGATCCGCTTCACCAATGGCCTCCACCGCTTCCCGCGTGGCGGGTACGCTCGGATAGGTCATCAACTCCGTTGGCGGCAGGAGGAGCTGGTCAATGTTCACCTCGCCGTAAACTTCATGCCCTTCGGCATCGATTGCCATCAAGTCAACCGGTTGTTCAGACATGGGGATCAGGAATGCGTCCACCTTGAGCAGATTACGGATTAAGTTGATGGCTTCCAGAGGCCGTACGCTCAGGTGATCCAGCGCCTTTAACATCAGATTTCCGAGGTTATGCCCGGAAAGTTCGCCATTGCCGCCAAAACGGTACTCAAACATCGCCGACGCGACGCTCGGCTCGGTAATTAACTGGTTCAGGCAGTTGCGCATATCTCCCCAGGCAATGCCGCCTTCAGCCCGCCTGATCCGCCCGGTTGAGCCGCCGTTGTCGGTGGTTGTCACTATCCCTGTCAGCCGTGAGCCCAGTGACGACAAAGAGGACATGACGCGGCCCAGGCCGTGGCCTCCGCCAAGAGCGACCACTCGGTCAAGATCCGCAAAAGTGCGATTGCGCATACGTATTCCTTATCACGTTCGATCGCGTAACAGTAACCTAACTACCCCCAAAAGACGATGCCTCACCCAATGCAAAATGACGTATATCAATGCGAAAATGCGGTTTTTAGGTATTCTGTAGCGAAAATGCAGGACTGAATCGCTATATACATAATTATATAGCGAAAAGCGACAATGGCGGAGTGTCGATTTCCACGCTACTATCGCCATAACCACGTTTTCAAAACTGAAAACATACACTCTAGCCCTGGCGCCTGTGTCGAATGATATGGCGCCCTGGCCGTGGCGGATTTGCCACCAGGGTACAGAAAGAAATGACTGTGCCTCCCGATCTGGAAAGGTGTACATGGCTTCACAACTTACTGATGCTTTCGCGCGTAAGTTTTACTACTTGCGTCTGTCGATTACCGATGTGTGCAACTTCCGTTGCACCTACTGCCTGCCCGATGGCTACAAGCCGGGCAGCGTCACCAATAATGGCTTTCTCTCCGTGGATGAAGTGCGCCGCGTCACGCGTGCGTTCTCTGAGCTCGGTACCGAAAAAGTCCGTCTGACCGGTGGCGAACCCTCCCTGCGCCGCGATTTCCCCGACATCATTGCCGCCGTTCGCGAAAACGAACGCATCCGCCAGATCGCGGTGACCACCAACGGTTACCGCATGGCGCGTGACGTGGCCAACTGGCGCGACGCTGGCCTAACCGCGATCAACGTCAGCGTGGACAGCCTTGATGCCCGGCAGTTTCACGCCATTACCGGTCAGGACAAGTTCCGCCAGGTGATGGACGGCATCGATGCGGCGTTTACCGCCGGGTTCGAAAAGGTCAAAGTCAACACGGTGCTGATGCGCGACGTAAACCACCATCAGCTGGACACCTTCCTGGCGTGGATTAAATCCCGTCCCATTCAACTGCGTTTTATCGAGCTGATGGAAACGGGCGAGGGCAGCGAACTGTTCCGCCGTCACCATATTTCCGGCATGGTGTTGCGCGACGAGCTGCTGAAACGCGGCTGGATCCACCAGATCCGCCAGCGCAGCGACGGCCCGGCACAGGTCTTTTGTCACCCGGATTACGAAGGCGAGATTGGGCTTATCATGCCCTATGAGAAAGACTTCTGCGCCAGCTGCAACCGCCTGCGCGTCTCTTCTGTCGGCAAACTCCATCTCTGCCTGTTTGGCGACGGTGGCGTGGATCTTCGCGATCTGCTGGAAGACGATGCGCAGCAGGCCGCGCTTGAAGCGCGCATTTCTGAAGCGCTGACGCACAAAAAGCAGACCCACTTCCTGCATCAGGGCAATACCGGCATTACTCAGAACCTGTCCTACATCGGCGGGTAATCAGTCTTTAGAAGGAACCAGAAGATGAGTCAGGTCAGCGCAGAATTTATCCCGACACGCATTGCTATTCTTACCGTTTCCGACCGCCGTGGCGAAGAGGATGATACCTCCGGCCACTGGCTGCGTGAGGCGGCCCATGACGCGGGGCATACCATCGTCGATAAAGCGATTGTGAAAGAGAACCGCTACGCCATTCGCGCGCAGGTCTCTCAGTGGATCGCCAGTGCTGAGGTGCAGGTGGTGCTGATCACCGGCGGCACCGGCTTTACCGCGGGCGATCAGGCCCCAGAGGCGCTAATCCCGCTGTTTGACCGCGAGGTAGAAGGCTTCGGCGAAGTGTTCCGCATGCTCTCCTTTGAAGAGATTGGCACCTCCACGCTGCAGTCGCGCGCGGTGGCCGGCGTGGCAAACAACACGCTGATTTTCGCCATGCCGGGCTCGACCAAAGCCTGCCGCACCGCGTGGGAAAATATTATTGCCCCGCAGCTGGATGCCCGTACCCGTCCGTGTAATTTTCATCCCCATTTGAAGAAGTAAACTATGTCACAACTGACCCACATTAACGCCGCTGGCGAAGCGCATATGGTGGATGTCTCCGCCAAGGCCGAAACGGTGCGCGAGGCGCGTGCTGAGGCATTCGTCACCATGCTGCCGGAGACGCTGGCGATGATTATCGACGGCAGCCACCATAAGGGCGACGTCTTTGCCACCGCCCGCATCGCCGGTATTCAGGCTGCAAAACGGACCTGGGACCTCATCCCGCTCTGTCATCCGCTGATGCTCAGCAAGGTGGAAGTGAATTTGCAGGCGCAGCCGGAGCACAACCGCGTGCGTATTGAGTCCCTCTGCCGCTTAACCGGCAAAACCGGCGTGGAGATGGAAGCCCTGACGGCGGCCTCCGTGGCCGCGCTGACCATCTACGACATGTGCAAAGCGGTGCAGAAAGATATGGTGATTGGCCCGGTTCGTCTGCTGGCAAAAAGCGGCGGCAAATCCGGTGATTTTAAGGTGGACAGCCATGATTAAGGTGCTCTTTTTCGCCCAGGTGCGTGAGCTGGTTAATACCGACAGCCTGACGCTGGACGCCTCTTTTGAAAACGTCGCCGCTCTGCGCGCGCACCTGGCGGCACAAAGCGACCGCTGGGCGCTGGCGCTCGACGAAGGCAAGCTGCTGGCGGCCGTTAACCAGACGCTGGTGGAGTTCACCCACCCGCTGACTGAAGGGGATGAAGTGGCCTTCTTCCCGCCGGTCACAGGGGGCTAAGATGGCTGAAACCCGAATTCTGGTCGGTCCCGAGCGCTTTAACGTCGGTACAGAATATGACTGGCTGGCGGAGCGCGATGAAGACGGGGCGGTCGTTACGTTCACCGGTAAAGTGCGTAACCACAATCTCGGCGACAGCGTAAAAGCGCTGACGCTGGAGCACTATCCGGGCATGACGGAGAAATCGCTGGCGGCAATTGTGGATGAAGCGCGAGGCCGCTGGCCGCTCGGGCGGGTCACGGTGATCCACCGCATCGGCGAGATGTGGCCCGGCGAAGAGATTGTCTTTGTCGGCGTGACCAGCGCGCACCGCGGTAGCGCCTTTGCGGCAGGGGAGTTCATTATGGATTACCTCAAAACCAAAGCGCCGTTCTGGAAGCGCGAAGCCACGCCGGAAGGCGACCGCTGGGTGGAATCTCGCGACAGCGATAAACAGGCCGCCAGCCGTTGGTAGTCGGTTTACGTGGATGTGTTACTCTTAACGTGTGTGTCTTCTTAACCTTAATCAGGAGTGAATCATGGACCGATTTCCGCGTTCCGATTCAATAGTACAGCAGACCCGTAGCGGGCTGCAGACGTATATGGCGCAGGTGTACGGCTGGATGACGGTCGGCCTGCTGCTTACCGCGTTTATCGCGTGGTATGCGGCGAACACGCCTGAGCTGATGATGTTTATCTTCTCCAGCAAAATCACCTTCTTTGGGCTGATTATCGCACAGCTGGCGCTGGTTTTTGTGCTTTCCGGCCTGGTGCAGAAACTCAGTGCCGGAATGGCGACCACGCTGTTTATGCTCTATTCGGCGCTGACCGGTTTGACGCTCTCCAGCATTTTCATCGTCTACACCTACTCCTCCATCGCCAGCACCTTCGTGGTGACCGGCGGGATGTTTGGCGTGATGAGCCTGTACGGTTACACCACAAAACGTGACCTGAGCGGCTTAGGTAATATGCTGTTTATGGGGCTGATCGGGATTGTGCTGGCATCGCTGGTGAACCTGTGGCTCAAGAGCGACGCGCTGATGTGGGCCGTGACCTATATCGGGGTGGTGGTCTTCGTTGGCTTGACGGCCTACGACACCCAGAAGCTGAAAAACATCGGCGAGCAGATCGACGTGCGCAACAGTTCCAACCTGCGCAAATACTCGATTCTGGGCGCGCTGACGCTCTATCTGGACTTCATCAACCTGTTCCTGATGCTGCTGCGGATTTTCGGCAACCGTCGCTGAGGTTGCTTTGCCGGGTGGCGGTGCGGTCTGGTGCCCTCACCCTGACTCTCTCCCACGGGAGAGGGAACAAACACTAAAAACGGCAACAAAGTTGCCGTTTTGCTTTTATTTCGCCATTGCCTTCTCATTTTTCGCCCGTAACTTTTTCGCCCGGCTCTCCAGCACCAGATAACAGACCGTTGCCAGCGCCAGCGGCAGGAAGTAATAGAGCATGCGGTAGGCGAGCAGGGCGGCAATAATCGTCCCCTGTGAAACATGTTCTCCGGCCAGCAGCGCGATAAACACCGCCTCCAGCACACCAATTCCCGCCGGAATATGCACGATAACCCCGGCGATACTGCTAACCAGCAGCACGCCCAGCACGAAGAAGTAGTTCACGTCCTCGCCAATCAACAGCCAGATGATCGCCCCCATCGCCATCCAGTTGGCGCTGGATACCGCCATCTGCAGCACCGCGAACTTCCACGACGGCAGTACCAGTTTCTGCCCTTTAATGGTCATATGGCGGCGTTTGGCAAAGGCGCAGGCCCACAGATACACGGCGATGATCAGCAGTAGCACGATGCCGAGAATGCGCAGCGTGGCCTCGTCGATATACCAGTGCGCGGGCAGCTGCACCACGCCGATGGTGAAAATCACCCCGCCCAGCAGAATGTACCCCAGCCAGTTAGTGGTGATACTCAGTGAGAAAATGCGGGTGATGGTGCCACCCGGTAATCCGAGACGCGAGTACAGGCGATAGCGCATGCCGATGCCGCCCACCCAGGTGCTCAGCGTCAGGTTGAAGGCGTAGCAGATAAACGACACCAGCATCACCTGACGTTTAGCCAGCTTGTGGCCGCAGTAGGCACGACCGAGCAGGTCGTAGCAGCCGTACATCAGGTAGCTGACGATAACCAGCCCTACGGCGCCCAGCAGCACCAGCCGGTTATAGTTGCGGATGACCTTCCACACCTCTTCCCAGTCCACTTTCTGCGCGTAGACCACCAGCAGTACCGCGACCGCGATAAAAAATACCCAGGTGAGGATTTTTTTCGCCAGCCGCCAGCGAGGATGAGATTTTGACATCAGGGTTTGCCTCCATCTTCCGCTTCAACGCGGTCCTGGGTTTCCATTTCAGGTTGTACCGGCGGATCAACCTGCGCCAGCTTTGGCGTATGCGCCGGCAGCCAGCCGACCATCGCCGGGAAGTGGCGCAGGAAGTGGAACACCACCACGCCGATGCCAACGTTCCACCAGCTCCGTTTCGGCACCATGGACTCATCCACCCGTACGCAGTCCTTATGGATCAGTCCCTGAAGGTTATCCCGCAGGGTCTGGTTAAACTGACGGTCGTGGATGATCAGGTTCGCTTCCAGGTTAAGCGACAGGCTCAGCGGATCGAGGTTACTGGAGCCGACGGTTGCCCAGTGGTCATCCATGACGGCCACTTTGCCGTGCAGCGGGCGGCGGCGGTATTCATATATCTGCACGCCGCTTTTCACCAGGTAGCGGTAGAGCAGGCGCGCGCCCACCTTCACAATCGGCATATCCGGCTCGCCCTGCACAATCAGTTTAACGCTCACGCCGCGTCGGGCAGCGTTGCGCATGGCGTGCAGAATACGGTAGCCGGGGAAGAAATAGGCGTTGGCGATAATCACTTCACGCTTCGCATTGGCCAGCATCTTCAGGTAATGACGTTCAATATCGTCCCGATGCTCCTCGTTGTCCCGCCAGACAAACAGCGCCTGCGCTTCGCCGGGCTTGCGGTTCTCTTCCGGGCGATGACGGCGTCGCCACCAGCGGCGAGCGGCCTCTTTACCGGGCAAGTTTTCCAGCACGAACAGCTGGATGTCCTGAACCACCGGTCCCTCAATGCGGATCGCGTAGTCCTGCTTGGCCTCCGGGCCGTAATCCGACATATGCTCGGCGGAGTAGTTAATGCCGCCCACGAACGCCACCGTTTCGTCCACTACGACGATTTTGCGGTGCATGCGGCGGAACAGGTTGGTGCGCATGCCGAACAGACGCGGACCGGGATCGTAGTAGCGGAACACCACGCCGGCGGCGGTGAGCTCGTTAACAAATTCATCGCTAAGATCCGGCGAGCCATATCCATCGAGCAGCGCCTCGATTTGTATCCCGCGCCGGGCGGCATGCAGCAGTACGCTGTGCAGCTGCCTGCCAACGTCGTCTTCAAACCAGATAAACGTTTCAAGGTAGACTTTCTGCTGTGCGTGGCTAATCGCCTCAAAGACCGCCGGATAAAAGTTATCGCCGTTTTCCAGCAGCGTAATACGGTTACCTTCCTGCCATGTGCATTTCATAAGTGGATCTCCGCGCTCAGCGGGGCATGGTCGGAAAGATGTCGCCAGTTCAGTAACGCCAGCGCCGTCGGGCTGCTGGCATGCGCATTTTTCACGTAGATGCGGTCCAGGCGCAGCAGGGGGAAGCGCACCGGAAACGTCCGTGCGGGACGACCATGTGCCCGGGTGAAAATTTCCTCCAGTCCCGCTTTGACCTTCAGCGGATGGTTGGCGCGCTGCCGCCAGTCGTTAAAATCCCCGGCGACCACCACGGGTTCGCCTTCCGGCAGCGCATTGGTCCAGTCCGCCAGCATCTGCAGCTGCGCCTGGCGGTGGGCTTCACGCAGTCCGAGGTGAACGCAGCCCACGTGAACCGGAACGTCAAGTTCCGGCGGCGTGATGCGGCAGTAAAGCAGCCCGCGCTTTTCGCTCTCCCCGACGGAAACGTCCCGGTTCTCATAATGTTCTATAGGAAAACGCGACAGCACCGCATTACCGTGATGGCCTTCCGGATAGACCGCGTTGCGGCCGTAAGCGTAATCGCTCCACATGGTGTCGGCCAGAAATTCATAGTGCGGCGTATCGGGCCAGTTTTCGAAATGCATGGGGTGTACCTCGTGCGCGCCCATCACCTCCTGCAGGCAGACAATGTCCGCGCTGACGGTGCGTACCGCGTCGCGCAGCTCCGGTAAAATGAAGCGGCGGTTAAATGCTGTGAAGCCCTTATGAATGTTTATCGTCAGCACCTTAAGCGAGAAATGCTGCGTTTTTTTGCTCATAAA
Source organism: Enterobacter cloacae complex sp. P17RS (assembly GCF_014895885.1). Classification (NCBI taxonomy): domain Bacteria; kingdom Pseudomonadati; phylum Pseudomonadota; class Gammaproteobacteria; order Enterobacterales; family Enterobacteriaceae; genus Enterobacter; species Enterobacter cloacae complex sp. P17RS. The sequence goes on from NZ_JADBQK010000004.1 coordinate 106,398, forward strand.
CACCTTCCTGGGTGACTATCCCGATGAAAATAAAGTGTAGTCGGCGTCACAAAAAGATGCGGCGTTACGGAATTTTCCGTAAAGTGCGGTAGTCTGATTAAGCAGAGAAAAATCCTTCAGGAGAGAAGCCATGAAGTGGCAACAACGTGTTCGTGTCGCAACGGGTTTGAGTTGCTGGCAGATAATGTTGCATTTACTGGTCGTGGCCGTACTGGTGATGGGCTTGATGAGCGGCACGCTGGTGCGTGTTGGCTTAGGGCTATGCGTCCTCTATGGCGTCACCGTGCTGTCGATGCTGTTCTTACAGCGCCACCATGACGCGCGCTGGCGCGAGGTGGGTGATGTGCTCGAAGAGCTCACCACCACCTGGTACTTTGGTGCCGCGATGATCGTGCTGTGGCTGCTGTCACGCGTGCTGCAAAACAACCTGCTGCTGGCCCTCGCGGGTCTGGCAATCCTTGCAGGGCCAGCGGTAGTGTCGCTGCTCACTAAAGAGAAAAAGCTACGCAATGTTGCGTCTAAACATCGCATAGGCCACTGACCCCGTCGTGGCCGCTATGACCAGTAGCGGCCACAAACTTCCCCAGACAATGTCCAGACTCGCATCCTTCAGATAGATCTGCTTGGTGATATCCGTAAAGTGTCGAATCGGGTTTATCCACGTTAAATCCTGCAGCCACACCGGCATGTTCTCGACGGGCGACACGTACCCGGAGAGCAGAATCGCCGGCATCATAAAGACGAATACCCCGATAAACGCCTGCTGCTGCGTGGAGCAGAGCGCTGAAATCAGCAGCCCAAACCCTACCAGCGACAGCCCGTAAATCACCATCGTGAAGTAAAACAGCGCCAGCGATCCGGCGAACGGGATCTCATAGGCCCAAATTCCCACCCCCAGCACGATGGTGGCCTGGAAGGTGGCGACGATCAGCGCCGGCACCGCTTTGCCGACGAAAATCTGCCAGGTGGCGAGCGGGGAAACCAGCAGCTGATCCAGCGTGCCCTGTTCGCGCTCGCGGGCCACGGACAGAGAGGTCACGATCATCACCCCGATGGTGGTGATCATGGCGATCAGCGACGGCACCACAAACCACTTGTAGTCCAGATTCGGGTTGTACCAGTTGCGCACCACCAGCTCGCTGTTATTAGGCTTCGGTTTGCCCTCCATCAGCTCCTGCTGATACTCCTTCACTATCTGCTGCAGGTAGTTGGCCGCTATCTGGGCGCTGTTGGAGTTGCGCCCGTCGAGGATCAGCTGCATCGGCGCGGTCTGGAAGGTGTCCAGATTGCGGGAGAAATCCGCCGGGAAACGCACCAGCAGCAGCGCTTTTTGCGTGTCGATAGTGGGCTGGATCTCCTGCGGGCTTTTCAGCAGCAGGATGTGGGTAAAGGCCTTCGCCCGGGCAAAACGCTGCGTCAGCTCGACGGCGTGTTTGCCGTTGTCTTCATTATAAATGGCAATGGTGGCGTTAGTTACCTCAAGGGTGGCGGCAAACGGGAACAATAAAACCTGAAGCAGCACCGGCAGCACCAGAATGGCGCGGGTTTGCGGCTCGCGCAGCAGGGACTGCAGCTCTTTGCGGATCAATGTCCATAAGCGGTGAAACATGTGCGCTCCTTAATCCAGTCGCCGTTTGGTTTTCAGCCACGTCAACCCGATAAACATCACCGCCGACGCCAGCAAAAACAGGGTATTGATAATCAGCACCACCGGAATATTCCCCGCCAGGAACAGGCTCTGCAGCGTGCTCACGAAGTAGCGCGCCGGAATGATGTAGGTCACGGCGCGGATCACCGCCGGCATGCTGTCTATCTGGAAGATAAAACCGGAGAGCATAATCGATGGCAGGAAAGCGGCGTTGAGCGCCACCTGCGCGGCGTTAAACTGGTTGCGGGTGATGGTGGAGATGAGCAGCCCCATCCCCAGCGTGCTGAGCAAAAACAGGCTGGTGATAAAGAACAGTACCACCAGCGAGCCGCGATACGGCACGCCAAGAATAAAGACCGCGACCAGCATGCAGAGCAGCATCGCCAGCATGCCGAGGAAGTAGTAGGGGATGAGCTTGCACAGCAGCAGCTCGACGCGCGTCACCTCGGTGGAGAGCAGCGCCTCCATAGTGCCGCGCTCCCACTCGCGGGCGATGACCAGCGAGGTGAGGATCGCGCCAATCACCGTCATAATGATGGTCACCGCCCCCGGAATAATAAAGTGCTGGCTGATGGCGGCGGGGTTAAACCAGTAGCGCGTCTGCACATCGATGAGCGGTTCAAACGTTTCGCCCCGGTCTTCGGCGCGCTGCATCTGCCAGAGCTGCCAGATCCCCTCCGCATAGCCCTGCACGAAGTTGGCGGTGTTCGGCTCGCTGCCGTCGGTAATCACCTGAATCGGCGCATCGGCCCCCGGGCGCGCCATGTTGGCGGCGAAATCCACCGGGATGACGATCAGGCCGCGAATTTTCCCGGCCTGCATTTTCTGAATCAGTTCCTGCCGGTTGTCGCTGACGGTGGCGTCAATGTAGGGTGAGCCGGTCATGGCGTGGGTGAAGTCCAGCGCCTCTTCGCTCTGCTGCTCCAGCAAAATACCGACCCGCAGCTTGCTGGAGTCGAGGTTAATGCCGTAGCCAAAGATAAACAGCAGCAGCAGGGGGATCACCACCGCAATCAGCCAGCTGCTGGGATCGCGCACGATCTGCCGCGTCTCTTTGATGCACAGGGCGCGCACCCGGCGCCAGGAAAGGGCGTTACTGCGCATGAGCATTCTCCTTATCCCAGTCGTGGATGAGGGTGATAAACGCCTGCTCCATGGTCGGGTCTGGCTGTGCGTCGTCGGCGGCCTGCGTTTTCAGGTCGTCCGGCGTGCCGTGGGCAATCAGCTTGCCGCGATAGACCAGCCCGATGCGGTCGCAGTATTCCGCCTCGTCCATAAAGTGGGTAGTGACCATCACGGTCACGCCTTTTTCCACCATGCTGTTGATGTGCAGCCAGAATTCACGGCGGGTGAGGGGGTCCACGCCTGACGTGGGTTCATCAAGAAACAGGATATCCGGCTCGTGCATCAGCGAGCAGGCCAGCGCCAGCCGCTGCTTAAAGCCGAGCGGCAGCTCGTCGGTGGCGTGGGACGCAATATTCGTTAACCCGAAGGCGTCGCTCATGCGGCGGATTTTTTCATTCTGCGCCCGCCCGCGCAGGCCGTACACCCCAGAGAAAAAGCGCAGATTCTGCTCGACCGTCAGGTTGCCGTACAGCGAGAACTTCTGCGCCATATAGCCGAGATGCTGGCGCGCCTTTCCGGAGCTGACTTTAAGATCCATGTCCAGCACCAGCGCCTTGCCGGACGTCGGCACCAGCAGGCCGCACATCATCTTAAAGGTGGTCGATTTTCCCGCCCCGTTCGGCCCGAGCAGGCCAAATATCTCGCCGCGCTTCACCGCAAAGTTGACGTTGTCGGTGGCGGCGAAGTCCCCGAATTTTTTGGTGAGCGATTTTGCTTCGATCACCGTTTCGCCCGGCGTGCCTTCCACCGTGTGCAGAATTGCGCCAAGGGGCGATTCCGACGTGCCCGCACCGCCCAGCAGGTCGATAAACGCATCTTCAAAGCGCGGGGCGGTCTCGTCCATTTCGATCTCAGGCATGCCCGGCGCACGGCGAATATCGTCGACGGTGGCCTCTTTTTTGAGGATCACGCGCACTGAGCGGCCCTGAATCATCCCGTCGCTCACCTGCGGCAGCTTCAGCACCCGCTGCAGCAGCCTGCGGTTGGACTCCTGCGGGCTGTGCAGCAGAAAACTGCGCCCGGCCATGGTGTGCGTCAGCTCGGTGGGCTCGCCCTGATAGAGCAGTTCGCCTTCGTTCATCAGCAATACGTCGCGGCACTGCTCCGCTTCATCAAGGTAAGAGGTGCTCCAGAGGATCAGCATGCCGTCACCCGCCAGCTCGTGCACCATCTGCCACAGCTCGCGGCGGGAAATCGGGTCCACGCCCACGCCGGGTTCATCCAGCAGCAGCACTTTTGGCTCGCCCACCAGCGTACAGGCCAGCCCCAGCTTCTGCTTCATCCCGCCGGAAAGCTTGCCCGCCAGCCGGTCGGTGAACGGGCCGAGGGAGGTAAATTCGAGCAGTCGGGCGAAGGTTTTCTGCCGGGTTTCACCGGTGACGCTGCGCAGGTCGGCGTACAGATTGAGGTTCTCCATCACCGTCAGATCTTCGTACAGGCCAAACTTCTGCGGCATATAGCCGAGCATGGCGTGGAGCGCGCCGTCGTCTTTTATCGGGTCAAGGCCAAGCACGCTGGCCGAGCCTTCATCCGGCTTCAGCAGTCCCGCCAGCATCCGCATCAGCGTGGTTTTGCCCGCGCCGTCCGGGCCCACCAGTCCGGTCACGTAGCCTTTTTGAATGGTGCAGTTCAGCGGCGCGACCGCCGGTTTATCCATTCCGGGGAAGCGTTTGACCAGATTATTGAGCTGGATAACCGCATCATTCATGTCGTTCCCCGTCGTTTAAGGTCACGGTAACAGGCATGCCCTGACGCAGCGCGTCGTCCGCGTCGGTGACGATGATGCGCAGGCGGTACACGAGGTCGGTACGCAGATCCGGCGTTTCTACCGTTTTCGGCGTGAATTCGGCGGTAGGGGAGACAAAGCCCACTTTACCGTGATACGGCTTGTCCGGGCGACCGTCGGTATAGAGCAGCAGCTCGCGGCCCGGCTGCATCTGGCCGAGATTCGGCTCATCAATGTAGGCCCGCACCCATACCGGACGGGTTAAGGACAGCGTCAAGACGGTGCTGCCCGCGCTGAGCATGCTGCCCGGCTCTACCGCGCGGGTCATCAGCGTGCCGTCAGACGGGGCGGTTAAGATAGTGTCGTGCAGATCCAGCTCCGCCTGAGCCAGCTGCGCCTGCGCCTGCTCGAGGCTGGCTTTCGCCTGGGCGATGTCCTGCTCGCGGTTACCGGAGCGGTACTGGCTTAATTTATCCTGCGCGGATTTCAGCGTCGCCTGCGCCTGGTCGCGGGATGACCGCGCGTTTTCCAGATCGTTGGCGGAAATGGTGCGGCTTTTCCACAGTCCCTGCTGGCGGTTATAGAAGTTCTGCGCGTAGTCGTAGGCGGCTTTGGCCTGCTTAACGGCGGCAGCGGCCTGGGCAATCTCCTCATCGCGATAGCCCGCCAGCATCAGGTCATACTGCGCCTGGGCGACGGAGACGCCGGCTTTTGCCTGCATCAGCGCGTTCTCAAAGGGGGCTTTGTCCAGCACGCCCAGCGTCTGCCCGGCTTTGATGGCATCGCCTTCGTCAACGCTCAGCGAGGCGAGACGTCCGCCGACGCGGAAGCTCATATTCACCGTGCGAATATCCACGTTACCGTACAGCGTCAGGCCCCGATCCTGCTGGCTCTGATACCACAGCCAGCCACCGATTCCCGCGGCAAGCAAAACAACAACCACCAGAACGATGGTGACAGGTTTTTTCATCACTTCAGGCTCCTTTGCGTTAAGCCTTGCAGGATCAGATCGAGATGACAGGTGATGACCTGGCTAATCTGCGCGGCTTTATCCTCATCGAATTGTGTCCAGCCCGTGCGTAACAGGATGGTTTCACGCCCCAGACGGAAGGCGAGAATTTCGCCCAGCAGGGCGTGGGTATGCAAAATGGTGTCGGTATCGCTGGCGTCCCGCCCGGTGTAGGCGGCAATCAGCCGGGTCAGATGGGTGTGCATCGGGGCAATCACCTGATCGTGTACCAGCTGATAAGCGGCAGTGGGGGAGAGCTGCTCGCGGGAGATAAATTTGCTCAGGTTGAGCGTATCGTCGTGCGTCAGCAGGCGGATCATATTGTGGCAGGCATTGAGAATAAGTTGCCTGATAGCGGTACGATCCGGCGTCGGCTGGCTCAGCAGCGCGGTGGCCTCCTCAACGTGCGGGCGAAAATTGTTGCCAATAAAATCGGCAATCCACTGGGCGCAGGCGAGGTATAAATCCTCTTTTGAGCCAAAATAGTAGGTAATGGCCGCAATGTTTTGCCCGGCCTGGGCGGCGATATCCCGCGTGGTGGCATGCAGGCCATACTCGCCAAACTGCGCCAGCGCGGCGGCGATAAGCTGGCTTTTGGCCTGTTCACCTTTGGTTGTCGTCGGTGTCGTATTCATGTCGGCATTAAAAATTAATCAATCGATTGATTAAAATTATACCTGAATCGCTAAATCGTCGAGGGATACGACAGGGATATTTTATGCGCCACGTCACAAAAGCTGCTACACTCCGCACCTTCGCGACATTGTGGTTTTTGTCCTTCTATTCGTGATATCTCCCTGAAAACTACACCTGTGATGGTCGGGGCGGTTCGGAGTTTTTATGTCTTTTGATTCCCTTGGCCTGAACCCGGAAATTCTGCGCGCGATCGCAGAGCAGGGCTACGTTGAGCCAACCCCTATCCAGCAGCAGGCTATTCCGGCCGTGCTTCAGGGCCGTGACCTGATGGCCAGTGCCCAGACCGGCACCGGTAAAACCGCGGGCTTTACCCTGCCGCTGTTAGAGCTGCTGGTAAAAAACCAGCCGCACGCCAAAGGCCGTCGTCCGGTGCGCGCGCTGATCCTCACCCCAACCCGCGAGCTGGCAGCCCAGATTGGCGAGAACGTGCGTGAGTACAGCCGCTATCTCAACATTCGCTCGCTGGTGGTTTTCGGTGGCGTGAGCATTAACCCGCAGATGATGAAGCTGCGCGGCGGCGTGGACGTGCTGGTGGCAACGCCGGGCCGTCTGCTGGATCTGGAACACCAGAACGCGGTGAAGCTCGACAGCATTGAAATTCTGGTGCTGGACGAAGCCGACCGCATGCTCGATATGGGCTTCATTCATGATATTCGTCGCGTGCTGGCGAAGCTGCCGCCGCGTCGCCAGAACCTGCTCTTCTCCGCGACCTTCTCCGATGAGATCAAGGCGCTGGCGGAAAAGCTGCTGCATAACCCGCTGGAAGTGGAAGTGGCGCGCCGCAACACCGCTTCCGAGCAGGTGACGCAGCACGTTCACTTTGTGGATAAAAAGCGCAAGCGGGAGCTGCTCTCCCAGATGATCGGTCAGGGCAACTGGCAGCAGGTGCTGGTCTTTACCCGCACCAAGCACGGTGCCAACCACCTGGCGGAACAGCTGAATAAAGACGGCATCCGCAGCGCGGCGATCCACGGTAACAAGAGCCAGGGCGCGCGTACCCGCGCGCTGGCGGACTTCAAATCCGGCGACATCCGCGTGCTGGTGGCGACCGACATCGCTGCCCGTGGCCTCGATATTGAAGAGCTGCCGCACGTGGTGAACTACGAGCTGCCAAACGTGCCGGAAGATTACGTTCACCGTATCGGTCGTACCGGCCGTGCGGCAGCAACAGGTGAGGCGCTCTCTCTGGTCTGCGTGGACGAGCACAAGCTGCTGCGCGACATCGAACGCCTGCTGAAGAAAGAGATCCCGCGCATCGAAACCCCGGGCTATGAAGTGGACCCGTCCATCAAAGCGGAGCCGATTCAGAACGGTCGTCAGGGTGGTGGTCGCGGTCAGGGCGGCGGTGGTCGCGGCCAGCAGCCGCGTCGTGCTGAAGGTGGCGCGCCGAAGTCATCCGGCAAACCGCCGCGTCGTAATAACGACGGCAAGCCGGCCGGTGAAAGCCTGTGGCGCAGCGGCGAAGGGAAACCGGCAGGCGAGGGGCAGCGCCGACGCCGCCCGCGCAAGCCTGCTAACCCGCAGTAATCTGGAAGCCCGGTCGTAAAGCCGGGCTTTTCTTTTTGCGACGGCGAAGAGAAAGTGCCACAATAGTGGCTGTTTATACAGTATTTCAGGTTTTCCAATGGCTTTAACCGCGGCGCTGAAAGCGCAAATAGGCGCCTGGTATAAGGCGCTTCAGCAGCAGATCCCCGACTTTATCCCCCGAGCGCCGCAGCGGCAGATGATTGCCGACGTGGCAAAAACGCTCGCCGGGGACGACGGGCGACATCTGGCGATTGAAGCCCCGACCGGCGTCGGGAAAACCCTGTCGTATCTCATTCCCGGCATCGCCATCGCGCGGGAAGAGGACAAAACGCTGGTGGTCAGCACTGCGAACGTGGCCTTGCAGGATCAGATCTTCAGCAAAGATTTGCCGTTGCTGCGCAAAATCATCCCCGATCTCCGCTTCACCGCCGCCTTTGGGCGCGGGCGCTACGTCTGTCCGCGTAACCTGGCGGCGCTGGCCAGCAGCGAGCCCTCGCAGCAGGATCTGCTCGCCTTTCTGGATGACGAGCTGACGCCAAACAACAAAGCCGAGCAGGAGCAGTGCGCAAAGCTGAAAGCCGAGCTCGACGGCTATAAGTGGGACGGCCTGCGGGATCACACCAGCCTGGCGATTAGCGACGACCTGTGGCGCAGGCTCAGTACCGATAAAGCAAGCTGCCTGAACCGCAACTGTCACTACTACCGGGAATGCCCGTTCTTCGTCGCCCGGCGCGAGATCCAGGAGGCGGAGGTGGTTGTCGCCAACCACGCGCTGGTGATGGCGGCGCTGGAGAGCGAAGCGGTGCTGCCGGAGCCGAAAAACCTGTTGCTGGTGCTCGACGAAGGCCACCATCTGCCCGACGTGGCCCGTGACGCGCTGGAGATGAGCGCGGAAATCACCGCTCCGTGGTTCCGACTTCAGCTGGATCTGTTCTGCAAACTGGTGGCGACCTGCATGGAGCAGTTTCGCCCGAAAACCACGCCGCCGCTGGCGGTACCCGAGCGTCTGAGCGACCACTGCGAAGAGGTTTACAGCCTTATCTCGTCTCTGAACAACATTCTGAATCTTTATCTTCCGGCAGCCCAGGAGGCAGAACACCGCTTCGCGATGGGCGAGTTGCCGGAAGAGGTGATGGAGATCTGCCAGCAGCTGGCGAAGCATCTGGAAAAGCTGCGCGGGCTGGCGGAGATGTTCATGAACGACCTCAGCGAGAAAACGGGCTCGCACGACGTGGTGCGGCTGCACCGCATCCTGCTGCAGATGAACCGCGCGCTGGGGATGTTTGAGGCGCAGAGCAAGCTCTGGCGGCTGGCCTCGATGGCGCAGGCGTCGGGCGCGCCGGTCACCAAATGGGCCACCCGCGAGGTGCGCGACGGGCAGGTTCACCTCTTTTTCCACTGCGTGGGCATCCGCGTGGCCGATCAGCTGGAAAAGCTGATCTGGCGCAGCGTGCCGCACGTGGTCGTTACCTCTGCGACGCTGCGCTCTCTGAACAGCTTTTCACGGTTGCAGGAGATGAGCGGCCTGAAGGAGAAAGCGGGCGATCGTTTTGTGGCGCTGGACTCGCCGTTCAACCACTGCGAGCAGGGCAAGCTGGTCATTCCACGCATGAAATACGAGCCGCTTATCGACAACGAAGAGCAGCACATTGCGGAGATGGCGGCCTACTTCCGCGAGCAGGTCGAAAGTAAAAAATATCCCGGCATGCTGGTGCTGTTTGCCAGCGGGCGGGCGATGCAGCGCTTCCTGGAGCACGTCACCGACCTGCGTTTACTCCTGCTGGTGCAGGGCGACCAGCCCCGTTACCGGCTGGTGGAAACGCACCGCAAACGTATTGATAACGGCGAGCGCAGCGTGCTGGTGGGGCTACAGTCCTTTGCCGAAGGGCTGGATTTGAAGGGGGATTACCTGACGCAGGTGCATATCCATAAGATCGCCTTTCCGCCTATCGACAGCCCGGTGGTGATCACCGAGGGCGAGTGGCTGAAAAGCCTCAACCGCTATCCGTTTGAGGTGCAGAGCCTGCCTGCGGCGTCGTTTAACCTGATTCAGCAGGTGGGGCGTCTTATTCGTAGCCACGGCTGCTGGGGTGAGGTAGTGATTTACGACAAGCGTTTGCTCACCAAAAACTACGGTCAGCGGCTGCTGAACGCGCTGCCGATCTTCCCGATTGAGCAGCCGGAGGTGCCTGAAGTAAAAAAACGCCCGGCAAAACTGGCCGCCGGGCGCAGGAAAAGCATCCGTGCTAAGGGGCGCGGTCCTACTGGTAAGTAAAGGTCACCTGAATCACGCTGCTGAACGTGCCTGCGGAGACGGGCATAGACGTGGCGTAATAGCGGGCGGAGAGCGGAAACGTGGCCGTGTGGTCAGCCGGGTTAATCGGCACGTTAAACGCCGCCTGCGGGGCGATCAGGATCTTGTCCTGTCGGTCGGCCAGCTCCAGCGCCAGCCCCTTCGCGCTGCCGGTGTTGGCGAATTTGGTCGGGTGCACGCTGTCTGCCTGGCCGTAGAAATAGGCCGTGGCAAGCGCCAGCGTGGCGGGACAGTGCGATACCGAGAGCGAAAAATCTTTCCATTCGCCGGTATCCCCTACATCTTTAAAATTACCTGATACTGCCTGGCCTAAATCTACAGTCAGGTTGCGGCTGGCGCTGTCAATGACGCAGGTGTTGGCGTAAATATTCCCCGTCATCTGGATCTGAATATCATCGGCGTGGGCCTGGGCTATCAGGCCCAGCGCCAGCATCAAAGCTGTTTTTTTCATGATCGTCACTTATAAGCGAGGGTAACGGTGGCGACGGTGTTGGCAGGGCCTGGCGTCACGACGTTGCTGGTTTGTTCGTAGCGAACCTCAAACGGGATCGCCAGCGTCTGGTTGGCGATTGCCTGGCTTTGGGTGTTCACGTAGGTGTCAAAGGTGGCGAGTTGGTTATCAACCAGCATTCTGACCCCGACGCCGGTTGCCATGCCGGGCTGCCGGGTGAGTTTGATCACCCCTGCTGACCCCGGTTCATAACCATTTGAACTGGTGACCTTCACTTCAGGCTGCACGTTGCTGTTGCAGTTCACCGTCACGTCAAAGTTTTGCGCCGGGCTTGATAACATCCCCACGCTAATAAAATCGCTGACCGGGAAGTCGCCCAGATTAATGGTCAGGTTTTTTGGGGAAACGGAGCAGGTGACGTTCTGGAAGTTAACGTTTCCTGCGTAGGAGATAACATTGGGTGAACCAATGCCGTCGTTGCCATATACGCCAATACCGAACTCTGTTTGCGCCTGAAGCAGCGTGCCGGACTGTACCGCATCACTGGTTTTAACCAGCTCAAGCGTGACGTTAAAGTCAAAGGACTGATATCCATCGGTCGAGACATAGCCGATGGGCGTACTGCGGGAATCGCAGGCGACCTTTCCCCCGCCTGAAATGCGCTGGCCCTGGTCGTTCCTTAAGGCAATGCCGACTCCAGGCACGCCTGTGTCATAAACGCCGGCCAACCCGGGTATCTCCGAACCACTTCCGTAATAACAGGAGATGATTTCCATCCCGCTTTCGTACGGATGGTTGCAGTTACCCGCGACGTGTACAGTCTGCTCCGTACCGGGAATGGTCGCGCCTACTGCCAGCGTCGTCGGGACCGAAATGGTGGCAACGTTGATCATTTTCGGCATATCGGGCGTAGTGCAGTCAGCCTTCGCATGCGGCATAAATAATGCCGCGGTGCCCAGAATCAGTAAGAAAAAGCATTGTTTTATCATTTGCATAGTCGTTAGCCTGAACGGTGAATCAATGACACTGCGCGGCAGCGTTAATGATGCTGGTTTTCTCTTTCTCATCCGTTAGCGCATAGTCAGCGATGCAGTGCTCGCTCGCGTCCTGTCCCCAGGAAACGGCGAGATGCCCCTGCTGCGGCAGACCCGAAAGATAGGTCTGGCCGTCATTACCCACAATAAACTCGCTGTCCTTATCCTCTGTGGTGACCGTCGCGCCGAACGGCAGCGGTTTGCCGTTGTGCGTCAGCGTCATCAGCACGCGGTTGCCCACGCGGGTGTTAAAGCTGGCGCGCACCACGGCCCCGCGAGTTGGGGTGACGACCTGCGCGGCGTGGGTGACGTCGGCATTGTCCGGCAGCGTTTCGGTATCCAGCGCAATGGTGTTGTGGCGATACGCGGTCACATACGGGACAACGGTGTAGCCGCGGAAGTCGGTTTCAACGCCGGTCTGATTAGTGATATGCGTCCCGTGCGTGCCCGGCGCTTTCACCAGCGCGATGGTCTCACCGAGCGGCTGGCTCAGGGTGATGCCGTTCGCATGGGCAACCACGCCGCCCTGCAGGCCGACGTTCACGGTCTGCTGATATTTGTCCTGGCTGACGCCGCCGCTGAGTTCGCCGTACGTTGCTTTGTAATCGGCGTTGAGGCTGGTGGAGTTGCCGCTGCCGGTACTGCTCACCCCCTCCTGAATATTCCAGTTGAGGTTATCTTCTTTCAGCGCCGTGCCGTTCAGACCGATATTCTGCGTGGTGCCATCTTTGGTGTTGTTCAGGTTGTAGGTGGCCCAGGTGTTATGCATCCAGTGGTCCAGCGGCACCGAGACGCTCAGCGCGAACTGGTTGTCGTTCGTCACCTCATTGCCGTCTTCGTCGCTGTCGCGGGTGTTTTTGTTCATGCTGTAGCTGAGGCTGTAGCTCACGCCGTGCCAGCTGTTGTTGTAGCTGACGCTCACCGAGGTCATGTCCTGGCTCTGGGTCCAGTAGGTCTCTTTCACCAGGCTCAGGGTTAGGGAACCCCAGCCTTCCGGCAGCGTCTGGTCGACGGTGGCTTCGGTACGGGCGCGGCGCTGCTGCGGTTCAGACCAGTCGTCAGAGCGGGTATACGACTCCATGGTGTCTTCCAGGGTGTAAAACCCTTTGCTGTTATAGCGGTAGCCGGCCAGCGAGAAGTTAGTGCCTGACTGGGCGATATCTTTGCTGTAGCGCACGCGCCACGACTGGCCTTTGCTGGCCTGCTGTTTTTTCAGCAGGGCTTTGGCGCGAGTGACGTCAATGGAGAAGGCGCCTAAATCGCCCATGTTTTTCCCGACGCCCACCGCCTGAGACTGATAATGGCTGCTCTGCTGAACGCCGCCGTAGGCGGTGATACCGTAGGGTAAACCGTAGATGGCGCTGCCCTGGGCAAACGGGGTCTTTTCGACATCGTTGTCATAGGAACGATAACGCCCGGCGGTCACGCTGTAGCGCAGGTTTTTTTCACGCTGCAAGACCGGCACGGAGGCAAACGGCACGACAAAATGGCTTTCGCTGCCGTCGGTCTCTTTCACGGTAACCTGCAGGTCGCCGCTGCTGCCGGTGGGGTAGAGATCGTTAATTTCGAAGGCGCCCGGCGCGACCGTGTTCTGATAAATGACGTAGCCGTTCTGGCGAACCACCACCAGCGCGTTGCTGTGGGCCGTGCCGCGGATAATCGGCGCGTAGCCTTTCTCGCTGTCCGGCAGCATGTCGCTGTCGGATTTCAGCTCCACCCCGGTGTAGGGAACGCTGTCAAACACGTCGGCAGGGGATGAGCTCTGGCCGACGGTGATGTCGCTTTTCATTGCCACGATATCGCGTTGCGCATAGGTATAAACGGAGGTGAATTTCTGCTCCTCCTCATGGCCCGTGGTGCTGCGATTCCAGGTGGAATAGTTGCGAATGCGCCATGCGCCAACGTTCAGGCCTGGGCGCAGGTTTACGTACTGGCTGCTGTTATCCTGCTCACCGTGCTGTCGCGCGCGGCTGTGGCTGGCATTGGCGCTGTAATTAAGCAGGCCCGCAGTGATCCCTTCGTCAAACTCTTTCGGGTCAATGTAACCGCGAGGCACCTGGCCCAGCGCCGTTTGAGGGATGCTCATCAGCAGCTGCTGGTTGCGAACGCGAAAGGTGGCGGATGCAGCAGGAATGACATGTAAATCAGCACACTGGCCTTTGGCCATCAGCTGCGGAAATTTTTTGGTTTTGATGCCGAGGCTTTTTAATTCCTCAAGGCTAAAGCAAGGCTGCAGCGTGCTGTTGCCCTGCGAATCTTTCTGAAGCGTAAAGGTCACGTTGCGGGTATCAATTTTATTATTATTGATAAATACCGCGACCTCATATTTCCCCGGCGCCTGACCTGGCCCTTTTTCATAGATGGACAAATCGGTTTTACCCTGCTGGGGATTATCAATATCCAGCAGGGCAGGGTTAAAATAATCATCAGCCATAACCTGCTGCGCAAAGATCGCCATTGCCAGGCCACAGAGAATGACCAGCAATGAAGACAATCGGCAGGTGAACGGCTTTTTATGGCTGTACATAATTATTTTATTACCGGGAAAAAATATTAATGAACGGATTTCGACCAGGTATGGCTGATGCTGCCGTAGTCGGTAATAATGGAATACGTCACGTTCGCGCCCCCAACATTACCCGGTAAGGCAAAATGCGTTTCCGTTTTCGGAACAGCCCAGGTGGCTTTCGCGACTTTATGACCATTCAGCGTGACGGTCTGGAAATTCATATAAAACGGCGTGGGGTTATTCACCACGAGGTCGTTCCCTTCGCGGCGCCATTCAAGCTTATCCGCCACATCTTCTGGACGGCCTTTTACCGCAGACGGGCGATAGAGCAATTTAATGCGGGTATTGATAGCAATTTGCAGCGTATTCACCCCCTCAACGTGCTTTGAGGAAGGGATCGCTTTAATGTTCAACCAGTACAGGGATTCCCTGTCTTCCGGTAAATTTCCGCCCGTACGCACCACGCGCAGAACGTTATCTTCGTGCGCATCCAGACGGAAAAGCGGCGGGGTGATCAGGAACGGGGCTTTGGCCAGGTTTTTACCGCCGGAATCAACCCAGGACTGCACCAGATAATCCGTCGCATCTGGATTTGAAAGACCAAGAGAAGATTCCTTTTTATCTCCCTGATAGACCAGTCGGGTGCCGTTAATAATGACCCCAGCATGTGAAGCAGTTGCTACCAGTAAAAGCGTGCTCAGTAAATAACCGTGGCGCATAAAGATTTCTCAATGAATAGAGAAGATATTAATGCTCGCGAAAGCATTAATATCTCCGGATTGATAAGATCAGTTATAAATAACGGTGAAGGTTGAAACGGAGTTAGCAGGGCCTGCGGTAATTGCCGGGCCGGTTTGGATATAGCGTGCGCCGAACTCCAGATCGTTAACCGCCGTGCCGGAGGTTAACTGATACTGCTGAGACGGCGTATACAGGCTGACAGGCTGCTGCGAGGCATCCACCAGCTGAATCGCCACCCCTGTCGCCGCATCGGTATCTGGCGTTAAGGCAAGCGTTGAATTGTTATTCGCATCCGGTGTTCCGCCAAAGTTAATGGCGGCGGAGGTGACCGTGTCAGGACAATTCGTTAACTGAATATCAAACTTCGTTAAGGTGCTGGTAGAGCCTGCACCGGTAAATACCGTTTTAGACACTTTCCCCAGCTGTACATTTAATGGATTACTTAATCCATTTACGACCTGACAAGCAGAATCGATAATTTCGCCGGTGAAGTTTATTTGCCCTTCACCGTTCGTTGCCGCAAACGTGGATGCAGAACATCCCACCGCTGCGGCGATGATTAAACCTAAAGCAACCTTGTTCATAGCAAATCCTGATATGTTTCGGGTGAGAGCGTTGCCTGGACGTTTTCACCGTTGACCCTTAATGACTTTCCGCTGGTTATTTAATCAAAAAATGTATGAATACGAATCTGCTATAGAAATCACAAATAATTGAAAAAAAGCTTGTGTTTATTTTTTACTATTAAAACAGAAGGTTGTCTTAAGGGATAAAAAACTAACGGATAGCCATTCATCAGGGCTATAGTGTTAACAAGATAGGCTGTCAGGAGGAATGTCGTGGATTATCGCAAAATTATCAAAGAGGTAGGTCGTGGGAAAAACCACGCCCGCGACCTGGACCATGAAACCGCTCGCGCGCTTTACACCCGTATGCTCAACGGCGAGGTACCGGACCTGGAAATGGGCGGCATCCTGATTGCGCTGCGTATCAAAGGCGAAGGCGAAGCGGAGATGCGTGGTTTCTACGAGGCGATGCAGGCACAAACGCTGCGCTTAACGCCGCCAGTGGCAAAACCGATGCCGATTGTGATCCCGAGCTATAACGGGGCGCGCAAGCAGGCAAACCTGACGCCGCTGCTGGCGATATTGTTACATAAGCTGGGGTTCCCGGTGGTGGTACATGGGGTCAGCGAAGATCCCACGCGCGTGCTGACAGAAACCATCTTTGAACTGCTGGGCATTGAACCGACTCTCCATGCCGGCCAGGCGCAGGCAAAGCTGGAGGGGAACCAGCCGGTCTATATTCCCGTTCGTGCGCTCTGCCCACCTTTGGAAAAGCAGCTGGACATGCGCTGGCGCATGGGCGTGCGTAACAGTGCGCACACCCTGGCGAAGCTGGCAACGCCGTTTGCTGAGGATGCCGCACTGCGCCTTTCCAGTGTTTCTCATCCGGAGTACGTGACGCGCGTCGGTCAGTTCTTTACCGAAATCGGTGGACGCGCACTGCTGATGCACGGAACAGAAGGGGAGGTGTACGCCAACCCGCAGCGTTGCCCACAGCTGATGCTGATCGATTCTGCCGGTACGCGCGTTGTGCTTGAACGCGGGGAAGAAAACAGCGATGTGATTCTGCCGGAGTCAAAAGATCCGCAGGTTACCGCGCACTGGATTACGCAGTGCCTGGCCGGAAATGTGCCGGTCCCACAGTCGATCAAGCTGCAAATGGCCTGCTGCTTGCTGGCGACAGGGGAGGTAGAGACGGTGGAAGCGGGGTTACAGCGGGTGGCACAGTCGTTTTAAGCAAAAAAAAGCCCGTCCAGTGGCGGACGGGCAAGCAAGGGTAACAAACAACAGGGTCAATGAGGGTTGGAGCAGCTCACCAGAGGGTTTGGCGAGGGTACAGCATTCATTTCAGGCGATTATTTGTAGATAACCGCAGTACCGCTCAGCTTGTTATTGGTGTTAGCGGAGGTGATGGTGTATCCGCTTGCACCGGCAGCAGCGGCTTTCTCAGCCAGCTTGGCTTCCAGGCCGTCCAGCGTGGTCGCGCCTTCTGCACTTACCACACCGATTTTATTCATGCTCTGGGCCTGAGTGGATGAAACAGGCTCTACGGCGAATGCGCCGAAAGACAGAGCGGACAGGGCAACAGCAGCTACAGCATATTTGATGGTTTTCATAATTAATCTCTCGCAGGTGTTTTCTGTTAAGGGGACGATGTTCCGTCGATGTGATAAGTATCACGTTTTTTCCTGAGGGATAAAATCGAAGAGAATTGACGTGGTCAGTCAAAAAAATTGAATGACAAATAACTTATTGAATATTAATAAATTCAAGCCAGCGCTTTACACTTCTTGTGGATGCGCTTTACAGAAGAAAGATGAAGGGCACATTTTGCCACGCGGTTCGCTAAAAACCGTGAGCGTAAAGGTAAGTGCAGGCAGGGTTAACTTAGGTAAAGGAGAGTCAGCGTAACTGGCTATCTTTCGATCCTCTGCGATTATAACCTGAATGTGAGGCATTTTTTGAATCTTTATCCTGCTGGCAGGTAATGCATAACCTTACGCCTGGAATGGCTTTACGCCGTGCCTCCGGGATCGGCTCTCCGCATTCTTCGCACTCCTTCAAACTTTCGCCGCGCGGAATCTCACCGCGAGCGCGCGCAACCGCATCTTCAATGGTACTGTTGATCTGTTCGTTAACGGCGTCGTCATTCGCCCAACCGGAAGCCATGGCATCCTCCTGAAATCGGTTTATACCCTGCTTTTAATATGGGGTTAAAAAATGAACAATCAAGATAAAGCGGAAATGAACTGCATCCGGCAGGCAGATGCAGTCTTTTTGTGGAGGAAAAAAATTATTTATAGATGGTTGCTGTGCCGTACATATGGTTATCTCCGCCAGCGGAGTTCACGACAAAGCCTTTCGCACCTTCCTGGCGGGCTTTTTCGGCCAGTTTATTCTGCAGATCGTCCAGGTTACTTGCGCGACTTACCGAGACGGTGCCCGCCGGACGCAGTTGGCTAGTATCGGTACTTTCATTCAGTGGCTGAACGGCCATCGCAGAAAATGAAGCCGTTGCCAGGGCGCCGGCGATAACAGCAAGGGTCAGGTACTTTTTCATAATCACATCCTCATGAGGAAACAACAGGTGATTCCCTTTAAGTTTAGAAGCCTGACGAGGGTGACTTAGCGCAAATATTTGATGATGATCTGCTTATTTTTTGAACGATAAAAACTGACAATTCGCTGACAGATCATAGACGTAGAGGTGTTTGATTTACGGTGTTTTTTTAAGCGCCGCAGAGAAAGATTTACCGCTGGGCCAGCACAGGGTATCTTACGCCGCTGTTTAAAGGAGAACGCCATGACTTCCCAAAAGCCGGGATTGCACCCACGAAATCGCCACCGCAGCCGCTACGACATGAACGCCCTGTGCCAGAGCTGCCCTGCGCTGCAGGACTATATTGTCCAGACCCCAGCGGGTGAGCCGACCGTCAACTTTGCCGATCCGCAGGCGGTGAAAACGCTGAACAAAGCCCTGCTGGCGCATTTTTACGGTGTGGCTCACTGGGATATTCCGGAAGGCTTTCTCTGCCCCCCTGTGCCGGGCCGCGCTGATTACGTTCATCACCTTGCCGATCTGCTTGCCGAAGATCGTGACGGCGCTGTACCGCAGCAGGCTTCCATCCTGGATATAGGCACCGGGGCAAACCTGATTTACCCGCTGATTGGCGTACATGAATATCACTGGCGCTTCACCGGGAGCGAAATCGGCGCCGAGGCCTTTGCCAGCGCGCAGGCGATTATCAGTGCGAACCCTGGCCTGAGCCGTTCCATTCGTCTGCGTCGTCAGAAAGAGGCGGCTTCCATCTTCAACGGCATAATTCATAAAAACGAAAGCTATGACGCTACGATGTGCAACCCGCCGTTTCATGATTCGGCGGCAGCGGCTCGCGCGGGCAGCGAACGTAAACGCCGCAACCTCGGTCAGGCGGAAGACGCCGTGCTGAACTTCGGCGGGCAGCAGCAGGAGCTGTGGTGCGAGGGCGGTGAAGTTGCCTTCATCCTGCGCATGATTGCGGAAAGCCAACAGTTTGGCCGTCAGTTGAAGTGGTTCACGACGCTGGTTTCCCGCGGGGATAACCTGCCGCCGCTCTACCGCGCGCTGAGCGAAGCGGGTGCCGTAAAAGTGGTGAAAAAAGAGATGGCGCAGGGCCAGAAGCAGAGCCGATTTATCGCCTGGTCGTTTATGGACGATAACAAACGTCGCAAATAGTATCCCGCCCCAGGCCGGGTAGGGCAAAGCCGCCACCCGGCTCGGTTACAGCGTCGGCTCCTGCGGAGGGAGCGGCGAGGCGGGCGGCGACAATACCTGATACGTCTGCACCGGCGTTCGCACGTTCGCCAGATCGAAGTGCTTTTTCACCATGCTGTCGAGGGCAAAGCGCACCGTCCACTGCTTCAGCGGCTGGGTGGTGAACGACACGCGCAGGGTGAAAGCCGTGTTGGTCAGCCCAACGATGCCGGCAAACGACGGCTCGCCAATCACCAGCCCGCGAATATCCTCCATTTCCATCAGTTCACTGACCGCATCCCGCAGCGCCTGCTTCGCTTTGTCGGCATCTTCATGACGATCCACATCGTAGTTGGCCACAACGGAGCCAATGCCGCGCACAAAGTTGGCGAAGGTAGTGATCGATGACCAGGGAATGATGTGATATGCCCCGGTATCCTGACGCACGCCTACCGAGCGAATCGACATCCTCTCCACGGTACCGGTCAGCGGCCCGATGGTCACCAGATCCCCTGTGTTCATCCCGTTCTCAAACTGGATAAAGATGCCGGTAATAATATCCTTCACCAGCGTTTGCGAGCCGAAGGAGATCGCCAGACCCAGCGCGCCGGCACCCGCCAGCAGCGGGGCGATATTCACGCCGATTTCCGATAGCACAATCATGATGGTGATGGTGCTGATGATCACCGCCAGCGCATTGCGGAACAGGGTCAACAGCGTGCGTGCGCGGGCGCTGGGGAGCGGTCTGCCGTGAATATCCGATACCAGACGGTTCTCGATAAGGCTCGCCAGCAGCGTCCAGCCGACGGCGGAGAAGAACAGAATCAGCGCGATACGAATTAAAATATCGACGGTCTTCTCGCCTGCGCCGTTATGTAGCCAGTTCCAGAAATCAAACAGGCTCCACGCATTCAGCAGCAGCATGATCGCCACGCAGACGGTCAGAATGCGCGCCACCTTCAGCGACACCGACACCCAGCCGTTCACCCGTTTTTGCAGTTCCGGGTAATTACGCTGCACCTGCGGCGACAGGGTGATGGTTTTCGAGATCCAGCGGGACAGCAGCCCGGACACAAACGCCGCGATGCCGATAATCGCCAGGCTTTTAAACGTCGCCCCCATCATAAATTTCAGGCTGTTTCCCGGGTCGAACAGCGAGAAGAAGCACAGCACAATAAAATACGCGCTTGCCAGCCAGTGCCACACCAGCGCGAAGGCGCGGATAAACAGGCTGAAGAAAGAGAGGGAACGGTCGGCCAGATGCAGCAGACTCTCGGTGATCGTCCTTTTATTGTGAAAGATAAGGTACAGAGACCAGACGGTTATACAGAGCATAATCAGCACGTTCGCCAGCGCGCCAAACTGCACGTTGACCTGGTTGGAGATAATCGGCACGGCAACCAGCAGGCCGTATCCTATCAGCCCGCTGAGCACGCTTAGCCGCACGGCCCAGTATTTCGCGCTGTCGTCGTTGATGTTGAAAGGGCGAAGTTCAGGCACGCGCGGGCAAAAGATGACGCGCAGCACCGCTTTAAAAAATTCGATGAGCGCAAACGCATTCAGGAAGAGCGCCTGCTGGAAGGCAATGGTTTTGTTGCCCGTATTGAGGCGATCCGCCAGCACCTGACCGACAAACAGCGTCAGGGCCAGCAGCAGTAAATCGATGATAAACGCCCCGGTAATCATGGCCGGGAGGTGCAGCCAGCTGCTTTTATGCTGATTTTTTTTCCGTCCCCAGTGGCCCATCTTCCGGTAGAGCGGCCAGGCGCACAGGCGCAGCAGCCAGTAAAAAATGAATACGGCACCCGCCAGAATCGCAAACTGCGTGGCGGCTGCGGTGAAGGTGTGGGGATTAAAAGGTTTATGCGAGGTGCCAACAAGATTTCGATAGAGCTGGGCAAAACGCGACGACAGGGCTTCCCCGTAGCGGCGGCTGATGTCGGTGACGTTTTCCAGTACCGTCTTTTCCTCTTCGACCTGCGGTGGCGTAATGGTCGGAACCGGATCCTGAGGCGGCGTGGCGGCCACCTTCCTCAACTGATCGATCAGCTCCTGCCGGGAGGTGTCATTCTCAAGGACGTCGGCAAGTGCGCTATAGGCCGCTTTTTTTTGTTCTACATCCGGCTCCGGAGGCGGCGTATTTTGCTGAGTAGCAGTTGCTCCGGTGGTGACGCCGGGGATTGCCACGGCGAGCGATGGCGCACTAAACAGGCTTATCAACAGCAGCAGGATCCACGGCACGGCGTCCTCCGACAAAAATATCGTGCAAAATGATAAGTATAGAGGGCGAGAGGCGGAGGGAAGTTTTTGGGAACAATCTGGCGTAAAAAAGCCGGGCAAGCCCGGCTCGGTATGTAGCGAGGGATCAGGAGACGTGCTGCAGGAACTCCTGCAGACGCTGGCTAGGCGGATTCGCGATCAATTCCTGCGGGTTACCGTCTTCGGCGATGCGGCCTTTATCAATAAAGATCAGGCGGGAAGCCACTTTCTCAGCAAAGCCGATTTCGTGGGTCACGATCACCATCGTCATCCCTTCTTCCGCCAGATCCTGCATGACTTTCAGCACCTCGTGGCGCAGCTCCGGGTCGAGTGCGGACGTCGGCTCATCAAACAGCATCATCTTCGGTTTCACCGCCAGCGCGCGCGCAATCGCCACGCGCTGCTTCTGGCCACCGGAGAGCTCGGAAGGGTAGTGGTGCGCACGCTCCGCCAGGCCAACCTTCGCCAGCAGATCTTTTGCCAGCGTTTCCGCCGCCGCTTTGTTGGCACCGCGCACGCGCAGTGGGCCAAACATCACGTTTTCCAGCGCCGTCAGGTGCGGGAACAGGTAGAACTGCTGGAACACCATGCCCGCTTCCTGACGAATCAGACGCTCGTCCACTTTCGGGTCGTTTACCTTCAGACCGTCAACGATCAGATCGCCGCTGGTGATCTCTTCCAGCTTGTTGATGCAGCGCAGCAGGGTCGATTTACCGGAACCGGAAGGCCCGATAATCACCACCACTTCACCCTGCTTGATATTCAGATCGATATTGTGCAGCACCTGGGTTGGGCCAAAGTGCTTGGAGACGTTTTTAAATTCAATCACAGGATTTTCATCCTTCTTTCAAGACGGCGCAGAACGAAGCTCAGTACCAGCGTAATGATCAGATAAACAACGGCGACCGCACTCCAGATTTCCAGCGCGCGGAAGTTGCCCGCAATAATTTCCTGGCCCTGACGGGTCAGTTCGGCCACGCCGATAACGATGAACAGCGATGTATCTTTAATGCTGATAATCCACTGGTTACCCAGCGGCGGCAGCATGCGGCGCAGCGCCAGCGGGAGAATAACGTGGCGGATCGTTTCGCGACGAGAAAGACCTAATGCCAGACCGGCTTCGCTGAAACCTTTATGAATCGACAGCACCGCCCCGCGGGTGATTTCCGCGATGTAGGCGCCCGAGTTGATCATAATGGTCACGACGGCCGCGCTGAACGGATCGATGCGCAGGTCGGTGAAGGCCATTGGCAGGGCGAAGTAGATAAACATGACCTGCACGACAATCGGCGTGCCGCGGATCACTTCGATGAAAACCAGTGCGATGTGGTTTGCAATCCAGCCACCGTAGGTGCGGGCGAAACCGGCGACAAGACCGATAATCAACCCACCTACCAGACCCAGGACCGAAATCCACAGGGTCATTTTAGCGCCTTCAAGCAAGAGTGGAATGGCAGGCCAGATGGCGCTCCAGTCAAACTGCATGATGTATTCCTGTATACCGTGGTGAAAAACGAAAAATGTAGGCCCGGCCAGCGTGAGCGCCGCCGGGCGCTATAAACCTGAATTCAGGTAAAATTATTTAGGCTCAGTACCGAACCATTTTTTATAGATTTCGTTGTAGGTGCCGTTCTCTTTCAGCGTTTTCAGTGCGCCGTTAACTTTGGTGCGCAGATCGTCGCTGCCTTTCGGGAACGCGATACCGTACTGCTGAGCTTCCAGAGAGTCGCCCACGGCTTTGAACTTGCCGTTACCCGCCGTTTTAATGAAGTACAGGATGTTCGGCGTGTCGTGCAGAACAGCGTCAGCACGGTTGGTGCCGAGTTCCATATACGCGTTGTCAATGTTCGGGAACTGGCGCAGGTCTTTGGTTTTGATGTTCGCTTTCGCGTAATCCACGGAACCGGTGCCGCTCTTCACTGCCACCACTTTACCGTCGAGGTCTTTCACGCTTTTTACGTCGTTATTATCCGCTTTGACCATCACCAGCAGGCCGCTTTTGTAGTAGCCGTCAGAGAAGTCGATCGCTTTTTTACGTTCTTCGGTAATGGTGATGCCCGCCAGCGCCAGATCGACGTTTTTGGTTTGCAGCGCCGGGATGATGCCGCTGAAGTCCATCGGCTTCAGGGTGTAGTCCAGTTTGAGTTCTTTGGCGATAGCGGCCCACAGATCAACATCAAAACCAACGTATTTGTCACCCTGTTTGAATTCAAACGGAACGAACGCCGTGTCGGTCGCCACAACCAGTTTGTCGGCAGCCTGAGAGGACACCGCAAAAGCCAGGGTAAGTGCAGCCAGTGAAACTTTTAATACAGACTTCATAGCATTTCCTTTTATATCCACGGGGCGATCCCCTGCGAGAACGACTGGCACAATGAAAAAATCGTGCCAACTTTACAAGCTGTTGTTTTACAAAGGGGATGAAATCATACATTGCACAAAAAGCGTGGCAATGATGTCGTGTTGCACCAGCATGGAGCACCATTTTGGTGCGCTTCGTTTGGGTCAACTGACGGGGAGATATTAAGCGTAAATTCTGACGAAAAAACAATCTTCCATTAACGGTTGTGTGAGGTGATTATTACAATTTATTCACTTTTGCACCGTCTCAGGCAAAAACTGTGCACCATAAATGTGCAAAACCCTCACCAGAGGCGAGGGTTTGACAGGAAAGTCTTATGGATTACTCGATGTTAGATTCGATAAACCACAGGAACTGATCCAGGTCGCGGGACGCGGCGGTGAAGATGTCTGCGGTATCTTCATCCTTGGCTTCGCTAATCGCTTTGCGCACGTCATTGGCCACAATCGCGTAGCGGTCCGCCAGCTCTTTCAGGTGATCCTGAACGGTGTGGATATCCAGCGGGTAGCTTTTCAGCGGCGTTTTGCTGTTGATCACCTGCGTGGTCCCAAGCGCAACACCACCCAGCTGAACGGCACGTTCAGCCATCGTATCGAGGTGTGTCACCAGTGCTGTGCGGAAGCCATCCAGCATTTCATGGACGGCAATGAAGTTTGCACCGCGCATATTCCAGTGGGCCTGTTTGGTGATCAGCGAAAGATCGATGAACTGGATCACCTGGCGATTCAGCAACTCAATGGTCGCTTTTTTGTCGCTATCCGATACATCGTTACGGGTATAAAGCAGATTAGACGCTTTCGTTTTCACCAGTTTAGCGGTACTCATAATCTCATATCCTCTTGATGTTTATGTCCCAGGTAATTACGGAACTAAGTATAGCACCGGATTTTTTCTCTGCGGTCTGGCTGTGCCTATCGGTTTAATAGCAAGAAGGCGGTTGATAATTTAATTTATTGAAATTAATCGATAATTTTAAAATTGATACAGATCAATCTTAATTCGCCTGGAGGGGAATAGGTGGGGAAGGATATTTCGGTTATATGACAAACTATGTAAGAAATTATAACGGATGGCATTCTGGCCTTTATTCTGCATGGCCGTGAAGCCATGCAGAATATATGGCATTAGCCGATGTCGATTTTCTCAACTTTAGGTTCAGGGCGCATGGTGAGCGTTGACCCCATTGACGCCGCGATAATTGAGCAGAGCGCCAGCGTCTGGGTAAACGTCAGCGTTTCGCCCAGGAACACCATCCCGGAGATCGCCGCAAGGGCGGGCTCCATGCTCATCAGAGTGCCAAATATGCGCGTCGGCAGACGCGTCAGGGCAATCATCTCCAGAGAATAGGGGAGAGCCGTTGAAAGAATAGCGACCGCCAGCCCGATGGGCATGACTGACCATTGCCAGATAGACTCCGTGGCCTGCGCCATACCGATCGGCACAAAAACGATAGCCGCAATCACGGAACCCAGGGCGACCGTTGCCGGGCCATGCTCTTCACCCGCTCGCTGCCCGGTGAGTATATAGACAGCCCAGCAGGCTCCTGCTCCCAGCGCCAGCGCTGCGCCCGTGAGATCAATCTCTGAGACATTCTGGCCGAGCGGCAGCAGGAACCATAAGCCCAGAACGGCCAGCACGACCCAGATAAAATCCACCGGACGACGTGACGAGAAAAGCGCGACCGCCAGCGGGCCGGTAAACTCCAGCGCGACGGCAATCCCCAGCGGGATGGTCTGGATGGAGAGGTAGAACATATAGTTCATTGCCCCGAGGGACAGACCATAAAAAAGCAGGGGGAGACGTTGCTCTTTTTTGAAGCGCAGACGCCAGGGTTTGAAGATGACGACCAGTATCGCCGTTCCCAGCACGATACGCAGGGCTGTTACCCCGGGCGCACCCACCAGTGGAAAAAGCGATTTTGCCAGCGAAGCACCGCTTTGAATGGACAACATGGCAATAAGTATGACGGCTACCGGCAACCAGACCGACGACGTGCGGGATAACCCAGGCATCCTTTCTCCTGTCAGCTAATGTCAAGTGGAGTAAAGGTTGCAGTGTAAAGGAAATATACAGCTACGGTTGAGACTAGGTTGAAAAAAAAGACCCGTGAAATCCGTAAAATGGTTAAGCGCTGGTGGATTTATCACCTGAAAGATTAGGAATAATCTGGATGAATGTAACGGCGCAGACGCGCAATATGGGCGTTTAGTAGGAAAAATCGCATGTGATTTGAAAGAGTTAGCTGAGGTTGGAAACGTTCTGTTACAGGAAAGGCCTCATTAGACATCACGAATCACAAAGAGTTTCGCAAAATTTTTTGATATATTTAAAACTTACGGACTTACTTGAAGCACATTTGAGGTGGTTATGAAAAAAATTGCATGTCTTTCAGCACTGGCCGCTGTACTGGCTGTTTCCGCAGGTACCGCTGTAGCTGCTACTTCTACTGTAACTGGTGGTTACGCTCAGAGCGATATGCAGGGCGTGATGAACAAAACCAACGGTTTCAACCTGAAGTATCGTTACGAGCAGGATAACAACCCGCTGGGCGTGATCGGTTCTTTCACCTACACCGAGAAAGATCGTACTGAAAACGGCGCATACAACAAAGGCCAGTACTACGGTATCACTGCTGGTCCAGCTTACCGTCTGAACGACTGGGCGAGCATCTACGGTGTTGTAGGTGTTGGCTACGGTAAATTCCAGCAGACCGAAAACCAGGGTCTGAACCGCACTGCAAGCAACAGCGACTACGGCTTCTCCTATGGCGCAGGCCTGCAGTTCAACCCAATCCAGGACGTGGCTCTGGACTTCTCCTATGAGCAGAGCCGTATCCGCAACGTTGACGTTGGCACCTGGATCGCGGGCGTAGGTTACCGCTTCTAATCACTTCGGTGAGCTAATAAAAAATCCGCCCAATGTGGCGGATTTTTTTTTAGCTTTTCCCTCTCCTTGTGGGAGAGGGTCAGGGTGAGGGCATCAGACCGCACGAGATCGGACAGCTTACTTACTCTTAATATCAAAAATATCGGTACCCAGATGGTTATAGTCAACTTTCTGTAACTTGAAGTTGGTAACGTACACTGGGGGCGCTTTCTTGTTGGAGATAAACGGGTAATCATTTTTTATCTCTTTGGCCTTAATCCCCGTCCACTGCGAGAAGAACTGCAGGAAATCATTCGCCGAGCGCCGCGCTTTGATAACGCGATGCGTTTTATCATCACTCGACAGCACCATAAACGGCACCTGGAAATTTTGCTGGAACTGGTCGTCGTGCGCCAGATACTGCACTTCTTTGCCACGCTCTTTAAACGCCAGCCCGTGATCAGAGAAATAGACCACAGAGAAGCTTTCGCCCGTATTGCGCAGCTGATCGTAAAGCTTGCTGAGCAGCTCGTCGGTTTGCGTCATGGTATAGAGATAGCAAGAGGTCTCTTTCGACTGCACAAACTCCGCGTATTTACCGCCAGTGCGATCGCAGGCCTGCGGGTGCGATCCCATCAGGTGCAGAACAATCAGCTGCGGCTGGGTGCGCTGGGTAGCAAAGACCTGCGCCGTCATCTTCAGCAGCGCCTCGTCTTTGGTGTTTTTGTCGGCTTCAAAATCGCCGCTCTTCAGGAACTGCACTTCGTCAGCACGCTTAGCAATACTGGCGATGGCGGTGTCGTATTCGCCAATTTGCCCCTGATTGGAGAACCACCAGGTCTGAAAACCGGCGCGGTTGGCCAGCGTGACAAAATTATCCTGAAACTGAGGTTTGCCATCCACTACGCGGTTCAGCGTCAGGCCGAGCGATTTCTGCGTCGAGCCGCTGGCCGCCACATAATCGGTAAACAGGGTGCCGTTGACAGAGCTGGCAAACGGCGTGTTATTCCAGTGCCCACCGAATGCGCCCAGCGCGTCGCGACGTGCGCTCTCGCCAATCACCACCACATAGGTATGGTATTTCGGCTTAACCGCCAGCACGTTCCAGGTGTCTTTCATATTGGAAAGTTCAGCCATGCGCGCCTGCTCGTCGAGAACCTCTTTATTGTTCACGACGACGTCTTTAACGAAACGGAACACCGGATAGCCCGTATCTTTCAGCTTGAACACGCCGCCCCAGGCCAGGTTTTGCATCGGCGCAACGAAAAACGTCCCCACGCTAAACGCCAGGCACAGAGACTCCATTTTTCCCCATGATCTCTTCGCGTCTGCTTTGCGACGAACCGCGATGACGCCAAGCGCAAAGATAAAGAGGCCGACGACGTAGCTGTACCAGGGGAAGATCGTCAGGATCTCCGTCGACTCTTCCATATTGGTGGAGTGCAGCGCCAGCAGGGTGTTGAAGTTTGGCGCGCCGTAGGCCTGGCCAAACGGGAAATACATCGCAGCTATCAGCGAACAGACCCCTACCAACGCTTTCTGCACGCGCGGGGCCGCTCGCCACAGCACATGCAGGATGCAGGTGAAAGCCACTGCATAAAGCAGGCTGAAAGGATAGCCGAGCGCAAAGTTAATCAGCAGCGACTGCAAAAAGTAAAATCCCGTCCACGGGCTTAAGGCCCGGCTGCGGGTAACGATGGTATCTATCAGGGTTACATTCATAGGTCACTATCACAAAAACGCCATGTGCTCACCCTGGCGCCAAGGGTCAAAGCCTGCCGGACAGTGCGTGGAAAGGGAATGAGAGGTCCGCTTCAGCGAGCCGCAAATTGTGCAGGGCTGCAAGAAGATAGTGCGAGCGTGAATTAAGGTCAACAGTTGCTAAACAGATGTTTTGCGAAGGGGGCTGCAAATCCGCAAAAATTATCGGGAATTGGTCAGTTTACAGCGGAAGTGTGACAGAAAAATGAAGCGGCGTACCGCAACGCCGCTTAGTGGGAAGGTTTGTCGTCCTGATGCGGTTTGTTGTTAAACATATCGCACAGCATGTTCAACAGCATTAAGCGCACTTTAAAAGGAGAGTGGGTAAACACGTTCATACACCTCTTGAATTCGTTCATGAGACCTCCTGATGTTTGATCCCTTCGATCCGTGAAGGGTGACTGCATTACATACAGATATAGCACAGGCTATATTGTATAGCTATGGCTATTTCGTTAATTTTTTGTGCTTGTGGAGGGATGGTTTACAATGTGCGCTCTCGATACCGGGCGCTGGAAGCGTCACCCCAATGAGGAAGTACAATGAACCGTCGCGCAGGTAAGCCAACCATTAAAAAAACGACGCAACTGGTGAATGTTGAAGAACATGTCGAAGGTTTTCGCCAGGTCCGTGAAGCGCACCGGCGTGAACTGATTGATGATTATGTTGAACTGATTTCCGATCTGATCCGCGAGGTTGGGGAAGCGCGTCAGGTCGATATGGCCGCCAGGCTCGGGGTTTCGCAGCCCACGGTCGCTAAAATGTTAAAACGTCTGGCCTCGGTAGGCCTGATCGAAATGATCCCCTGGCGCGGCGTGTTTCTGACGCCGGAAGGGGAGAAGCTTGCGCAGGAGAGCCGCGAGCGCCATCAGCTTGTCGAGAACTTTTTGCTGGTGCTGGGCGTCAGCCCGGAAATTGCCCGTCGGGATGCGGAAGGAATGGAGCACCACGTTAGCGAAGAGACGCTGGTGAAGTTTCGCGAATTTACCCTTAAATATGGTCCCTCTGCTGAATGAAAATCCCTGGACTGCAGGCCCTCTCACGCGATCGTTTCTTCCATCTCTTATTAATCATTGGCGCCGGGTTAAGCCTGTTTGTGCCGTTTGCGCCACAGGCCTGGTCTGCGGCGATTGACTGGCGCACCATCATTACCCTGAGTGGGTTAATGATGCTGACCAAAGGGGTCGAGCTGAGCGGCTATTTTGACGTCCTGGGGCGTAAAATGGTGCGCCGTTTTGCCACCGAGCGCAGGCTGGCCCTGTTTATGGTCTTCTCCGCCGCGGTGCTGTCGACGTTTCTGACCAACGATGTGGCGCTGTTTATCATCGTGCCCCTCACGCTCACCCTGCGTAAGCTTTGCGAGATCCCGGTCAGCAGACTGATCATCTTTGAAGCGCTCGCCGTTAACGCCGGTTCTCTGTTGACGCCCATCGGCAACCCGCAAAATATTCTTCTCTGGGGACGTTCCGGTCTGTCATTCGCCGCCTTTACCTGGCAGATGGCGCCTCTGGCGCTGGTGATGATGCTGTCGCTGCTGGCGGTCTGCTGGTTCGCGTTTCCGGATAAAAAGCTGCAATACCATAGCGGGACCACGGGCCCGCAGTGGCAGCCGCGGCTGGTCTGGAGCTGCCTCGGGCTGTATATCGTCTTTCTGTTCGCCCTGGAGCTGAGGTATGAGCTCCAGGGCGTCCTGCTCGTCGCCGCGGGCTTTGTCGTGCTGGCGCGGCGCGTGCTGGTGAGCGTGGACTGGACGCTGCTGCTGGTCTTTATGGCGATGTTCATCGACGTGCATCTGCTTATTCAGCTTCCGGTGCTGCAAAACGTTCTGCACAGCGTCAGCACGCTGTCGCAGCCGGGGCTGTGGCTGACGGCGATTGGCCTGTCGCAGTTTATCAGCAACGTGCCTGCCACCATTCTACTGCTCAACTACGTTCCGCCGGACACGCTGCTGGCCTGGGCGGTGAACATCGGTGGGTTTGGGCTGCTGCCCGGCTCCCTGGCAAACCTGATCGCCCTGCGCATGGCCAACGACCGTCGCATCTGGTGGCGCTTCCACCTCTGGTCGATCCCGATGCTGCTCTGGGCTGCGGCGATCGGTTTCGGACTATTCCTTCTCATATAGTGCGCAATTTGTCAGTTTTTCCTGGCAAATGTATAGCAAC
The DNA here is from genome assembly GCF_014895885.1 of Enterobacter cloacae complex sp. P17RS. Lineage (NCBI taxonomy): Bacteria > Pseudomonadati > Pseudomonadota > Gammaproteobacteria > Enterobacterales > Enterobacteriaceae > Enterobacter > Enterobacter cloacae complex sp. P17RS. The sequence continues at coordinate 136,886 of NZ_JADBQK010000004.1, forward strand.
GTCCTAGCTTTAGTGAACGGCATAGTGTGATGCCGCTCACTGACAGGACCGTTGCTGAATTATGGCAGAAGAACAAAATCCACCTGCTGACGAGCAGGATAAAAACAATAACGAGCGTAAACGCCCGGGCAAAAAACCGTTAATTATCCTTGGCATCGTGGTCATCGTGATGGTGATCGTGGCGCTGGTCTGGTGGTTTTTAACCCGCAACGAAGAGACGACCGACGACGCCTTTACCGACGGCGACGTGGTGACGATTGCCCCTAAAACGGCGGGCTACGTTACCGAGCTTCGCGTGCGGGATAACCAGCGCGTGAAGAAAGGGGATGTGCTGGTGGTGATCGATCCGCGTGATACCACCGCCCAGCGCGATCAGGCTCAGGCTCAGCTTGGGCTGGCTATCGCGCAGCTGCATCAGGCCCAGGCGCAGCTGGCGCTCTCAAAAGTGCAGTATCCCGCCCAGCGTGACGAAGCCAAAGCGCAGGTGTTGAAAGCGCAGGCCGATCTGGCGAACGCGCAGGCGGAGTACCGGCGCCAGCGCGGCGTCGATCCGCGCGCGACCACCCAGCAAAGTATTGATTCTGCGAACGCTCAGCTGCGCAGCGCCCAGGCTGGCCTTGCCAGCGCACAGGCGCAGCTGGAAGTGGCGGAGCAGGTACAGCTGCAAATCCGCCAGCAGGAGACCAACGTCGAAGCCCGCGAGCGTCAGGTCGAACAGGCCAAAGCGCAGCTGGAAACCGCGAATCTGAACCTCTCTTACACCGAAGTCCGCGCCCCGTTCGACGGCTTTGTCACCAAACGCAACGTGCAGCCCGGCACGCTGGTTCAGGCGGGCACCGCGCTGTTCTCGCTGGTCTCCCCGAACGTGTGGGTGGTGGCGAACTTTAAAGAGTCCCAGCTTGAGCGCATGAAGCCCGGCGATAAGGTTAGCGTCTCCGTGGATGCCTGGCCGGATATGGAGCTTGAAGGCCATATCGACAGTATCCAGCAGGGCAGCGGCTCGCGCTTCTCCGCCTTCCCGTCGGAAAACGCCACCGGTAACTTCGTGAAGATTGTTCAGCGCGTACCGGTAAAAATCGTCATTGATAAAGGTCTGGATCCGAACAAGCCGCTGCCGCTGGGGCTGTCGGTTGAACCGAAGGTCACCGTGGAATGACGGATCATAGCCACGATAACTGGAAGCCCGCCAGTAACCCGTGGGCGGTGGCGATTGTCGTCACCCTGGCGGTGTTCATGGAAATTCTGGACACCACCATCGTCAACGTCGCGCTGCCGCACGTGGCGGGGTCGCTCTCGGCCAGCTACGACGAATCCACCTGGGTACTGACAAGCTACCTGGTGGCGAACGGCATCGTGCTGCCCATCTCGGCGTTCCTGAGCCGGCTGTTTGGCCGCAAGCAGTTCTTCCTCATTTGCATCGTGATGTTCACCATCTGCTCGTTTCTGTGCGGCATCGCCACCGAGCTGTGGCAAATCATCCTGTTCCGCGTGATGCAGGGCTTCTTTGGCGGCGGGCTACAGCCCACCCAGCAGTCGGTGCTGCTTGACTACTTCAAGCCGGAGGACAGGGGCAAAGCGTTTGGGCTTTCCTCCATTGCGATTATCGTCGCGCCGGTGCTCGGCCCGACGCTGGGGGGCTGGATCACCGACAACTACTCCTGGCGCTGGGTGTTCTTTATCAACATCCCGGTGGGGATTGTGACGGTGCTGGCGATCTACCAGCTGCTGGAAGATCCGCCGTGGGAGAGCAAATCAAAAGAGAAGCTGACCATCGACTGGACGGGGATCGGCCTGATCGCCCTCGGTCTGGGTTGTTTGCAGGTGATGCTCGACCGGGGCGAGGATGACGACTGGTTCTACTCGAACTTTATCCGCACCTTCGCGGTGCTGACGCTGGTCGGCATTATCGGCGCAATCTACTGGCTGATGTATGCCAAAAAGCCGGTGGTGGATCTGCACTGCATGAAGGACCGCAACTTCGCGATCTCCAGCCTGCTGATGGCTGGGATGGCGATGATCCTCTACGGCAGCTCGGTGGTGATCCCGCAGCTGGCGCAGCAGGATCTGGGCTATACCGCCACCTGGTCCGGGCTGGTGCTCTCGCCCGGCGCGGTGCTGATCGTGCTGACCATCCCGCTGGTGCTGAAGCTGATGCCGGTGGTGCAGACGCGCTGGATCATCGCCTTTGGCTTTACCTGCCTGGCGGTGTCGTTCTTCTGGTCGCGCACGCTGACGCCGGATATTGACTTCGAAACCCTGGTGCTGTTCCGCAGCGCCCAGTCGATTGGTCTGGGGTTCCTGTTTGTGCCGCTCACCACCATCGCCTTCATCTCGATACCGAGACGGCTCAACGCCGATGCGGCGGCGCTGTTTACCATGTTCCGCAACGTGGCGGGATCCATCGGGATTTCTCTCTCGACGGCGGCCATCACCGAGCGCGCGCAGGCGCACAGCGCGCACCTTGCCTACCACGCCTCGCCGTTTAACGAGCAGTTCCAGCTGGCGATTCGCGAAAGCGCCCAGGCGATCCAGAACTTCACCACCCAGGTGGGCGATCCGACCGGGATTGCCACCGGGCGGATGTACCAGACGATGATCGAGCAGTCCCGCTTTTTGGCCTACATCGACGTCTTCACCATTCTGAGCGCCGTGGCCTTGCTATTGATTCCGTTTTGTTTGTTGCTCTCGCCGGTTAAGAGCGAGGGGAGTGCAGGAGCACACTGATGATACACAGACGTTTACACCCCCTGATGATAATGATGCTGCTGGTGGGCTGCGCCGTCGGGCCGGACTACCAGCAGCCTGCGCCACCCGCCGTTACGCACTGGAACGATAAGGGCGACAGCGCGGTAAAATCGCAAACCACCTCCGCCGCGACCAATCCGCGCTGGTGGAAAACCTTCGGCTCGCCGCAGCTCGACAGTCTGGTTGAACGCGCCATCGCCGGAAACCTGACGCTGCAGCAAACGGTACTGCGCATTGCCGGGGCGCGTGAACAGATTAACCAGGCGGGCGGGGCATTTTTCCCGTCGGTGAACGGCAATCTGCAGGCGACGCGCCAGCAGCTCGGGCTGGAAGGGGAGCTAAAATCCCACGGCGTGTACGACCAACTGGATAATGTCGACCCTGAACTCAGAGGCGCGCTAGGACCGCTGACGCAGCCGATTAACCTTTATCAGGGCAGCTTCGACGCCCAGTGGGAAATCGACCTCTGGGGCAAAGTGCGCCGTCAGGTGGAAGTCGCCGAGGCGCAGCAGAAGGCCGCCATCGAACAGCGTAACGATGCGCTGGTGTCGCTGGAAGCGGAAGTGGCGCGCGCGTGGCTCCAGCTGCGCGGGGCGCAGAGCATTATCGCTACCCTGAACACCCAGATTAAAAGCGCGCAGCAGACGCTGGATCTGACCGAAAGCCGCCAGCGCGGCGGGCTGTCGCCGCAGATGGACGTGGAAAACGCCCGGGCGCAGCTGGGCAATCTTGAAGCCCAGCTGCCGCAGTATCAGGCCCAGGAACGCCAGGCGATGAACGGGCTGGCTATTCTGCTCGGCAAGCCGCCGGGGGCGCTGGATAGCGAGCTGCAATCAGCGCAGCCAATGCCCGCGCTGCCGGATATCGTGCAGACTGGTATACCGTCCACGCTGGCGCGCCGCCGTCCGGACGTGCGCGAAGCGGAGGCCAACCTTCATGCCGCCACGGCGCAGATTGGCGTCTCGGTGGCCGAGCTGTTCCCGAGCTTTACCCTCTCCGGACAGTTTGGCCTGCGCAACAGCGAATCCGGCTGGCTGACCGACTGGAGCAGCCACTTCTACAGCTTCGGCCCGCAGGTTTCCATTCCGATTTTCCAGGGTGGTCGACTGGTCTCCAGCGTCAAGGTGGCGCGCGCGCAGCAGGGCGCTGCGGTACTGGACTATCGCCAGACGGTGCTCACCGCGCTCGGCGATGTCGAAAACGCGCTGGTGAGCTATCGCACCGACCAGCAGCGTGAGGCGGGCCTGGCGAAAACCATTGATGCCCTGCAAAACGCCTTTGATTTAGCCAGCGACAGCTACCGGCAGGGGATCGCCAGCTTTATCGACGTGCTGGACGCCCAGCGGCAGCTGGCGCAGGCCGAACAGCAGCGCGCGCAGGCGCAGGTACAAAGCGCCCTCGATCTGGTGGCGCTCTACAAGGCGCTCGGCGGCGGCTGGGAGCCGTATCAGCAGGTACAGCTGCCGGACTACAGCGTCTTTGGCGACGCCCCGCGCGGATAAATATTCAGAGGATTGGGCAAGAAACGGACAGGAACGCCACATTCGCGATGGCTGAGGGGCGGGTATAACTATCGGGTACCCAATCGACATGCGAGGATTATCTTATGCGTTATCAAAAACTGGGCAACACCGGTCTGTTCGTTTCTGAACTGTGCCTCGGCACCATGACCTTCGGCGGAGAAGGCGGCATGTGGGGCAAGATTGGTCAGCTCCAGCAGAGCGAAGCAGAACAGCTGGTGGGCCGTGCGCTGGACGCGGGTATCAACTTTATCGATACCGCGGACGTTTACTCGGAAGGGCGCTCGGAGGTGATCCTCGGGCAGGCGCTGAAAAATCTCAACGTCCCGCGCGAGAATGTGGTGGTTGCCACCAAGGTGTTCGGCGAAACGGGCACTGCGGGGGTGAACTCGCGCGGCAGCTCGCGCTATCACATCATCAGCAGCGTGAAGGAGAGCCTGCGCCGCCTGCAGCTCGATCATATCGATCTCTATCAGCTTCACGGTTTCGATCCGGCCACGCCGATTGAGGAGACGCTGTATGCGCTGGATAACCTGGTGCAGCACGGCCACGTGCGCTACATCGGCGTCTCGAACTGGGCGGCGTGGCAGATAGCCAAAGCGCTCGGGATTTCCGAGCGTCTGGGGCTGGCGCGTTTTGCGTCATTGCAGGCGTACTACACCATCGCCGGGCGCGATCTTGAGCGCGAGCTGGTGCCGATGATGCAGAGCGAAGGCGTCGGGCTGATGGTCTGGAGCCCGCTGGCGGGCGGCCTGCTGAGCGGAAAATATGGTCGCGACGGGCAGAGCGAAGCCGGTAGCCGCCGTCTGGAGTTTGACTTCCCGCCTGTGAATAAAGATCGCGCCTTTGACTGCGTGGACGTGATGCGCGTGATTGCCGAAAGTAAGGGCGCCTCCGTGGCGCAAATCGCGCTGGCGTGGCTGCTGCACCAGAAAGCGGTGACCAGCGTCATCATTGGTGCGAAACGCGTCGATCAGCTTGACGATAACATTGCTGCCACCGGGATCCGCTTAAGCGAAGACGAGCTTAAACAGCTGGATGCCGTCAGCGCGCTGCCGCGTGAATATCCGGGCTGGATGCTGGAGCGTCAGGGGGAGTATCGTCGCAATCAGCTTGCGCAACAATAACGCTCCTCATCCCCGGCGGCGCTTCGCCTGCCGGGGATGATATCGAAGAAATGACGATAAGCTGCTTTTGCCGATTCAACGAGGGGCTGTGGCGGTAATCAGCAGCCGTCTTTGCAGGTTGCGGCTGGGTTTTGCTCAAGGACTCTTACCAGCAGGGCTCGGGGCTCTCTGACCACATCTGTTCCAATTGCCAGTACTTTGCCGTCCCTTTCCGCTGAATACTTCGCGACAACATCACCGAAAGCATTTCGCTGCAGGGCGACCTCTTGTCCTGCTTTTACCGTGTCGCCGGGTTTAACGAAAACTTCCGCAAACCCACCCGTAGTTGCTCGTATGGAACTGATCGCATTACCAATATACGTTTTATTGCTGCTGGCGGTTGCGCCGATTTTGCCTTCAATCACCTTGTAATGGATCAGTACATTGAGAGCACCCTCTAAACCCCGGGCAATCATATCCTGCTGGTAAATCCTCGGCTCTCCCGTCTCGGCCGTTATTGCCGGGATACCATTTTGAATAAAGGTGGTTTCCATTGAGCCGGCTTCGCCGGGGTCTTTCTTAATTTGATCTGCCGGAAAAAGTTCCGCAATTGTCCGGGCATCCGCATTGCGGTAGTCGGCATAAATGAACAGCGGATAAGCCGTTCCGGTAGACTGGGTGTGATAGTCAATCGCCAGGTCGACATTCCCCTTGTAAACCTTGTTCCACATCATCCATGCCTGACGTTCAGCAGGGTTACCCGTTTCTTTTCCTGGATGGACGCGGTTGTAGTCGATCGTTTCACCCCCATCGGTTGAAACAGACCATGTCCGGGAGACTCTCTCAAGGCCAGAACGGTTTGGGCCAATGATGCCAATAACGCTGCCGTTCATTTTTTCGGGGTCCAGTTGTTCCATCACTTTTTGTACGATGCGCACGCCGTTTAGCTCATCCCCGTGGACGCCCGCTTGCAGAAGGACTTTCTTCCCGTCCGTTTTCCCTTTTGCCACCATTATGGGTACATACCAGCGCTGTCCTGTTCCGGTCTCAACCCCCTCGAACATGAAGCGATGTTGTCCGGCTGGCAGGTCTGATACATCCAGCGTAGAGATAACCGGCACTCCCTGCACTTTATCACCCGTATACACCGTTGCCGCGTGAGTCATTGAGCCGGGCAACGCTAAGCTAAGAGCGAATGCGATACGGCGAGTAGATATCTTCATGAGCGTCATTTTCCATTTGATAGGGTTGAGATTTTTATGTTCCGGCCTGGGCCGTGGTTCGTGCGCATTAAGTTAATAATGATTTTATGAGGCCAGCCAGTGGCACGTTCGGGAAATGTGATTCTGCATAGGCTAACGCTCAGGCCTGAATAACAGGATTTCGCTATTCATTTTTCCTGCTTAGCGCTTCTTTCCGACATTCCTCACAAAAAACGATCCTCCCCTTTGATCGAAATTTCATCTTCGCCTATATGACTAGTCATGAGATTTTAAATGACTAGTCATATAGGGAGAGAGCATGAACAATTCACTGCCGGCCAACTTTTTATGGGGCAACTCGGTGTCCAGCATGCAGACGGAAGGGGCCTGGAACGAGGGTGGGAAGGGGATGTCGGTGTACGACATTCGTGAAGCCGGAGAAAACGTCTCTGACTGGAAGGTGGCGACCGACTCCTACCACCGCTACCGGGAAGATTTCGACCTGATGCAGGATCTGGGCATGAACTGCTACCGCTTCCAGATCTCCTGGAGCCGCGTCTGCCCGCAGGGCGACGGCGCGTTCAACGACGAGGGCATCGCCTTTTACGACCGCTTTATTGACGATCTCATCGCCCGCGGCATCGAGCCGATGATCTGCCTCTACCACTTCGACATGCCGCTGGCGCTGGCGCAGGAGTACAACGGCTTCAACGATCGCCGCGTGGTGGAGGCTTTTATCCGCTATGGCAAAAAGATGATCGACTGCTTCGGCGACCGGGTAAAGTACTGGCTGACCTTTAACGAGCAGAACATCTTCCATATGCCGGAAGCGTTCCGCATTTCCGGCTATATGAAAGGCGAGAAAACCCTGCGAGAGCTGTATGAGCTTCAGCACCATGCGATGGTGGCGCACATGTCGCTGACCGAGTATCTGCACCAGACAAAACCGGGCCAGCTAATGGGCGGCATGCTGGCGCACCAGCTGATCTATCCGGCCACCTGCAAGCCGCGCGATATCTTCTGCGCCCAGCAGTACGACGAATTCCTCAACCAGAACCTGCTGCGCGTCTTTGCCGGTCAGGGCTACAGCCCGGCGGTGATGGCGGTGGTGGAGCAGGAGGGCTTTGGTGATATCTATCGCGCCGACGATCTCGCTCTGTTTGCCCGCACGAAAAATGACTTTATGGCCTTCAGCTACTACGCCAGCAAAACGCTGGACAGCGACGCGATCCCGAAAGGCACGCCGGTCAACTATTACCTGCTGCACGGTGAGAAAAATAACCCCTACCTGAAAGCCACCGAGTGGAACTGGCAGATCGACCCGCTCGGTTTTCGCACCATCATCACGCGTTATGCCAACGACTGGCGCATGCCGGTCTTCCCGATTGAAAACGGTATTGGGGTGATTGAGTCCTGGGACGGGGTTAACCCGATTGAGGACACCTACCGCATCGACTACCACCGGGCGCATATCGAGGCCATGAAGGAAGCCATGTTCGAGGATGGCGCAGAGGTCATTGGCTATCTCGGCTGGGGGTTAATTGACATTCTCAGCTCGCAGGGGGACATGCGTAAGCGCTACGGTGTGGTCTATGTCAACCGCGAGAATCACGACCTGAAAGACCTTAAGCGCGTGCCGAAGAAGAGCTACGCGTGGTTAAAACAGGTTATCCATACCAACGGACGCGAGATGTAAGCCGTACGCTGCCGGGCCGTTTTTGTGACTGATTGATGGGAACACTCCGCTATGTCTGAAACAAAAATCACACCGCACATGCAGTCTTTTGTCGACAAATTTGTTGAGTTCTCGGCGCGCCTGGCAAACCAGGTGCACCTGCGATCCCTGCGCGACGCCTTCGCCACGGTGATGCCGATTTTCATCCTCGCCGGTCTGGCGGTGCTGGTGAACAACGTGGTGTTCCCGTGGATTTTTGAGGGCGACACGCTCACACAGTTTAAGGTGTGGGGCGAGGCGATTATTAACGGCACGCTGAACATCGCCGCGCTGCTGCTGGCGCCGATGATTGCCTGGTCGCTGGCGCGCAACAAAGATTTCGACAATCCGGTCTCGGCAGTGGTTATCGCCGTCAGCAGCTTTATCATCATGATGCCGATGCGCTTACAGGTTACGCCCGTTGGCAGCGACGCTGCGGTCAGCGTGACGCAGGTGCTGACGTTCGCCAATATCGGCTCCACCGGGATTTTCGCCGGGGTGCTGATTGGGTTGCTCTCAACGGAGGTCTTCATCGCTATTTCGCGGCTGAAGGCGCTGCACATTTCGCTGGGGGAAAACGTACCTCCGGCGGTGAGCAAATCCTTTACCGCGCTGATTCCGACCATCCTCACGCTCTCCCTGTTCGCGGTGCTGGCGGCGCTGCTGGCGAACGTGCTGCACACGGATCTGATCCACCTCATTACGACCTTTATTCAGCAGCCGCTGAGGCTGATCAACACCAGCCTGCCGGGGACGATTTTCATCTACAGCTTCGGCAACTTCCTGTTCACGCTCGGTATTCATCAGTCGGTGGTCAACAGCGTGGTGCTGGAGCCGTTCCTGCTGATTAACACCAACGAGAACATGCTGGCCTTCGCCAACGGACAACCGATCCCGCACATCATCAACAACATCTTTGTGCCGACGTTTGGCATGGTGGGCGGCACGGGCAGCACGATCTCGCTGCTGATCGCCATCTTTATCTTCTCGCGCCAGCAGTCGGCGAAGCAGGTGGCGCGTCTGTCGCTGGCACCTGGCTTATTCAACATCAACGAGCCGGTGATTTTCGGCCTGCCGATCGTCTTTAACCTGCCGCTGATGATCCCGTTTGTGCTGCTGCCCGCCATCGGCATTTACTTCGCCTGGCTCTGCACCACGCTGGGGTTAATGTCGCGCTGCGTGGTGATGATCCCGTGGACCACGCCGCCGATCCTCAGCGCCTGGCTGGCGACGGCGGGGGACTGGCGCGCCGTGGTGGTCCAGTTGGCAATCATCGTATTTGGTGTATTCTTCTACCTGCCTTTCCTCAAAATTGCCGAGCGAGTGGCCTTGAAAAACAGCGGGATAGAAAACTAACAGAAAGGAAGGACGATGGCGGCGAAGTACATCACCATAGCGCGGGAAATTAAGAAACGCATTATCAGCCAGCAGTACGCCGCCAACGAACCCCTGCCGGACCAGTTTGCACTGGCGGCGGAGTTCAGCACCAGCCGGATGACTATTCAGCAGGCGATGCGCCAGCTGATCGTCGAAGGGCTGGTCTACACCCGTCAGGGGCAGGGAACGTTCATCCGCAAAAACTTCCTCCAGCTCTCGCAGTGGGATCTCTCCGGCAGCGACTACTTTGGCGCGACCAAAACCTGGGCGCATCTGGGTACGGTCACGAGCCAGGTGGTGCATTTCGAACTGCGCTTCCCGAACGAAAAAGAGCAGGCGTCGCTGATGATTAACGCCGATGCGCCGATCTACGACTTCATTCGCCTGCGTTTACTGAACGGCGAACCAATGTCGCTGGATTCCACGGTGATGCCGATGAATCTGGTGCCGGGCCTGACGAAAAACCACCTTGAAGGTTCGGTGTTTCAGTACGTTCAGGAAACCCTGGGGCTGAAAATTATGGGGTCATACCGGGTCGTGCGGGCGCTAAAGCCCAGCGCGCTGGACAGAGAGCATCTGGTCTGTGAGGAAACCGATCCGGTGCTGGAGGTGGAGCAGGTCATTTATCTGGAAGATGGCACGCCGCTGGAGTATGCCCACTGCCACTATCGTTACGACCACGGCGGGATTGTGATAGTGAATAACGGATAAAAAAAAGCGGGCCTCGAGGCCCGCTTTTTTGATGCGCGTGATTAGTTCAGACGCACCGGCATACCGGAACGGTTCTGAATCGCCTGGTCGACGATGGTGGTTTCCACGTCTGGCTGAGAGGTCACGGACTGCACCGCGCTGTTCAGCGTAATCGGCACGATCTCGTTGTTGTTGATCTGGTCTTCGCTGGTTGACAGCGGGTTGTGCACTTCGATGTAGCGGCTGCCGTCTGGCTCAGACGTCGCTTTCACCGGTTCGTTGATGAACTGCACGCGCGTACCGACCGGCACGTTTTCGAACAGGAACTTGATGTCGTCGTTACGCAGGCGCACGCAGCCGTGGCTCACGCGCAGGCCGATACCGAAGTTGGCGTTGGTGCCGTGGATGGCGTACAGACGACCAATATACAGCGCGTACAGGCCCATCGGGTTATCCGGGCCGGCTGGCACAACGGCGGGCAGCGGCTCGCCCGCAGCGATGTATTCCGCGTGCATTTTGGCGGTAGGGGTCCAGGTTGGGCCCGCTTTCTTACGCTCTACTTTGGTGGTCCAGTTCAGCGGGGTGTCTTTACCCAACTGGCCGATACCGATTGGCAGCACGATAACGGTATTAGTGCCTTTCGGGTAGTAATACAGGCGCATTTCGGCGCTGTTAATCACGATGCCTTCATGAACGGTATCCGGCAGGATCAACTGCTGAGGAATATTCAGCACGGTACCTGCTTTTGGCAGATACGGGTCAACGCCCGGGTTCGCTTCCAGCATGTTGGACAGGCCCAACTGGTACTGCGCGGCGAAATACTCCAGCGGCTGAGAGTTACCCTCAGGCACCGTCACCACCTGGTTTTGACCCACCAGACGGCTTCCGTCTGTCGGCAGGGGATACGTCACCGCAGACGCGGTCTTACAAAAACCTACTACGGCTAACGCCGCCGCAAAAAGCGTTGTTAATTTCATGTTCATGTTGTGCGAGGTATCTAAGCCATTCAGGCGATGAGTTGATAAGTCTGAATCTGTGATGGGAGCGCATTATATGTGCATTCCCGCTAACAGGGAATTCAGATGTGTACGAAATCACATTTTTTTCGATTTTGTTAAAGTTTAGTGGATTGCCGCAACACGGGATCTCAATTCGGAATTGTGGCATAATGCCGTGTTTATCACACTTTTCGCAGGAATCTCTCCGTGTTAGTTACCAGCAACGTCACTATGCAGTTTGGCAGTAAGCCGCTGTTCGAAAACATTTCCGTCAAATTTGGCGGCGGCAACCGTTACGGCCTGATTGGTGCCAACGGTAGCGGAAAATCCACCTTTATGAAGATCCTCGGCGGCGATTTAGAGCCGACGCTGGGCAACGTGTCGCTCGATCCGAACGAGCGTATCGGTAAGCTGCGTCAGGATCAGTTCGCCTTCGAAGAGTTCACCGTGCTCGACACCGTGATCATGGGGCACGCGGAGCTGTGGGAAGTGAAGCAGGAGCGCGATCGTATCTACGGTCTCGCCGAAATGAGCGAAGAAGACGGCTATAAAGTGGCCGATCTGGAAACGCAGTACGGCGAAATGGACGGCTACTCTGCGGAAGCCCGCGCGGGCGAGCTGCTGCTGGGCGTGGGTATTCCGGTTGAACAGCATTACGGCCCGATGAGCGAAGTCGCGCCTGGCTGGAAGCTGCGCGTGCTGCTGGCGCAGGCGCTGTTCTCTAACCCGGACATCCTGCTGCTCGACGAACCAACGAACAACCTGGATATCGACACCATCCGCTGGCTGGAGCAGACGCTGAACGACCGCGACAGCACCATGATCATCATCTCGCACGACCGTCACTTCCTGAACATGGTCTGTACGCACATGGCGGATCTGGACTATGGCGAGCTGCGCGTATATCCGGGCAACTACGACGAGTACATGACGGCAGCCACCCAGGCGCGCGAGCGTCTGCTGGCAGATAACGCCAAGAAGAAAGCACAGATTGCGGACCTGCAGTCCTTCGTGAGCCGCTTCAGCGCTAACGCCTCTAAATCACGTCAGGCAACATCGCGCGCCCGTCAGATCGACAAAATTAAGCTGGAAGAAGTTAAAGCCTCCAGCCGTCAGAACCCGTTCATCCGCTTCGAGCAGGACAAGAAACTGTTCCGTAACGCGCTGGAAGTGGAAGCCCTTACCAAAGGCTTCGATGAAGGCCCGCTGTTTAAAAACTTCAACCTGCTGCTGGAAGTGGGTGAGAAGATTGCCATTCTGGGCGCCAACGGCGTGGGTAAATCTACCCTGCTGAAAACCCTGGTGGGTGAACTGCAGCCGGACAACGGCACCGTGAAGTGGTCTGAAAACGCGCAGATTGGTTACTACGCGCAGGACCACGAATATGAGTTCGAAAACGACCTGACCGTCTTCGACTGGATGAGCCAGTGGAAGCAGGAAGGTGACGACGAGCAGGCGGTGCGCAGCATTCTGGGTCGTCTGCTGTTCAGCCAGGACGACATCAAAAAGCCCGCCAAAGTGCTCTCCGGTGGTGAAAAAGGCCGCATGCTCTTCGGCAAGCTGATGATGGAAAAACCGAACATTCTGGTGATGGACGAACCGACCAACCACCTGGACATGGAATCGATCGAATCGCTGAACATGGCGCTTGAGATGTATCAGGGCACCCTAATCTTCGTCTCTCACGACCGTGAGTTCGTCAGCTCCCTGGCGACCCGCGTGATCGAAATTACGCCAGAGCGCGTGGTGGACTTCACCGGTAACTACGAAGATTACCTGCGCAGCAAAGGTATCGACGGCTAATTTCCCGTCGTCTTTCACGCTGCAGATGCGTTGGCTGCACCTGTTCACCCCGGTCACTTACTTATGTAAGCTCCCGGGGATTCACAGGTTTGCCGCCTTCCTGCAGCGCGAAATACTTAGGGAAAGGCGTCGTGCCTTTATCCCCTCTCCCCGTGGGAGAGGGTTAGGGTGAGGGCATCTGGCCGCACTACACCACCCACTCGCTCCCTTCAACCCCGTTCACCCGCAGCGTACGTTTTTCCCCCGCAGGTAACGACACCTTAAGCGCCTTCCACGCCGGACGATAATCCCCGCGCGCGTTGACCTTCAGGTTGATGGTTGCGCCATCACACTCCATTTCCCATTCCACCCACAGCGCATTGCCCTTTTGATAGCCCCAGCTTTCACCGTCGTCCTCAAACAGCAGCCCCGTGGTTGTGCCGACGCCTTTAACCGGGAACAGCTTCAGCTCGCGGGTCGTATCTTTTTCAGCACTCACATGCGTGATGCGCTCGCTAAGCGGCAGACCGGCCCCGGCGCGCACCAGCAGCGGCAGTTTTTCCAGCGGCGCGTCGAGAACGATGGATTGCCCGCCCGCATACCACGCGTGGGTGTAAAAATCGTACCAGCCCGTTTCGTTATCTGGCAGCCAGACGCGGCGCTCGCGCTGCCCGGCTTCGACGACGCTTGCCACCAGCAGGTCGCGGCCCAGCAGGAAGTCATCGCACTCTTCGAAGGTCTGCGCGTCGTGCTCGTGGTCGAGGAAGGTCGGGCGCAGCATCGGCTCGTCGTCGGCGTGCGCCTGCCAGAGCAGGGTGTAGAGATACGGCAGCAGGCGGTAGCGCAGCTCAATGGCGCCGCGAATGGCAGGCGTGACGCCCGGGTACATCCACGGCTCGTTCACGGTGCGATCGTCATTCCAGGAATGGATGGTAAAGCGCGGGTGCATTACGCCGTTCTGCACCCAGCGCACGAACAGCTCGGCGTCCGGCTTGTCGCCGGAGAAACCGCCGACGTCGTGCCCGACGTTGAATAATCCGGACAGGCTCATGCCCAGCCCCATGCGGATGTTATAGCGCAGGGTGTCCCAGTTAGTGCGGTTGTCGCCGCTCCAGGTCTGAACGTAGCGCTGCATCCCGGCGCAGCCGGAGCGGGAGATGAGATACGGGCGTTTTTCCGGCGCAAAGCGCTGCTGCGCTTCCAGCGAGGCGCGCATCATCAGCAGCGGCATCACCGGGCGAATGTGCTTGATGGCGATCTCCTTGCCGAAGCCAAAGCAGCGGGCTTCCCCGTCCCACACTTCGTACTCGTTGTTGTCGTTCCAGGTGGAGTCGATGCCCATCTCCAGCAGCTGCGTGGTCACGCCGTTCTGCCACCACTGCACCGTCTGCGGGTTGGTGAAGTCGAGGTGCGAGCCTTCGTCATCCCAGAAGCTGGAACGTTCAGGCGCGTCGGTTTCTGAATCGCGAATGAACAGGCCGCGTTCCGCCACTTCGTTATAGCGGGGATGATCCTGCAGCAGGCACGGCTTGATGTTGGCCGCAAGCTTCAGTCCCGCGTCGTGGAAGGCCTGGCTCATCGCCTTCGGCTGCGGCACTTTGTCGTAGTTCCAGTTGAAGACGTAGCGTTTGCCGTTGATGGAGGTATAGCCGGACGAGAGCTGGAACGAATCGCACGGAATGGCGTGCTCTTCGCACAGGCGGATGAAGTTCATCAGCTGATTCTGCGCGTCCGGCGCGTCGGTGTAGTGCATGGTCGAGCCGCTGTAGCCCAGGCTCCACTTCGGCCCAAACAGCGTTTTCCCGGTCAGGCGCACGAAGGCTTTGGTGACGTCCAGCGCGCGCTTGCCGGTAAAGAGGTAGTAATCAATATCGCCCGCTTCCGCCTGCCAGCGGCGATAGGCGGTGTGATAGTTGTCGATCTCGTTGCCCAGATCCAGCCAGCAACTGCTCAGGTTGTCGTAGAACAGGCCGTAGCTCACGTCGTCGCGGCGGGTAAGGGTGAACGGAATGTGCTTGTAGAGCGGGTCGGTGCTGGCGGCGTTATAGCCCATCGCGTCCAGGTTACGCATCTCGTAGCGTTTGCCGTTGCGCTGCAGATCGCCCGCTTTCTCACCCAGGCCGTAAAAACGCTCGTCCTTACGGCGGCTGAGATAGTGCGCCACGCCGTCGCCGTGGGCGTTCAGCAGGTAGGCGCTGGTCGGGCGATCCTGGACCAGCGGCTGCCATTCGCCCGCATCATTACGGTAGTGCCACTCCAGCCACAGGGGCTGGTGGACGGTGACGCGCAGCTGCTCGGTTGCCACCGTCACTGCGTCATCCTGCTGCGTCAGGGTCCAGGCCGGGCAGGAGAAACCGCTCAAGTCGTCACGATGGCGGCCTTCCCACGGCACGTCCTGTTCCGGCGCGATGCTCCAGGTGCGGTCCAGCGCCAGCTCGCCTTTGCGCTTAATCAGCACGCGGAACAGGTTTTGTTCCAGCACGTACAGGCACAGGCGGTGCTGGTTATCGACCAGCAGCTCCAGATGATTCGCAGACTGCTTATCAACGGTCCAGTTTTTCAGGGTTTTCATATGCAATACATCCACTATCAGGCGCGCTTGGCGCGACGTTCAGCAATAAATGCCACCAGGAAGAGAGCGCCAATCAGGTCAAAAAAGCCCATGGCAATAAAGAGCGGGTTGAAGCCGATTTTGTCGGCGGTCACCCCGATTAATAGCGAGAACAGGAAGCTGGCGATCCACGCCGCCGAGCCGCGCATGCCGTTGACGGTCGCCATCTGGCCTTTGTCGAAGGACTCCACCACCAGCGCGCTCAGCATGCAGGAGATAATCTGGTGCCCGAAGCCGCCGATGGAGATCAGCACGATGGTGATATACGGGTCGCGGGTCACGGCGACGATGGCCAGAGAAATCATCAGAAACGCGCCGGTGACGGAGCTTGCCACCACCGAGTTCACGCGGGAGCAGCCGAACCAGCGGGTGTACAGGCGCGTCAGGTAGCCGCTTGCCACGCTGCCGAGGTCGGCGGCGAGGAAGGGCAGCCAGGCAAACATCGCAATCTGCTTCAGGTCCATGCCGTGCTCTTTGGCGAGGTACAGGGGCACCCAGAAGCTCAGCACCGCCCAGGCGGGTTCTGCCATAAAGGCTGGGATGGCGATACCGTAGAAGCGTTTGTTTTTCGAGACGGTTTTCAGCGCGGTCAGGAAGGGCAGCTTGACCGGTGCGGGTTCGTTATCCTGCTTGATAAACGCCAGCTCGTCGCGGCTCAGGTTCGGGTGCTGTTCCGGGTTGTGGTAGAACGCCCACCAGAGGATCACCCACAGCAGCGCCAGCACGCCGGTAAACATAAACGCGCCCTGCCAGCCGAACGACGCGTGAGCAAAGTAGATGATAGGCGGGGCCAGCATCGCGCCGATGGAGAAGCCCACGCCCGCCCAGCCGGCGGCAACGGGACGCTCTGATTTCGGGAACCATTCACCGATGGTTTTGGCATTCGCTGGCGTGGCGGCAGCTTCGGAAGCACCCATAAAGAAGCGCAGAATCGCGAGATGTAGCCAGCTTCCGGCACCCGCGTGGAAGATACACATCAGCGCCCAGATCCCGGCGCAGACCATAAAGCCAATCTTCAGGCCGATAACGTCAATCAGCCAGCCGCACAGGGGCTGGAAAATGGTGTAGGCGATCTGAAACGCGCCGACTATCCAGGAGTACTGCTCGGTGGTGATCCCGAGGCTCTCTTTCAGTTCCGGGGCGAGGATCCCCAGTGAGTTACGGGTGATGTAGTTAACGGTGACGCCAAGTAAAAACAGCACCAGCACGTACCAGCGCAAATTCTTAATGACGCGACGGGTTTTGCTTGTCGCAACGGTGTTATTGATGTCCTGACTCATTTTACTCTCCACAAGACGGACGGTAAGGGGACGGAGGTTCAGGTGTCACACAGATTGTTATGCCTTTGATTTCTATCCGCTTAGAATGCTTAAGTTGCTATACAACTAGTATGGAAGCTGTGTGACAAGTTCACCTTAGGGAAGAAAATGAGAGGGCAAAAGTGGATTTTGTGCAAAATTTCTCATAACTGACGTAAACCCTCTGGCATGATGGTCTTTATGTCAGTTATTGCCTGATGAATACGCTATGAAAATTTTTTCATTTCGCAAATGGAGCCAGATCACAAAATGGACAAAAGGCTAAAAATCACCGAAATCGCCGCCCGTACCCAGCTCTCCATCAGTACGGTTTCCCGTGTGCTGGCAGGCAAAGCGAATACCAGCGAAAAGGCGCGGGCTAAGGTGCTGGCGTGCGCGCGGGAGCTGGGGGTAATGGACGGCATGGCGGCGGGGCGTCTGCTGCTTAACAGCCTGGTGGTTTTTGCCCCTCAGCGTGCCTTCGACGAGCGGTCCGACATCTTTTACTACCGCGTGATCCAGAGCGTGAGCAAAGGGCTTGCCTCGCACGAGGTTCGGCTGCGCTACTGCGCGCTGGAGGAGAACGACAGCGACGCCCAGATTTTTCTGGCACGCATGAACGAGCCGGATACCCAGGCGGCCATTCTGCTCGGTATCGACGATCCGCATATCCACGATCTGGCGGTGGATGTGGGGAAACCCTGCATGCTGATTAACTGTCGGGACCGCCGCATGCGCCTGCCTGCCGTTGCCCCGGATCACCGTGCTATTGGCGAGCGGGCGGCGGAGTACCTGTTCGAGATGGGGCACCGCGAGGTGATGAACGTGCTGTGCCTGCGTCGCTACACCATGGAGCTGCGCCTGGCGGGGATCCGCGACGCGTGGCACGCTCATAATCTCAGGTTTAACGACAGGCGCGATCTGCTGGTGGTGCCAAGCTTCAGCGCCAGAGAGACGGAGCAACTGGTGAGCGAGTGGCTTAACCAACAGAAGGGAAAAGACCTGCCGACGGCGTTCCTGGTAGGCGGGGACTTTATGGCGGCGGGCACCATCAGCGCGCTGCAAAATCACGGTCTGCGCGTGCCGCAGGACGTCTCGGTGATGAGCATTGACGGCTTTAATCTGGCGGCGATTCAGGATGTGCCCTTAACGGCGGTGCATGTTCCCCGCGACGAGCTGGGAACGGAAGCGGTGCATATGCTCCAGCAGCGGCTGATGCGCCCGGACGCGCCGGTAGGAACATTGCTGCTGAACGGCACGCTGGCCGTGCGGGAATCGGTACGGCGGATACGTCAGGGGAAACGACGCACCGCCGTGGAGCGGGAAGGGCTGTACGACAGTTAAGCCATGCCCAGCGCACGCTTGCCGTGGATATTGAGATCGTTCACGGTAAAACGGTCCTGCCAGCTTTTTTCATAATCCTCGCGCGGGAAGTCTCCCGGCGACGCGCCGGTTTCCAGCGCTTCCTTGACCTTTTTCGCATAGGCGAGGTTCTTCTCGCACATTGGCGCGGCGGGGATGTACATCACGTTGCCCCAGCCCTGCTGATTTTCCACCGGCGCGACGGAGTGGATCACGTCGCAGTGCCACCACACGGAATCACCGGCTTCCAGCGCCGGAATGCTGGTCAATGCTTCGACAAGCAGCGGGTGCCACTTCTCGGAAATCGGCAGCACGCGCCCCGGCGCCACGCCGCACAGTTCGTCTTCTGGCACGTCGTCCAGCAGAGGACGCAGCAGAATGTAGGCCATCGCTTCCGGGATCGGCACCACGTGCAGCAGCCCCTGGCCGGGGATCATGTCCGACAGCGCCGTCCAGCCCTGGAAGGTGCGGAACACCGAGCACTTGGTGGTGTTATCCACGGTATATTCTTCCACTTCAGTACGGTGCGCGGCGTTCCACGGATCGTATTTCTCGACGTTGCCGTCAAACACGCGGGCAAACACCTGCTGGTAAGCCGGCAGCAGCCAGCGCTCCAGCGCGCCGGAATCGGTATGCGCCCCCAGCCCTTTGGAGGTGGTTCCCGGCGGACGGCGGCGAATGCGGTCCGGGTAAATCACGCTGACGTCAGGGTTAAACCACTGCTTGCCGTTGCTCTCGAATGTCCATAAACGGTTCAGGAACGACTGCACCTGCGCCATCTCTTCACTCTGGCGCGCCTGCATTTGCGCCTGGGACCAGTAGATCGGGTAAATCTCCGGGCGGGAGGCGGTTAAGGTGCCGAAGAAGTTGTCGCCCGGCCCTTTGTACACCTCGTCAAACTTGTTCAGATCGAGGTAGTCGAGCATCGACCGATCCCACGCCAGCGCCTGCTCGCGGGGGAAGTGACCTTTAATCACCGCGCAGCCGCGGCGCTTAACGGCCTCGCGCTGAGCGTCGGTAATCGTGCCGTTTTTCACATCTGCAAACGGAATCACCGGCCAGACGGATTCGCCTTTATTTTTCAGGGCGTTGATCTCCGCCACGCGGGTGGCGATTTTATCGCTGAGCTTGTCGAACACCGCCTGCACGTCGCCGATCTGCGCGCGTAACTCACGTTTTAACTGACGGATTGCCGCTTTGTGGTCCGCTGGCAAGGTTTCACTGGTAAAGGTCATAACTGCCTCGCATCTTTCATTCGAAAGTAAAAATGTCTACAAGTGATACTTTAAGTTAAAAATAAGTTAATGCAAGTTTAAAAACTTGACGCAAGCCACAGGTCGGAAAAAGAGTGAGAGGCCGGAGCGGGGCTCCGGCGAGGAAAGGATCAGACGTCGAAAGGAGAGTGGTTGTCGAGCACGGCCTGAATGACGTTCAGCGCGCCCTGATGGTTGTTATCGTCGGTGCTGTAGCGGCTAATGTCTTTAATGCTCTGCGCCGCGTTGCCCATCGCAAAAGAGTATTTCACCAGCTTCAGCATCTCGGCATCGTTGCCGCTGTCGCCAATGCCGACGCACTCCTGCGGGGAGATTTTCCAGCGTTTCAGCAGGCGGCTAATGCCGTTGGCTTTGTGCAGGCCGGGGATAATCAAATCGACAAAACCGAAACCGCTGGTGACAGGCTTCATGATGCCGTCCAGGGAGACGTGCAGTTTATCGACCAGGTTCGGGATATCGCTGTCCGGCAGGTTCAGGGAGAACTTAAACAGCACGTCGTCGATTTCGCGGTAATCGCTGATGCGTTTTAAGCGGTGATAGTGCTTTGACATCAGCGCCACGAAGGCGTCCGGGGCTTTGTCGCTGACGTAGGCGCTCTCCAGACCGCAGGCTACAAAGTTCAGCCCTTCGTCTTTCAGCAGTTCGCCAATAACGATCTGCGACTCATGGCGGGTCAGCTCGCCGTGGAAAACCTGTTCGCCGTGGTCAAACACCAGCGCGCCGTTCTCCGCCACGAAGGAGATCTGCTCTTTCAGCTCGGGGAAGAAGGAGATGAGCTGGTAATACTGATTGCCGCTGGCGACAACGAATTCAATATCGCGGGCTTTAAGCTGCTCAAACTGTGCCTGGAAGCGGTCACGATCGTACTGCTTGGCATCATCAAGGAAAGTTCCGTCCATATCGGTGACGATAACTTTAACGGTCATACTGTGCTCCTGGGTCACTGCGTTTTGAAACATTCTAATAACAAGGTGACGGGGAGCACAAATTTAATTTCATTCGAAAGTAAAAGCAAAACGGCAACCGAGGTTGCCGTTTTTAGTGTTTTCTCCCTCTCCCACGGGGAGAGGGAATACTTCGCTACAGCGTATGCTCAGTACGGGCGATAATATCGTCCTGCGCATCCGGCGACAGGGCGGTGAAGAACGCCGAGTAACCCGCCACGCGCACTACCAGGTCGCGGTACTGGTCCGGGTGTTTCTTCGCCTCCAGCAGCGTTTCGCGCGAGACGATGTTGTACTGAATATGCCAGCCCTTGTGCACCTCGAAGAAGGTACGCAGCAGTACCATCAGCTTCTGGCGATCGCTGTCGTTTTCCAGCGTCGACGGGTTCAGCTTCTGGTTAAGCAGCACGCCGCCCAGGATCGCCTCGGTAGGCAGTTTACCGACCGAGCCGATCACCGCCGTCGGGCCGAGGTGGTCGGTACCGGAGGCCGGGCTGGCCCCTTCCGCCAGTGGGGTATGCGCCTTACGTCCGTCCGGCGTCGCCATCGTCGCCGCGCCGAACGGCACGTTAGCGGAGATAGACGACGTGCCCGCGTAGTAGTTACCGCCAATCGGGCCGCGGCCGTAGCGCGGGTTGTGGTACTGCTTCAGCTCTTCAATGTAGGTCTGATAGGCTCGGGTCAGCAGCATGTCCACGCTGTCGTCGTCGTTGCCGTACTTCGGCGCGCCGTTGATCAGGCGCTGGCGCAGCTGCTCGTGGGTCAGCCCGTCGAAGTCATCCGCCAGCGCCGCCGCCAGCTGCTGCTGACCGATAGCGCCCTGCTCAAAGACCAGCTTTTTCACCGCTGCCAGGCTGTTGCCGAGGTTGGCGATACCCACCTGCAGGCCGGAGACCCAGTCATACTTCGCGCCGCCCTGCTTGATGCTTTTCGCGCGTTCGATGCAGTCGTCCACCAGCGCCGAGCAGAGAATGTCGTGGACGTTCTCTTCCAGCATGGTATCCACCACGTACTCGATCTCGATGGATTTGCGGGTGTAGTAGCGGATCTGGCTGTCCCACGCTGCCATCACCTCCTCGAAATTGTCGAAGTTGCCGGCTGAGAGCGCTTTTTCCTGCGGCAGGAACACCTTGCCGCTGGTGGCGTCGCGGCCGCCTTCCAGCGCCGCCAGCATGACGCGGGCGAAGTTGATAAAGCTCATGCCGGTGCAGCGGTAGCCCCACTTGCCGCCCACCGCGGTTTCGATACAGCCGATGGCCGCGTAGTCATACGCATCGTCGCGCTCCACGCCAAGCTTGATAAATTCCGGGATCACGATTTCATCGTTGTTAAATGCCGGCATCCCGAAGCCGCAGCGGATCACCTGCACGCAGGCGTCGAGGAAGTCGTTGCTCATGCCCGCGTGATAGCGCACGCTCAGGTTCGGCTGGGTAGAGCGCAGACGGCCGCAGGATTCCAGGATCGCGTAGGAGAGCGGGTTCACCGCGTCCATCGGCTCGCCGTTGACCAGCTTCTGACCACCAATGGTGACGTTCTGGTACAGCGGGCTGCCGGCAGAGGCTTTGGAGTGCGAGCCGGAGCGGATCTTGTTCACTTCCAGCAGCTTCAGCCAGCAGCTGTGCAGCAGCTCGATGGCGTGCTCGCGATCCAGGCTCTGGTCCAGCTCCACGTCGCGGCGATAGTACGGATAGAGATACTGGTCCATACGGGCGAAGGAAACGGAGTGGCCGTTGGACTCAATCTGCAGGATCAGCTGAATGAAGTAGCACAGCTGCAGCGCCTGCCAGAATGTTTTTGGCGGCTCGTGGGCAATCACGTCGCAGTTTTCCGCCATCGCCAGCAGCTCGTCGCGGCGGCTTTCGCGGGTTTCCGTAGACGCCATCTCACGCGCCAGGTCGGCGAAGCGTTTGATGTGCAGGCTGACGGCTTCCAGCACGATATCAATTGCCTTCAGGAACTGATCGCCGTGCAGGTCTTCCAGCACCGTCAGGTTGATGCGCGAGCGGCGCTCGTCCACTTTGGCGCGCAGGCCGTCGAGACCTTTCTCCAGCACCAGCGGGAAGTTTACCGCCAGGTGCGCGTCGCCGGAGGTCATGTTGCCTTCGGCTTTGATGATGCCGGTTTCCAGCAGGCCTTTCTGCTCGTCGGTGAACATGCCGTAGCAGCGGTCCTGCACCGTCTGGCCGCGCCACCACGGGCAGATTTCATGCAGCACACGCTTGTTCTCTTCGCTCACCGCGAAGCCCGCACCCGGACGGTCCGCCAGATCGTCAATCTCTTTCTCAATCCAGGAGACAGTATATTCCGGGAAGATCGGCGCGGCGCGCACTTCGCTTGCCTGGTTGCCGATAATCAGCTCGTCGTGCTTGATCCAGATGGTGCGTTCCGCCAGGTGATGTGCCAGCGCCAGGGCGCGACGCACCGGGATCGGCTTGTCCATGTGCTGCTGGTACATTTCGGTGTAATGCTGCGCGCGCTCGGTACAGACCGGCGGCTTGACGATATGCACCAGCGCCATTTTATGCGCTTTAATACGTTCGCTGAGGGTGTTGAGATTCAGGGTGGTCATAGGTTTATCCTCGTAAGGTCGCGGTTAACCCTTTCTGGCAGGCATACTGCTGCGCGAAATCCAGCAGGGCAGGGTTATCCAGCGGTTTGTCAGGGGCAGAGTAAGGTTGGCTGAGCAGGGTGTATTTGTTCATGCCCAGCGTGTGATACGGCAAAAAATGAATATCATCGACGCCGAGTTCGTCGGCGGCGAAGTTGGTAATGGCTGTGATGGACGTTTCATCGGCGTTAAAGCCCTGGATCAGCGGCACGCGGATGGTGATCTTTTTCCCGGCAGCGGCGAGGCGCTTCAGGTTGTCCAGGATCCGTTTGGCCGAACCGTCGGTCCACTGTTTGAACACCGCTCCGTCGACGTGCTTAAGGTCGGCAAGGAACAGATCGACGTACGGTAATGACGGCTCGATATAGTGCCACGGCACGTGAAGGCAGGTTTCGACGGCGGTGTGGATACCCTGTTCGTGGCTGGCCTTGAACAGGGCGTGCGCCAGCTCCGGGTTCATAAACGGCTCGCCGCCGGAGAGGGTGATCCCGCCGCCGCTGCGGTCATAAAAAGGTTTGTCGCGCAGCACGGTGGTCATGATCTCGTCCACCTGCTTCTCTTCACCGCAGACGGTAAGCGCCTGCGTTGGACAGCAGTCGGTGAGGGCGTTAAGCGTCTCTTCACTCAGCTTTTCGCGGTGGATGACCAGGCCATTGAGCGCGCGTTCGATACAGCCCGGTGCCGCCAGCTGGCACAGGTCGCAGCCTTCCAGACACAGGCGCGCGTCAAACAGCACGTCCCGGCTGCGCGAGCGGCTTTCCGGGTTCTGACACCAGCGACAGCCCAGCGAGCAGCCTTTCAGGAACACCACGGTTCGAATACCGGGGCCGTCGTGGGTGGAATAACGCTGAATATTGAAGATCATATTTTTGCCCTCAAGTTGCATATGAAGATTAAATGACTTTCGAATGAAAGTTATCTTGATTCAGGTCAACTCTTGAGCAGGTTTTATCGTGATAGGGTAAGTGCAGGCTAATTTTTGAGGGTGACATCATGGAACTTTATCTCGACACATCTGACGTTGCGGCAGTCAAAAAGCTGGCGCGTATCTTCCCGCTGGCGGGCGTGACCACCAACCCAAGCATTGTGGCGGCAGGAAAAACGCCGCTCGACGAGCTGCTGCCCGCGCTGCACGACGCGTTGGGCGGTAAGGGCCGTCTGTTTGCGCAGGTAATGGCAACCACCGCCGAAGGGATGGTGGAAGACGCGCGCAAGCTGCGCGCTATCATTAACGACCTGGTGGTGAAGGTGCCGGTGACCGCAGAAGGGCTGGCAGCCATTAAGATGCTGAAAGCGGAAGGGATCCCGACGCTGGGCACGGCGGTGTATGGCGCCGCGCAGGGGATGCTGTCCGCCCTGGCCGGAGCAGAGTATGTGGCCCCTTACGTTAACCGCGTGGACGCGCAGGGCGGGGACGGGATTCAGACCGTAATTGAACTGCAGCAGCTGTTGGCGCTGCACGCGCCGCAGTCAAAGGTGCTGGCCGCGAGCTTTAAAACCCCGCGTCAGGCGCTGGACTGCCTGCTGGCAGGGTGCGAGTCCATCACGCTGCCACTGGACGTGGCGCAGCAGTTTATTACTTCCCCTGCGGTGGATGCGGCGATCGTGAAGTTTGAGCAGGACTGGCAGGGAGCGTTTGGACGGACGTCTATCTGACGGGGGCGGCCTGATGCCCTCACCCCAACCCTCTCCCACACGGAGAGGGAGCAAACACTAAAACGGCAACCTGAAGGTTGCCGTTTGCTTTAACCTCCGCAAACCTCACACCCCGGGTTACGCATCAGCTTCATCTCGCGGAACTGGCAGGTCATCGCGTCATACATCACGATTTTCCCCGCGGCAGGCGTGCCGTAGTGTGCCAGCACTTTGATCGCTTCCATTGCCTGCAATGAGCCAATCACGCCGACGAGTGGTGCCATCACGCCCGCCTCGACGCAGGTCAGCGCATTCTCGCCAAACAGACGGCTCAGGCAGCGGTAGCAGGGTTCACCATCCGCGTACGTGAAGACGCTGATTTGCCCCTCCATGCGTATTGCCGCGCCGGAGACCAGTGGGGTTTTGTGGGCAAAACAGCCCGCGTTCAGCTGGTTACGGACGGCGACGTTATCGGTGCAGTCGAGCACCAGATCGTGCTGCGCAATCTGCGCGAACAGCGCGTCGTCATCCAGCATCGCGTCAATCAGGGTGAACTGAACGTTGGGGTTGATGCGCGCCAGCGCCGTGCGGGCAGAGCCCACTTTCGGCTGGCCAACCGTCGCGTCGCTGTGCAGCGTCTGGCGCTGCAGGTTGGACACCGAGACGGTATCGAAATCCAACAGCGTCATCCTGCCCACGCCCGCTGCCGCAAGATACTGCGCGGCGGCGCAGCCCAGCCCGCCGAGACCGACGACCAGCACATTGGCTGCCTTAAGCGCTTCCTGGCCCTCAAAGTCAAACCCGCGCAGCACGATCTGGCGGTTGTAGCGCATCATCTCCTGGTCGCTCAGCTCCACCGTCATGTCAGCCTCCGAACAGGTGGTTAAAGCTTTCTACCTCAACCCACTCGCCGGCTTCCACGTTGCCGCGCTCGCGCTCCAGCACGATGAAGCAGTTACCCAGACTGAAGGAGCTGAAAATGTGAGAGCCCTGGTGTCCGGTGGTGCTCACTTCGAGCTCACCGTCCGCGCCGCGTGCCAGAATGCCGCGCTGGAAATCGAGACGACCCGGCGATTTTTTCAGGCGCGTAGCGGCACGCACGCGCAGGCGTTCCGGCAGCGGGCTGGCCTTGTTGCCGGAAAGCTTCGCCAGCAGCGGGATCGCCAGCTGGTAGAAGGTGAGTGCCGCAGAGACCGGGTTACCCGGCAGGCCGCAGAACCAGCTGTGCGGAAGCTTGCCAAACGCGAAAGGTTTGCCCGGCTTAATCGCCAGCTTCCAGAAGGCGATTTCGCCCAGCTCTTCAAGAAGGGTTTTAGTGTAATCCGCTTCGCCCACGGAGACGCCGCCGGAGCTGATGACCACGTCGGCGGATTTGTCCGCCTCGATAAACGCCGCGCGCAGTTTTTCCGGGTCGTCTGGAATGATGCCGAGGTTAATCACCTCGCAGCCCAGCTGCTCCAGCATCAGGTGTACCGTCAGGCGGTTGGTGTCATAAATCTGGCCGTCCTGCAGCGGCTGGCCCGGAAGCTGCAGCTCGTCGCCGGTGGAGAAAACCGCCACGCGCACCTTGCGGACAACGTCAACTTCGGCGATGCCGAGCGACGCCAGCACCGGCAGTTCACCTACCGTCAATTTCTGCCCGGCGGCAAAAACGGTCGCGCCGAGGGTGATGTCTTCGCCCGTGCGGCGGATGTTCTGGCCCGCTTTAACGTTCGCGGTAAAACGCACGCCGTCGTCGGTCTGCTCGGTCTCTTCCTGCATCACCACGGCATCGCAGCCCTGCGGAACCGGCGCGCCGGTCATGATGCGCACGCAGGTGCCCGCAGGCCATTCGCTGCCAAACGGCTGACCCGCAAAGGCTTTACCCGCCACCGGCAGGGCGTTACCCGTCTGGAGATCCGCCAGGCGTACCGCGTAACCGTCCATCGCGGAGTTATCGAACCCCGGCACGTTCATCGGCGAGACGATATCGCGCGCGGCAATACGACCAAAACAGCGCACAAGCGGCAGCGTCTCAACGTCATGCAGCGGAGAAATACGGTCAAGCATCTGCGAGAGTGCCGTCTCAAGCGGCATCAGTCCGGCGGTAAAATCCATGGTGGGCTCCTGCGGAGTAACAACGAAAGCGCCCATTATGGCAGAAAAGTGCGGCTAACTGTATGACCCGATGGGTGTACGCTTTACATCACTGTTGCGTCTTTCTATATTCAAAAATCATCTGAAGTTTCATCGACGATAATGATATTTATAGAAAAAGCCGCGAATCAGGCTAACGGGTGATGCGAATGGTTAATGCGGTAATCGCAATTCATGGCGGCGCAGGGGCAATCACCCGTGCACAGCTCAGTCCCGAGCAGGAAAAGCGCTACATTGACGCGCTGTACGCCATTGTGGAAACGGGCCAGAAAATGCTGGAAGCGGGCGAGAGCGCGCTGGATGTGGTCACCGAGGCGGTGCGCCTGCTGGAAGAGTGTCCGCTCTTTAATGCCGGAATAGGTTCGGTCTTTACCCGGGATGAAACCCACGAGCTGGACGCCTGCGTGATGGACGGCGTCACCCTGAAGGCGGGCGCCGTGGCGGGCGTGAGCCATCTGCGAAATCCGGTGCTGGCGGCGCGTCTGGTGATGGAGGAGAGCCCGCACGTTCTGCTGGCGGGCGCTGGGGCGGAAAAATTTGCCTTTGAGCACGGAATGGAACCGGTATCGCCGGATCTGTTTTCCACGGAAGAACGCTATCAGCAGCTGCTGGAAGCCCGTACGGCGGGTATAACGCAGCTTGACCATACTGCGCCGCTGGATGAAACCACCAAAATGGGCACGGTCGGCGCGGTGGCGCTCGATAAAGCCGGTAACCTCGCGGCGGCGACGTCAACGGGCGGCATGACCAACAAGCTGCCGGGACGCGTCGGCGACAGCCCGCTGCCCGGCGCGGGCTGCTATGCCAATAACGCCACGGCAGCGGTGTCGTGTACCGGCACCGGGGAAGTGTTTATTCGCGCCCTCGCGGCCTACGACATCACCGCGCTGATGGATTACGGCGGTTTAAGCCTGAGCGAGGCCTGCGAGCGCGTGGTGATGGAAAAATTACCTGCCCTGGGCGGCGTCGGCGGGCTGATTGCGGTCGATCGTGAGGGCAACGTGGCCCTGCCGTTCAACAGCGAAGGCATGTACCGCGCCTGGGGTTATGCCGGTGATGAGCCGAGCACGGGCATCTATCGTGAATAAGGGGGCAGCGCGTGCCGCACACTGAAGAACTGGACAACCGCGAGGTGCTGGCTGTCCATCAGCTGAATATTGCGTTTCAGGAAGAGCGGCAGTTCATCCCCGCAGTACAGAATTTATCGTTCTCGCTCAGGCGCGGCGAGACGTTGGCGATTGTTGGCGAATCCGGCTCCGGGAAATCGGTCACCGCGCTGGCGCTGATGCGCCTGCTGGAACAGACGGGCGGGCAAATCAGCAGCGAGAAAATGCTCCTGCGCCGCCGTAACCGTCAGGTCATTGATTTAAACGAGCTGAGCGGCGCGCAGATGCAGGGCGTGCGCGGGGCGGATATCGCGATGATCTTCCAGGAGCCGATGACCTCCCTGAACCCGGTGTTCCCGGTCGGGGAGCAAATTGCCGAGTCCATCCGGCTGCATCAGGGGCTGAGCGGCGATGAGGCGCTCAAAGAGGCCCGACGCATGCTGGAGCTGGTGCGCATTCCGGAGGCGCAGGCCATTCTGGGGCGCTACCCGCATCAGCTTTCCGGCGGCATGCGCCAGCGGGTGATGATTGCCATGGCGCTCTCCTGCCGTCCGGCGGTGCTGATCGCCGATGAGCCGACGACGGCGCTGGACGTGACGATTCAGGCGCAGATCCTGCAGCTCATCAAAGTGCTGCAGCAGGAGATGGAGATGGGGGTGATTTTCATCACTCACGATATGGGCGTAGTGGCTGACATCGCCGATCGGGTGCTGGTGATGCACAAGGGCAATGCTGTGGAAACCGGTGCGGTCGAGCAGATTTTCCATGCCCCCGAGCATCCTTACACCAAAGCGCTGCTGGCGGCGGTGCCGCGGCTTGGGGCAATGAACGGCAGCGATTTGCCGCGTCGTTTTCCGCTGATTTCCCTGGAGGCGACAGAGCCGCAGGAGGATGAAGGCGAGCAGGACACCGTGGTGTCGGGCAAACCGATACTCGAAGTGCGCAATCTGGTGACCCGCTTTCCGCTGCGCAGCGGAATTTTCAACCGCCTGAAGCGCGAAGTGCATGCGGTGGAAAACGTCAGTTTTGATCTCTGGCCGGGTGAAACGCTGGCGCTGGTAGGAGAGTCCGGCTGCGGGAAATCCACCACCGGGCGGGCGCTGCTCAGGCTCGTGGAGACCCAGGAGGGGACGATCACCTTTAACGGTGAACGTATCGACACCCTACCAGATAATAAATTACAGGCGATACGGCGAGATATTCAGTTTATCTTCCAGGATCCGTATGCCTCTCTCGACCCGCGCCATACGGTAGGGTACTCAATTATGGAGCCGCTGCGGGTGCATAACCTGCTCGACGGCGAGGCGGCGCAGCGTCGCGTGGCCTGGCTGCTGGAACGCGTTGGCCTGAAGCCGGAACACGCCTGGCGTTATCCGCACGAGTTTTCCGGCGGGCAGCGGCAGCGTATCTGCATCGCCCGCGCGCTGGCGCTGAACCCGAAGGTGGTGATTGCGGATGAGTCCGTCTCGGCGCTGGATGTCTCGATCCGGGCGCAAATTATCAACTTACTGCTGGATTTACAGCGGGATATGGGGATTGCCTTCCTGTTTATCTCGCACGACATGGCGGTGGTTGAGCGTATCAGCCACCGCGTGGCGGTGATGTTTATGGGGCAGATCGTGGAGATTGGCCCGCGAAGGGCGGTGTTTGAGAACCCGCAGCACCCCTACACGCGCAAGCTTATTGCGGCGGTCCCGGTTGCCGATCCCGCGCACCGCCACGGCCAGCGCGTGCTGCTGCAGGATGAGATGCCGAGCAACATTCGTAAACGCGGCGAAGCCGTGGAGCGCGTCACGCTGCGTGAGGTTGGTCCGGGCCACTTCGTGGCTCCGCCGCGCCAGGACAATGCCTTCTCACGGTTATAACTTACAACAGGCAGGAGAACACAATGGTTACATTTGTAGCGCGTAGATGGTTGTTAGCCGCGAGCGTGACGGCAGCCCTGGCCGCTGCCCCCGCGTTCGCCGCCAAAGACGTGGTGGTTGCCGTCGGCTCCAACTTCACCACGCTCGATCCGTACGACGCCAACGACACGCTCTCCCAGGCGGTGGCGAAATCGTTCTATCAGGGGCTGTTTGGTCTCGACAGAGAGATGAAGCTGAAAAATGTGCTGGCGGAGGGGTACACCGTATCCGACGACGGGCTGGTCTATACCATCAAGCTCCGTTCCGGCGTGAAGTTCCAGGACGGGACTGATTTCAATGCGGAGGCGGTAAAGGTCAACCTCGACCGTGCCAGCAATCCTGAAAACAGCCTCAAGCGCTATAACCTGTATAAAAATATCGCCAGCACCGAGGTAGTTGACCCGGCAACGGTAAAAATCACTCTGAAAGAGCCATTCTCCGCGTTTATCAATATTCTGGCGCATCCGGCGACGGCGATGATCTCGCCCGCCGCGCTGAAAAAGTACGGTAAAGAGATCGGCTTCCACCCGGTGGGAACCGGGCCGTACGAGCTGCTCACCTGGAACCAGACCGATTATGTGAAGGTGAAAAAATTCGCGGGATACTGGCAGCAGGGGCTGCCGAAGCTGGACACCATCACCTGGCGTCCGGTGGTGGATAACAACACCCGCGCGGCAATGCTGCAAACCGGCGAGGCGCAGTTTGCCTTCCCCATCCCGTATGAGCAGGCCGCCATTCTGCAGAAAAACAGCAAGCTGGAGCTGGTTGCCAGCCCGTCTATCATGCAGCGCTACATCAGCATGAACGTCACGCAGAAGCCGTTCGATAACCCGAAGGTGCGTGAAGCCATCAACTATGCCATTAACCGTCAGGCGCTGGTGAAGGTCGCTTTTGCGGGTTATGCCACCCCGGCCACCGGCGTGCTGCCGCCGGCTATCGCGTATGCGCAAAGCTATCAGCCGTGGCCGTACGATCCGGCTAAAGCGCGCGAGCTGCTGAAAGAGGCGGGTTTCCCGAACGGCTTCAGCACCACGCTGTGGTCGTCGCACAATCACAGCACCGCCCAGAAGGTGCTGCAGTTCACCCAGCAGCAGCTGGCGCAGGTGGGGATTAAGGCGCAGGTCACCGCGATGGATGCCGGGCAGCGTGCGGCAGAAGTGGAGGGGAAAGGGCAGAAAGAGAGCGGCGTGCGGATGTTCTACACCGGCTGGTCGGCCTCGACCGGTGAAGCCGACTGGGCGCTGTCGCCGCTGTTTGCTTCGCAGAACTGGCCGCCAACACTGTTCAACACCGCGTTTTACAGCAATCCGCAGGTGGACAAAGACCTGGCCGATGCCCTGAAAACCACCAAACCGGAAGAGAAAGCCCGCCTCTACAAGGACGCGCAGGACATTATCTGGAAAGAGTCGCCGTGGGTACCGCTGGTGGTGGAGAAACTGGTCTCAGCCCATAACAAAGCGCTGACCGGGTTCTACATCATGCCGGACACCGGCTTTAGCTTTGACGATGCGGATTTAAAATAAACCTCATGCTGAATTATGTTTGTAAACGTCTGCTGGGGCTTATCCCGACGCTGCTGATAGTGGCGGTGCTGGTGTTTTTGTTTGTCCACATGCTGCCGGGCGATCCGGCGCGTCTGGTAGCCGGGCCCGAAGCGGATGCCACCGTCATTGAGCTGGTGCGTAAACAGCTGGGCCTCGACCAGCCGCTGTATATGCAGTTTCTGCACTATATGTGCAACGTTCTGCAGGGCGACTTTGGTATTTCAATGGTGTCGCGGCGTCCGGTGTCGGAGGAGATTGCCAGCCGCTTTATGCCCACGTTCTGGCTAACGATTGCCAGCATGGGCTGGGCGGTGGCGTTTGGGCTGGGCGCGGGGATTATTGCGGCCGTCTGGCGTAACCGCTGGCCGGACAAGCTCGGCATGGCTCTGGCGGTGACCGGCATCTCCTTCCCGGCATTCGCGCTGGGGATGCTGCTGATGCAAATCTTCTCCGTCGAGCTGGGCTGGCTGCCGACCGTCGGGGCCGATACCTGGAAGCATTACATTCTGCCCTCCATGACGCTGGGCGCTGCCGTTTCGGCGGTGATGGCCCGCTTTACCCGTGCCTCGTTCGTGGACGTGCTGAGCGAAGATTATATTCGCACCGCGCGGGCGAAAGGAGTCAGCGAGAAGTGGGTCATTCTCAAGCACGGGTTCCGCAATGCGATGATCCCGGTGGTGACGATGATGGGGCTACAGTTTGGTTTCCTGCTGGGTGGCTCTATCGTCGTAGAAAAGGTCTTCAACTGGCCGGGGCTGGGGCGTCTGCTGGTCGATTCCGTCGAGATGCGCGACTACCCGGTGATTCAGGCAGAAGTCCTGCTTTTCTCGCTGGAGTTTATTCTTATCAACTTAGTGGTGGACGTGCTCTACGCCGCCATTAACCCGGCCATCAGGTATAAGTAAGATGCGATTGTTGAACTGGCGGCGTCAGGCCGTTTTGAACGCGATGCCGGGGCTGAAACCGGAGCATGTCCGCACCCCGTGGTCCGAATTCTGGCGACGTTTTCGCCGTCAGCCGGTCGCAATGGCGGCGGGGCTGTTCGTGCTGGTGCTGATTGCCGTGGCGGTCGTTGCGCCGTGGATAGCGCCGTTTGATGCGGAAAACTACTTTGACTACGACCGTCTGAACGACGGCCCCTCAATGCTGCACTGGTTCGGCGTGGACTCGCTTGGCCGCGATATCTTCAGCCGCGTGCTGGTGGGGGCGCAAATTTCTCTCGCCGCCGGGGTAGTCGCGGTGCTGATCGGCGCGGCTATCGGTACCGTGCTGGGGCTCGTCGCCGGGTATTATGAAGGCTGGTGGGACCGCATCATCATGCGCATCTGCGACGTGCTGTTTGCTTTCCCCGGCATTCTGCTGGCGATTGCCGTTGTCGCCATTATGGGCAGCGGCATGGCCAACGTCATTATCGCGGTGGCGGTCTTTTCGATTCCGGCCTTTGCCCGCCTGGTGCGCGGCAACACGCTGGTGCTGAAACAGCAGACGTTTATTGAATCCGCCCGCAGCATGGGAGCCAGCGATACCACCATTCTGTTCAGCCATATTCTGCCCGGGACGGTGTCGTCCATCGTAGTCTATTTCACCATGCGTATCGGCGTGTCGATTATTTCGGCGGCCAGCCTGTCGTTTCTGGGCTTAGGCGCGCAGCCTCCGACACCGGAATGGGGCGCGATGCTGAACGAGGCGAGGGCGGATATGGTGATTGCGCCACACGTGGCGATTTTCCCGAGCCTGGCGATTTTCCTGACCGTGCTGGCGTTTAACCTGCTGGGGGATGGGCTGCGCGACGCGCTGGATCCGAGGATAAAGGGGTAGTGCAGTGAAATGTGCCGGGTGGCGGCTACGCCTTACCCGGCCTGTAAAAGATGTGCAGTGAGATTAAACCCGGCTACCCCACAGGTCATACTCATCCGCGTTTTCAACTTTGACGCGAATAATATCACCCGGCTTAACGTTGGTTTCGCCGTTCAGGTACACCGCGCCGTCGATTTCAGGGGCGTCCGCCATGCTGCGGCCAATCGCGCCTTCTTCGTCCACTTCGTCGATGATAACCATGATCTCACGGCCTACTTTCTCCTGCAGACGTTCAGCAGAAATCTGCTGCTGCAGCTGCATGAAGCGGTTCCAGCGCTCTTCCTTAACCTCTTCCGGCACCTGATCCGCCAGCTCGTTGGCGGTTGCGCCTTCCACCGGGCTGTATTTGAAGCAGCCGACACGGTCCAGGCGCGCTTCCTTCAGGAAGTCGAGCAGCATCTGGAAGTCTTCTTCGGTTTCACCCGGGAAGCCGACGATAAAGGTGGAGCGCAGGGTTAGATCCGGGCAGATCTCACGCCACTGCTTGATGCGCGCCAGCTGGCGGTCAACGGAGCCAGGGCGTTTCATCAGCTTAAGGATACGCGGGCTGGCGTGCTGCAGCGGGATATCCAGGTACGGCAGGATTTTGCCTTCCGCCATCAGCGGGATCACATCGTCAACGTGCGGGTACGGGTAGACGTAGTGCAGACGTGTCCAGATACCGAGCTTAGCCAGCTGCTCGCACAGGCCCACCATGCTGGTTTTCACCGGCTCGCCGTTGTGGAAACCGGAGCGGTGTTTGACGTCCACGCCATAAGCTGAGGTGTCCTGGGAGATGACCAGCAGCTCCTTCACGCCCGCATCAGCCAGACGTTTCGCTTCCGCCAGCACTTCGCCAATCGGACGGCTCACCAGATCGCCACGCATGGACGGGATGATGCAGAAGGTGCAGCGATGGTTGCAGCCTTCAGAAATTTTCAGGTAGGCGTAATGACGCGGCGTCAGCTTCACGCCCTGTTCCGGCACCAGGCTCAGGAACGGGTTGTGCTTTGGTTTTGGCACGTAGTGATGAACATGTTCCAGCACCTGCTCGTAGCTGTGCGGGCCGGTGATCTCCAGCACCTTCGGGTGCACTTCGCGGATTTGGTCCACTTTCGCGCCCAGGCAGCCGGTAACAATCACTTTACCGTTTTCGGTCAGCGCTTCACCGATCGCTTCCAGTGACTCCTGCACCGCGCTGTCGATAAAGCCGCAGGTGTTAACGATCACCATATCGGCGTTGTCGTAGCTTGGCACCACGTCATAGCCCTCGGTGCGCAGTTCGGTCAGGATGCGTTCTGAATCCACCAGGTTTTTCGGGCAGCCCAGGGAGACGAAGCCGATTTTCGGCTGGTGCGTAACATTGCTCATAGGTTAAAAATTCATCAATTATGGAGTTATCAGGGCGGGATTTTACAGCGTATCGCGGGGGATTTATACACTCTTTGCAAGGTGGATGCGCCAGGCCGAGGTTGTAACATTGTAAATAATGTTAATCAGTTAAGAATAATTGATCTCAGGCATTAAACTGTACAAAAAATGACCTTATTCTGAATGTGCAACATGGCTGACAGAGGAGGAAATAGCATGTCCGTTGACAGACTGAAACGCGATCTGCTTAACAAGCTGATCAACGCCCGAATCGACCTGGCCGCCTATCTGCAGCTCAGGAAGGCAAAGGGCTATATGTCAGTCAGCGAAAGCGAACATCTGCGTGATAATCTGTTTGAACTGTGTAATTTCATGCGTGAAAAAGCACCGACCCTGAAGGCGGAATACGATGAATGCGAGCTGATGGCGCTGCGTCGCGCCGCTGAGGTGCTCTCCATTGCAGGGGTATGTTTGATGAACGGACGCCACGACTGCCCGACTTTTATCGCTGTTAACGCGGAGAAGCTTGAAAACTGCCTGACAACGCTCTCTCTTTGCATCATGTGTCTTAACAAGCACGAGACGCTTGCACAGCACTGAGTTCGGGGGGAGACAACTCCCCCCATCTGATTAAGCTTTTGTAAAAGTGGTAACGCGCCCGGAGGTAATGGCTAATCTTTATGCCATATGCCGAAAAAGGAGCGCTTTATGCCTCGATCCTCGTTGATTTTCCTGCCTGCATTGTTTATTCCGTTTTCGCTTCTTGCTGCGCCAGAGGCGGTAAAGGTTGAGGTGCTGCAAAACCGACTCGATCACCCCTGGTCGATGGCGTTCCTGCCGGGTAATGACGGTTTACTGGTCACTCTTAAGGGCGGGCAGCTCAAGCGCTGGCAGGCCGGGAAAGGGCTTTCCGATCCCATTGTCGGCGTGCCGAAGGTGTGGGCGAACGGCCAGGGAGGACTGCTGGACGTGGTGCTGGCGCCTGATTTTGAAAAGTCGCGCCGCGTCTGGCTGAGCTATGCCGAAGCCGGGCGTGACGGCAAGGCCGGAACGGCGGTGGGCTATGGCCGCCTGAGCGACGATCTTTCCCGCATCGAGGGATTCCAGGTAGTGTTCCGCCAGATGCCGAAGCTCTCAACCGGTAACCATTTTGGTGGGCGACTGGTGTTCGACGGCAAAGGGTATCTCTTTATTGGACTCGGCGAGAACAACCAGCGCCCGACGGCGCAGGATCTGGACAAGCTGCAGGGTAAGGTGGTGCGCCTCACCGAAGACGGTAAAGTGCCGCCGGATAACCCCTTTGTGAACACCTCCGGCGCGCGGCCGGAAATTTGGTCCTACGGCATTCGTAACCCGCAGGGGATGGCGATGAACCCGTGGAGCGACACGCTGTGGCTGAACGAGCACGGCCCGCGCGGCGGGGATGAAATCAACATCCCGGAGAAGGGCAAAAATTACGGCTGGCCGCTGGCAACGCACGGCATTAACTACAGCGGGCTGAAAATCCCGGAAGCCAAAGGCGAGCACGTTGAGGGAGCCGAAAAGCCGCTGTTTGTCTGGAAAGTGTCGCCCGCGGTCAGCGGCATGGCGTTCTATAATAGCGACGTGTTCCCGCAGTGGAAAAACAAGCTGTTTATTGGGGCGCTGAAGGAAAAGGACGTTATCGTGCTGAGCGTGGACGGCAATAAAGTGACGGAGGACGGGCGGATCCTGGGCGACCGGGAGCAGCGTATTCGCGATGTGCGAGTGGGGCCGGATGGCTATCTGTATGTCCTGACTGACGAAACGGACGGGCAGCTGTTAAAAGTCAGCCCGTCCGGTGCGTAATCAGGTGACCGGGATCATCACCACGTTACGGTACGCCGGGCGCTCGCTAAGCTGCTTAAGCCAGCGGTCAAGGTTCGGGCGCGGCGTCCATTTCAGACCGAGGTTAGTCAGGTTCCAGACGAACGGCGCTACGGCAATGTCCCCCACGCCGAACGTATCGCCGGAGAACCAGGCGTGCTTCGACAGCTCATCGTCCATCATCGCAAACAGGTTTTCGCAGGCATCCTGCGCGGCATGAATGGCGGGGTAGTCACGCTCGGCTTCAGGGGTTCTCACCAGCCCCATCAGGATCACGCGGTGAACGGGAGAGAGCGTCTGATTTGCCCAGTCCATCCACTTCTCACCCTGCGCGCGCTGCGCCGGGTTTTCAACCCACAGGCGGCCAAGACCGTACTGGGCGGCGAGGTAACGCACAATAGTGTTGGACTCCCAAAGCGTTGCGTCTGTTTCGTCATCGCGCAGCAGCGGCACCAGGCCGTTCGGGTTCATCGCCAGATAGTCGGCCTCTTTGTTCACGCCGAACGACATGCCAGCCATGATTTGGTTAAACGGTAAATCCAGTTCCTCCAGCGTCCAGAGCACTTTCTTAACGTTGGTCGAATTATTCCTGCCCCACAGCGTAATCATATTTACTCCTGTTGAGTGTGAATCCGGGTCGGCTTTTTGCCATGGTGAGATAAACCTAACAATTACGCAACAGAAGACAAAAAAATCGCCTGAATCAAAGCGTAAATGAATGTTATTGCATAAACTTTAATAACTTTACCCTCGTTGGGTTTCTTTAACCGTTTTAGTGCGCTATTACTCATCGCTTCTTGCGACACGGTGATGTGACGTAATTTTTGAATGGACACTCGGGTGGCATTTATGACGCGAAAAATGACTTCTCTGCGCAGCCTGGCGGCAGGCTCTGCGCTTCTTTTCCTGTTTGCACCAACACTCTACGCGGCTGAACAGGCTGCGCCCGAAGCGCCGCCTGTGGACGCGCGCGCCTGGATCCTGATGGACTATTCCAGCGGTAAGGTGCTGGCGGAAGGCAATGCGGATGAGAAACTCGATCCGGCCAGCCTGACCAAAATCATGACCAGCTATGTGGTCGGGCAGGCGTTAAAAGCGGGCAAGATCAAGCTGGACGATATGGTCACCATCGGGAAGGATGCCTGGGCGACCGGCAACCCGGCGCTGCGGGGCTCGTCGGTGATGTTCCTGAAGCCAGGCGATCAGGTCTCCGTCTCCGATCTGAACAAAGGGGTAATCATTCAGTCGGGAAATGATGCGTGTATCGCGCTGGCCGACTACGTTGCCGGCAGTCAGGATTCTTTCATTGGTTTGATGAATGGCTATGCGCAAAAGCTCGGCTTAACCAACACCACCTTCAAAACGGTCCACGGCCTGGATGCGCCGGGACAGTTCAGTACCGCGCGCGACATGGCGCTGCTGGGAAAAGCGCTGATCCACGACGTGCCGGATGAATACGCCATCCACAAAGAGAAAGAGTTTACCTTCAACAAAATTCGCCAGCCGAACCGCAACCGCCTGCTGTGGAGCAGCAACGTTAACGTGGACGGAATGAAGACCGGCACTACGGCTGGCGCGGGCTACAACCTGGTGGCCTCCGCGACGCAGGGCGACATGCGCCTGATCTCGGTGGTGCTGGGCACCAAAACCGACCGCATCCGCTTTAACGAGTCAGAAAAACTGCTGACCTGGGGCTTCCGCTTCTATGAAACCGTGACGCCGATTAAACCGGATGCCACGTTCGTCAGCCAGCGCGTCTGGTTTGGTGATAAGAGCGAGGTGAATCTGGGGGCGGGTGAGGCCGGTTCCGTGACCATTCCACGCGGTCAGCTGAAAAACCTGAAAGCAAGCTATACCCTGACCGAACCGCAGCTCACCGCGCCGCTGAAAAAAGGCCAGGTGGTCGGGACGATTGATTTCCAGCTAAACGGTAAGTCGATTGAACAGCGTCCGCTGATTGTGATGGAAGCGGTGGAAGAGGGCGGCTTCTTCAGCCGGATGTGGGATTTCGTGTTGATGAAATTCCATAGCTGGTTTGGCAGCTGGTTTAGTTAAGTTTTATGCCGGGTGGCGCTGCGCTTACCCGGCATAACCTCAATACATCAACTTCACCTGCTGTGCCTTTGCATGGGCCACAATCTCGTCATCGGGGCGGCAATCGCTGACGATGGCGTCAAACTGCGCCAGCTCGCCCATTCTTGCCGAACGCACCTTGCCAAACTTACTGTGATC
Organism: Enterobacter cloacae complex sp. P17RS; assembly: GCF_014895885.1. Classification (NCBI taxonomy): domain Bacteria; kingdom Pseudomonadati; phylum Pseudomonadota; class Gammaproteobacteria; order Enterobacterales; family Enterobacteriaceae; genus Enterobacter; species Enterobacter cloacae complex sp. P17RS. Next base: position 175,726 of record NZ_JADBQK010000004.1, read on the forward strand.
GACCACCAGCACATGATACTGCGCGGCATTTAACGCCCAGTGCTTGACCGGCAGCTCCTCCAGATTAAAGCAGGTTGCACCCTGGCGCACGTTCACGCCTGCGGCAGAATAAAACGCGATGTCCGGGCATAAATTGCTAAGCGTGTCCTGCAGGTTAAGCGGTTTAAAGATGGCGTTGCTGGCGTGAAACTCGCCGCCGCAGAGGATCACCCGGCACTCGGGTTTCTCCTGAAGCGCCAGAAAGGTGTTCAGGGAGTAGCACACGGCGGTAAAGGGAATGCTGCTGTCGATGGCTTCGATAATCCACGGCGTAGTGGTGCCGCAGTCAAAAAACAGCGTCTGGTGCGGCTGAACCAGCGTAGCCGCAAGGCGCGCGGCTTTGCGCTTCTCTTCAACCAGACGTGTCTTCTGGTCGCTGATCAGATAATGGCTGGCGCTGCGTGGCTCAAGGACGATGTACCCGCCCAGCAGTACCACGGGGGCGCTGTCGCTGTTCAGATCGCGACGAATAGTCATCTCTGAGACGCCGAGGAGGTTGGCGGCTTCCTTCAGATGCAGCTTATCGCTGCGCTTCAGCGCCTGCAGCAGCTGAGCAATGCGGTCATCGCGTCGTGTTTCCATAGTTCCTCGGGATAAAAAAGTGAGCCCCCGCAGGGCGGGGGCTCAGTGTAACCTGTCCGGTTGGGGTTAGTCACGTATCCAGCCCTTGCGGATCGGGATGGCAAAAATGGCGCGATAGAGCGAAGAGAGCCCGCGGTAGAGCGCCTCACCGAAGAGATTCCACAGGATAGCCGCGCTCACGCAGCCAATCAGCCCCACCAGGAAACCGCCCACCATATCCAGCGGCCAGTGGACGCCAAGATAGACGCGCGACCAGGCGATAGCCACAGCGACCACCATCAGCACCGCCCCCGACCACAGGCGATGCCAGAACAGGAAAGCCAGCGCGAAGGTGAAGATAACCGTACCGTGATCGCTCGGGAAAGAGTCATCCGGCGCGTGGTGCAGGAAGGTGTAGCCAATGCGATCGACAAAAGGACGATCGTGCGGGAATGCGTGGCCGAGAAGATAGCTGACCAGCACGCTTACCCCGAGCGCCATCGCGACTTTGATCACCAGCTGGCGCTGTGCCTTAACCTGGCTGCGCGGCCCCCACAGCCAGAGAATGGCAGCCAGCGCAGGCACGATGCTGATAAGGTCTTTCGCCAGAAAGGTGGCAAAATCAATCATCCACTCTGGCGAGGCCGGGGTGGCGTTGATCAGATAAAACAGCTGATAATTCAGATTCTCTAGCATAGCGTAATCACTCTTTTGCAAACCGGGTGGAAACCAGCCCGTAGACCGCCACCTGGGAAAACCAGACCCACCACCCGGCCCACAGGTTGTGAGAGAAAAAATGTGCCCCGCGCATCACCTGGCCGAAGCCCATCGCCAGACCCAGAACCGCGCCAAGGACCACAAAGCTCCAGGCGAGACGCGGACGCTCGCGCCAGAAGGCAAAAAACAGCCCCATCACCATAAAGCCGCTGGAAGAATGGCCACCCGGGAAGCAGCGGCCCGGACCGCTGTCTGCCGGAACAGCACTGAACAGGGGGTAAGACATGGCCTTACCGCCATATTCCACCAGATCCCACGGGCAGCTGTGGTGGCTGATGCTTTTCAGCACGCCGACCACCAGCGCGCCAAGCCCCATCAGCAGCGCGGCTGTGACAAGCCTTGCGTTACGTTTGTAAGCGCCGTAAAGCAGCGCCACGGCGCCTAAGGCAATCGCAATGTACTTCGCCAGACGATGGTTTAGCAGATCCAGCAGGTGGTCTTTCTGCAACGGGAAAGTCTGTGTCGCCGCGTCATACCAAAAACCGGTGATCCATCTGTCGAGCGCTTCATCGCGCGATAGCCACGTAAACACCACGGCAAGCGCTACTAGCACCAAAAGCTGATAACCATAAAAGCGGGACGGTAAGCGGTAAAGCTGTTTTGTCTTATTAGTCTGTAAGTTAGACAATTCTGAACGGCTGGAAGTGAGTGCCATAATTAGGGATCAGTGACGAGTAATCGCGCTATCATAAATCTGTCAACTTAAGGAAACCTTAAACGAAGACGATATGTGCTTTATTCCTGTTTCTCCTCGATAAATCACTATCTCGGATTACGGCATTTCATTAAACTCGTCGCGATTTTGTCATTATAAAGAGATTGCATGTTAAACCGTTCTTCTTCTGGTTCACGTCTGGGTCGTCAGGCGTTGCTTTTCCCTCTGTGTCTGGTGCTCTACGAATTCTCTACCTATATCGGCAACGATATGATCCAGCCCGGTATGCTGGCCGTTGTGGAGCAGTACAACGCGGGAATCGAGTGGGTGCCGACCTCCATGACCGCCTATCTGGCTGGCGGCATGTTTTTGCAGTGGCTGTTAGGCCCGCTGTCGGATCGTATTGGCCGCCGTCCGGTGATGCTGACGGGCGTGGTGTGGTTTATCGTTACCTGCCTCGCCACGCTGCTGGCGCAAAACATTGAACAATTTACCCTGTTGCGTTTCCTGCAGGGGGTGAGCCTGTGCTTTATCGGTGCCGTGGGGTATGCCGCCATCCAGGAGTCGTTTGAGGAGGCGGTGTGTATCAAAATTACCGCGCTGATGGCGAACGTGGCGCTGATCGCCCCCTTACTCGGGCCGCTGGTGGGGGCCGCGTGGGTGCACGTTGCGCCGTGGGAAGGGATGTTTGTGCTCTTTGCTGTTCTCGCCGCCATCGCGTTCTTCGGCCTGCACCGCGCGATGCCAGAAACGGCTACCCGTCTGGGCGAAAAACTCTCGTTGAAAGAGCTGGGCCGGGATTACAAAGCAGTGTTGCAAAATGGCCGCTTTGTGGCGGGGGCGCTGGCGACCGGATTCGTTAGCCTGCCTCTGCTGGCGTGGATCGCGCAGTCACCGGTTATTATCATCAGCGGTGAAAAGCTCAGCAGCTACGAGTACGGCCTGCTGCAGGTGCCGATCTTTGGCGCGTTGATTATCGGTAACCTGGTGCTGGCCCGTCTGACGTCTCGCCGCACCGTGCGTTCACTGATTATCATGGGCGGCTGGCCGATTGCGGCAGGGCTGATTCTGGCGGCGGTAGCGACCGTCGCGTCATCCCACGCCTACCTGTGGATGACGGCGGGGCTGAGCATTTATGCCTTCGGAATTGGCGTGGCGAACGCTGGCCTGGTGCGCCTGACCCTGTTTGCGAGCGAGATGAGTAAAGGTACGGTCTCTGCGGCGATGGGCATGCTGCAGATGCTGATTTTTACCGTCGGTATCGAGGTGAGCAAGCACGCTTACGCGCTGGGCGGCAACGGGTTGTTCAGCCTGTTTAACCTCGCCAACGGCGTGCTGTGGGTAGCCCTGATGGTGGTGTTCCTGAAGGACAAACGCGTCGGAAACGCCCTGCAACCATAATCTTTTTCCCTCTCCCCTTTGGGGAGAGGGCCAGGGCCAGGGCGAGGCCGCCAGACCGCACGCGGTCAATTAAACGGTGCCTCCCCGTTCAATACCTTCTCAATCACGTTTAAAACGCCTTCCTCGTTATTATGCGGTGCTTCAAAGCGCGCCTCCGCTTTAATATGCGGTTTGGCATTCGCCATCGCAAAGCTGAACCCGGACTGACGCAGCATCTCCACGTCGTTGCCGCTGTCACCAAAGGCCACCACTTCGCTGTCCTCGATGCCCCAGCGCGTTTGCAGGATGCGCAGGCCGTTGGCTTTATGCACGCCGGGGATAATCAGGTCAATGCTGCCGTGACCGGTGGTGACGGGCACCATAATGTCACTTAGCTTTTCATGCAGCAGCGCCTGAATGCGCGGAATTTCGTCATCGGAAACGTTGAGCCCGAACTTGAAGAAGATGTCGTTCAGGCTGTTGAAATCCTGCACCCTTTCGAGGCGGTGATAATATTTTGACGCGATATCAATGAAGGCATCGTCATAGGCCTTAAGCGTGTAGGCGCTGCCTTTCCCGCAGGCGATAATCTCAATGCCGGGAACATCGTTTAAGACGGTGGCCACGGTGCTGAAATGCGCTTTTGTCAGCTCGCCGTTGAAGACATCTTCCCCGGCATCGACCACCCAGCCGCCGTTTTCGGCAACAAAGGCAATTTCATGCGCGATCTCCGGGAAGAAGGAGATCAGCTGGTAATACTGGTTGCCGCTGGCGACCACAAAGCGAATGCCTTGCTCCTTCATGCGCGCATATTGCGCCAGAAAGCGCGGGCGGTTATAGGTCTTGGCATCACTCAGGAATGTGCCATCCATGTCGACGGCGATCAGTTTAACGCTCATATCCCTTCTCCATTGACGTTTGTTCCGTTTCCGGCTTTGCCACCGCGCGCGCCACCAGCGCCGCGATGATAACCAACCCTAACACCACCAGCATGGCGCTGCGCAGCCCGTAGTGCTCACCGAGGAAACCGAGCAGCGGCGGCCCGACCAGGAAGGCGAGGTAGCCCGTGGTCGCCACCACGCTGACGCGGGTCGGGGCATCCGGGCCGGTGTCGCTGGCGGCCGAAATAGTCAGCGGGAAGCCGAGCGACGCGCCCAGACCCCAGAGGATCACCGAGACCCCGGCAATCCAGTCCACGTCCACAAAGACGATCATCGCGATACCCAGGCCGCCGAGCAGGGCGCTGGCGCGCACTACCGCCACGCGGCTGTAGCGGTCGATAAACCAGCCGCCGGTGAAGCGCCCGACGGTCATCCCCAGCGTAAACCCGGCGTAAATCAGCGAGCCGGAGGTCGGACTAAAGCCGTGGCCGTCCACCATCAGCAGCGGCAGCCAGTCGTTGGCGGAGCCTTCTGCGAACGCCATCGCCAGCACCACCACGCCGATGAGCATCAGCTGGAAATCGCGGTAGAAGGGCAGCCCTTTTTCCGTCGAATGCTGTTCTTCAGCGGAATTCTTGCCGGTACCGTTCGGGATCGCCCGAATGCCGGTCAGGATCGGAATGATGCATACCAGCGCCGCCAGCAGGATATGCAGATTCGCGCTCATGCCAAAGGCCGTCAGCGCCATCCCCACGCCCGCGCCGGCGAGCGTGCCGAGGCTGTAAAAGCCGTGCATCATGGGCAGCACGGTTTTGTTCATCTCGCGCTCGACCGCCGCCCCTTCAACGTTAATCGCAACCTCTGCCGAGCCGAAGCTGCCGCCAAATACCGTCAGCCCCAGGGCAAACAGCACCGGCGAAGCAAACCACAGCGCGACGCTTAGCACGATCATCCCAATTACCGCGAAGCACATGGTGGTGCGGATCACCGCCCGCGTGCCAAAGCGCTTCACCAGCCACGCGGAGCAGAGAATGCCGCTCATGGAGCCTATCGACAGGCCGAACAGCACGATGCCCATCTCCGCGGTGGAGACGGACAAAATGTCGCGAATGGCGGGCGTACGTGTGGCCCAGGAGGCCATCAGCAGACCGGGAATAAAGAAGAACATAAACAATGCCCACATGCGTAGTCGCAGGGCGTTGCGGGAAGAGGTCAGCGTCATTGGGGTAGCACCAGAAGTACAACAGTAGCGACAACACTAGCAAGTTTGTGTACATTTGTACACAAACCAGGTGAGGGATTTATGAGCAGACCACCGAACGATCCGCATCGACGTGAAAAAATTCTCCAGGCGACGCTGGACACCATTGCCGAACACGGGATTCACGCCGTCACGCACCGCAAAATCGCCAGCTGCGCGGGCGTGCCACTGGGGTCGATGACCTACTATTTCGACGGCATGGAGCCGCTGCTGGAGGAGGCCTTCACGTGGTTTACCCGGCAGATGTCACAGCAGTACCGGGATTTCTTCGCGGGCGTCACCGGGCCGGAGATGGCGTGTGAATCCATCACCACCCTGATCCACAGCTCGCAGGTGACCACGCCGCACAACATGGCACTGATGTATCAGCTTTACGCCTTTATGCACCGCAGCGCGGCGCTCAAAACGGTGATGCAGGACTGGATGAAAATGAGCCAGACCACGCTGGAGCAGTGGTTCGACCCGGTCACCACCCGCGCGCTGGACGCGTTTATCGAAGGGATGACGCTGCACTATGTGACTGACCGAGAGCCATTAAGCCGGGAGGAAATTAGGGCGATGGTGGGGAGAATTGCGGGCGAGGGGAACCCTTAGGCATCACTCGCCCTGCCTGTTTTACCTGTGTTCGATTTTTTTCCCGCTGGCGTCCACGACGGCTTCGCCATCCTCTTTCGTAAACGCACCTTTCTGCGCGTCCGGCAGGATGTCGAGGACGACTTCAGACGGGCGACACAGGCGGGTGCCCAGCGGCGTGACCACAATCGGGCGGTTAATCAGAATCGGGTATTGCAGCATAAAGTCGATAAGCTGGTCGTCGGTGAAGATACCTTCGGCCAGGCCGAGCTGTTCATAGGGCTCCACGTTTTTGCGCAGCAGATCCCGCACCGAAATCCCCATATCGGCAATCAGGGTGGTCAGCTTATCGCGCGACGGCGGGGTTTCCAGATAGAGAATAATCTCTGGCTCCGTACCGCTGTTGCGGATCATCTCCAGCGTATTGCGCGAGGTGCCGCAGGCGGGGTTGTGGTAAATGGTGATGTGGCTCATATCAGTGGCTCATTACAGTGTGAAGGAGAGACGTAGCGCCAGCGCGGCGAGCGTCACAAACAGGACCGGCAGCGTCATGATGATGCCCGTCCGGAAATAGTAGCCCCAGGTTATCGTCATGTTTTTCTGCGCCAGCACGTGGAGCCAGAGTAGGGTGGCGAGGCTGCCGATAGGCGTGATTTTCGGCCCCAGATCGCAGCCAATCACGTTGGCGTAAATCATCGCGTCCTTGAGCAATCCCGTCGCCGTACTGCCCTCAATGGAGAGCGCGCCAATCAGCACCGTGGGCATATTGTTCATTATGGATGACAGGAACGCGGTGATGAACCCGGTTCCCAGCGTGGTGGCCCACAGTCCGTGTCCGGCCAGGCTATTCAGCACGCCTGTGAGATAATCCGTCAGCCCGGCATTGCGCAGGCCATACACCACCAGATACATCCCGAGCGAGAAAATAACAATTTGCCAGGGTGCGCCGCGCAGCACTTTTCCGGTGTTTATTGTATGTCCCCGTTTTGCGACAGCGAATAAAATCAGCGCGCCGACGGTGGCGACGGCGCTGACCGGAATGCCGAGAGGTTCAAGCACAAAGAAGCCGACGAGCAGAAGCAGCAGCACGATCCAGCCCGTTCTGAACGTCGGGAGATCGTGAATGGCCCGCGCGGGCTCCTGAAGTTTCGCCAGGTCGTATTCCGGGGGAATTTCCTTGCGGAAGAAAAGATGCAGCATCACCAGCGTTGCGACAATCGCGGCGATATCAACGGGGATCATCACCGAGGCGTATTCGCTGAACCCCAGCTTAAAGAAGTCTGCCGACACGATGTTGACCAGGTTGGAGACAATCAGCGGCAGGCTGGCGGTATCGGCGATAAAACCTGCCGCCATCACAAACGCCAGCGTGGCCTGCTTGCTGAACCCCAGCGCCAGCAGCATGGCGATGACGATAGGCGTCAGGATCAGCGCCGCGCCGTCATTGGCAAACAGCGCCGCCACGGCCGCACCCAGCAGCACGATATAAGTAAACAGCAATCGCCCGCGACCGTTTCCCCTGCGGGCAACGTGCAGCGCCGCCCATTCGAAAAAGCCGGACTCATCCAGCAGCAAGCTGATGATGATGACGGCGATAAACGTTGCCGTGGCGTTCCAGACGATATTCCAGACCACAGGTATATCGTTAATGTGAATTACCCCGCTGGCCAGCGCCAGCACGGCGCCAATGGTCGCGCTCCAGCCGATACTGAGCCCTTTGGGCTGCCAGATGACCAGTACCAGCGTAAACAGAAAAATTGCCCCTGCCAGAAACATCGCTTACTCCGTTATATCTGATTTCATGAATATGTTTTGATTAGCATAAGCCCGGGAGTCGGTTTTGCAGCTTCATGCGCGTCTCTTCCCGCAGGCAGTTCCAGCTGGTGTCGATAATGGCTGCCGCCCATGCCGGCATGTTGGGAGATAGACGGTAATGGACCCATTTGCCCTCGCGACGATCGATAACCAGCCCGGACTCGCGCAGCAAGGCCATATGGCGGGAGACTTTCGGCTGCGGTTCGCTGGTGGCGGAGCAGAGATCGCAGACACACAATTCTCCCGTTTCGCGAAGCAGCATGACGATGGCGAGTCGCGTTTCGTCGGAGAGGATTTTGAAGAGGTGGAGCGGGTGGAGCATGGGTGTTCCTGAGGGTAGATTAAATCATATTCGTTTAATCATATATGTTTTGGTGGGAAGAGAGAAGGTCAGATTACAGGACGGGGAATTTCAGGCAACAAAAAACCCATTTATGTAAACGGGTTGGTCAAAACAATGACTTACATAATAATCAATAAGTTAGGTTAGTGGTAAGGAGTGGCGATTACGGGGTAATGCCAACTGCTGCCGCCACTTTGTCGCCACTTGGCAATGTAGCTATCGGATTAAAGCGCAGGGCCGTTTCTAGGTGGTCAGGGGCCAGGTGAGCATAGTGCATGGTCTTTTTTATGTCGTGATGGCCGAGGATCTTCTGCAGGGCAAGGATGTTGCCGCCAGACATCATGAAGTGTGCTCCGAACGTATGACGCAAAACGTGGGTAAGCTGCCCATGGGGAAGCACTATTGAAGTTTTTTGCATCACAGACAAAAACTGGAAGTAGCAATCCGTAAAGAACTTGAAGCCGTTTAGGGCAATGATTTCCTCATAAAGATCTTTGCTGATTGGAATACTGCGGTTCTTTTTACCTTTAGTCCTGACGAATGTAATATGGTACATAGTGACTTGAGAACATGTAAGGTTTACTGCTTCGCGCCATCGTGCACCTGTGCTTAAGAAGATTTTAACAATGAGAGCGAGAAGAGGACTTTGCCGTTGGCAGTAGTACAGAATCTCAGTGATTTGTTCATGCGTCAGCCAAACCATTTCCTTCTCGGCAATGGTGAACTTGCGCATGTTTTCTAGCGGATTAGGTGCTGTCCATTCACCAAGCCGGGCTAGCTCGCTAAATACTCCGCTCAGATAGCTTTGCTCCAGATTGATGGTTACCGGGCTGGCTCCTTTCTTCCACTTATCGCTATAGTAGATTTCACCCGTCAAACGTTTATCACGGTAAAGGGCGAACATTTTGGAACTGAGATCTGTTGCTAGGGGATTTCTGAGTGCATTGACCATCAGGAGCAACTTATCGTAAACATGTTCGCCAGCGGACAGGGATTTGCCATGTAGTTTGAACCAGAGTTCAACGACGTCTCGCAGAGTTCTACGGTCCACTGATTCACCCAACCAGGGTTTTAGCCTCTATCTCATCCATCGTGTGGCGTTCAAAAGCATGTGCTTCCCCTTTGGTGGCAAATTGCTTACGCACGCGCCGCCCACTACGTCCTGTGGGGTAACATTCGCAAATCCATGTTCCTATGTTTAATTTACGTACTGCCATAAAAAAGCCCTCATGAATGAGGGTATAATTTAACTGTATATATAAATAGTGGTCAATGTATGAATATTTCTAATCAAACATAGACTAGGATTTATTGAGCACAACTTTAAACTTATCGGTCACAGAGACTGAAGTAATAATTATACATTCTTTTTTTGTATCGTAATAACCTACGCATTGAAATGTCTTATTTTCATTTAATCCTAAACTCAATAAGGTGT